>NZ_JBEYWK010000002.1:0-452175 GCF_040644415.1 Streptomyces sp. NPDC046985
CCGCCCATCACCATCGGCTCGTCGCCCAGCGGCAGCCGCCCTTGCCCGGCGGCCTCGACCAGGTCGCTGTCGTCGGCGACGGCGCCGAAGGGGGCTCCTGGGTCAGTGGCGACGGTAGGAGTCGACGTAGCCCCAGGCGGGCGAGCCGACGCCGGTGACGTCGTCGTAGCCCTTGACGGCCTTGAGCGAGCTGTCCTTGCCGAGGCTGCGGACGGAGATGCTCAGACCGCCGGTGGCGTCGTGGCCGTTGACGAAGTCGACGCGCGCCACGGCCAGGTCCTTGCCGGTCGGCTTGTCCACCACGTCGTGGTACAGCTTCGAGCCGTACCGGGAGTAGATCGACGGGTTGGCGAAACCGATCGCCTTGCCGCCGCGGGCCTCCTGGGCGAGGGCCTGCACGGCCGCGATGACCGGCGCGGCCAGCGAGGTGCCGCCGATGCGGTACTCGCTGTAGCCCAGCGTGCCGTCCGTCAAGGACTGCGTCTGGCCCACCAGGAAGCCGGTGTTCGGGTCGGCGATGGCCGCGATGTCCGGGACGACGCGGTTGCCGGCGGCGTTGTTGGCCGTGGCCAGCGCGGCCGGGACGACGCCCTTCTGGTAGTACGGCTGCGGCACGGTCTTGCTGGTGCCGCCGCCCGCACCGGAGGTGTAGGCGCCGGGGAAGCCCGTCCAGCTCTTGCCGTCCGCGGACAGCAGGGCCTTCTCGGTGCCCCAGCCGGTCTCCCACTTGTACGCGTCGCCCTTGCCGACGGCCAGCGACGTGCCGCCGACCGCCGTCACCCACGCCGAGTTGGCCGGGGTGTCGACCTGCTTCGTCTTGGTGTTGGCGACCTCGTCGCCGTTGTCACCGGAGGAGAAGTAGAAGCCGATGCCCTCCACCGCGCCGAACTGGAACACCTGGTCGTACGCGGCGGCCAGGTCCGGCGTCTGGTTGGCCTCGACGTCGCCCCAGGAGTTGGAGACGATGTCGGCCAGGTGGTTGTCGACGACCTTGCTCAGCGAGTCGAGCAGGTCGTCGTCGTAGCAGGAGGCGGCGCCGACGTAGGTGACGTCCGCGGCGGGCGCCACGGCGTGCACGGCCTCGACGTCGAGGGTCTCCTCGCCGTACCAGCCCGCCGCCCCGCACTCCGTCGTCTTGGTGTACTGCGCGGGGAGCACCTGGTGCAGCCGACTGGTCTTCCAGGCCGCGTCGCCGTTGCGCTTGGCGTAGTTCGCCGCGTCGAAGGCGATGGTCGGCGAGGCGTAGGCGTCGGTGATGGCGACGCGGACGCCCTCGCCGGTGTACTTGCCGGCGCCGTAGGCCGAGCGGAGCTGCTTGCCCGTGTAGCCCTTGATCGCGTACGGGATCTTCGTGCCGTACGCGGACGGCAGGCTCTTGGCGATCCGGGAGCCGTAGTACGAGGAGAACGGCCCGGAGTTCTTGAACACCGTCTCCGGCGGAGGGAGCTGGTCCTCGTGGTTCGCCTTGTGCGGGGCGTTGTCCAGACCGGTGACGGTCAGGACGGCGCCCTTCAGGCCCTCCGGCACGGTGGCCGACTGGGCCGGCGCGCGGTAAGTCCGCGAGCCCTTGGCGAAGTCGTGGAGCTGGGTGCCGAACGCCTTCTCGGCGGCGGCGACGTCACCGGTGACGGCGACGTAGTGCGCGGTGACCGAAGTGACCTTCAGGCCCGCCGACTTCAGCCACGACGTGACGGCGGCCTTCTGGGCCTTCGTCGCGCCGAACTGACGCTGCGCCTGCGCGGCGCTGAGGTACTTGCCGTACGAGGGCGAGGACGGGTCGGCGACCGCCTTCGCGTAGGCGGCGAGGCCGGCGGCGTCGCGGCCGGCCAGGAACACCCGGGCGCTGACCTGGGCGCCGTTCGGCGTGGAGCCCTTGTCCGCCTTGGCCGTCGCCCACAAGGGCTTGGTGCCCGCGAGCGCGTTGCGGCCCGAGTGGTCCGCGGCGTGTGCCGCGGGTATGCCGAGCACCAGCGCACCGGCGATCATGGGCAGCGTCGCCGCCATGCTCACCCCGGCGCGTACGGTGGCGCGGTTCGATCTCATAAAACCCCCTGCGATGCGGATCGCATCTGACGCAATGAGTGGTCGGTCTTCGTGCGATGCGCGCAGGGGCCGCGGCGGTTCGGCCCGGGGCTGGATCACACGAGCGAGGGCCACTCTTCCGGATGAACCGTACATGCCAGGGGAATGAAAGGGTCAAGAGAAACCCAAGGAACCGTCAGGCACCGTTCATCTGCGCCGAATTGAGGGCTCCGACGTCCGCATAGCGGACGTCTTCTTGATCAACTGATCGCGGCGCCACGCTTCTTGAGCATGTCGGCCATCAACTGGATCTCCGAGCGCTGCGCCTGCACCATGCCCTGCGCCAGCCGCCGCTCCACGCCGACCGAGCACCGGGCGGCGCAGCCCTCCGCCATGTGGACCCCGCCCCGGTGATGGGCCGTCATGAGCCGCAGATAGTCGATCTCGGCCTTCCGCCCGCTGAGCCGGCCCAGTTCGCGCAGCTCGGCGTTGGTCGCCATGCCCGGCATCAGCGCGCCGTCCTTGCCGGCAGGGGCGTCGCCCATGCCCATCCACGTCATCGGCGGATCCGCCGACACCTTCGGCAGCCCCCACAGGTCGAGCCAACCCAGCAGCATTCCCCGCTGGTTGGCCTGCGTCTGGGCGATGTCGTAGGCGAGGCGGCGCACTTCGGGATCCCGGGTGCGGTCGCGCACGATGTACGACATCTCCACGGCCTGCTGGTGGTGGACGGCCATGTCCCGGGCGAAACCGGCGTCCGCGGAGTCCGCCGCGGGGACCCGCAGCACGCTCCCCGCCCCGCTCCCGCCGCCGTGGTCCTCGGCGACCGCGTAGCTGATCGCGCCGGCCGCGACCAGCGCCGTCACGGCGGCCCCCGCGACCATCCCGGCGAGCCTCACTGGCTCACCCCGCCGGTGCAGGCCGCCCCCGGCTCCGGCGTCTGGGGTCCCTGCACGAACGCGGCGAAGAACTTGTCCAGGGCCGGGTCGTGCGCCCCGGTCACCGTGCGCTGGCGCCCCCAGGCGGAGAGCATGATCGGGTCCTTCTGGTCCGGGACCGGGCTCATCAGGGTGTACGGCGTGCCGTGCACCTTCGCCGCGAGCGCGGTCACGTCGGCCTTCGGGGCCTTGTCGTTGTACGTCACCCAGACCGCGCCGTGCTCCAGCGCGTGCACCGCGTGCACGTTCTGCACCGGCTTGTCGTAGACGTCGCCGTTGCAGTTCTGCCAGACCGGGTTGTGGTCGCCGCCGACCGGAGGCTCCATCGGGTACGTCACGGGGGCGGTGGTGTGGGTGCGGCCCAGGGCGCCCTGCCAGGTGCGCACGCCGTCCGCACCGGTCACGAAGTGACCCGCCCCCTTGGCGCCGCCGCTCGGGCCGGCCGCCTTGCCCGCCGTGTCGTCGCCTGAGCCGGCCTGGATCAGCGCCACGCCGCCGGCGGCCAGCGCGGCGACGGCGACCACGCCCGCCGCGACGGCGATCAGCCGGTTGCGGCGCCGGCGGGCCTGCTCGGCACGGCGCATCTGCTCGATGCGCGCCTTGCGCTGCTCGGCGCCGGCGGTCGTACCGGTCCTGTCGACGGAACCCATGGAGGCAGTCCTTCGCATGTGAAGTGTGAGGGGCGGTCGGGTGCGCCGATCGTAGTGCGGCGGGAGGGGTGCGGGGGAGAGCGCCGGGGCGGCGAACCCGGTGACCCTGGGGAACTCGGCGCCCCCGGAGAGCGTGGACCCCGGTGGCTCCGGTGGCTCCGGTGGCTCCGGTGGCTCCGGTATCTCCGGTGACCCCAGTGACTGCGGCGCTCCGGAGAACACGGCGACCCGGGCGACCCCGGCGACCCTCATGAACCCAGAGGCCCCGAGGCCCGCGCGCAGGCCGTCCCGCGCGCAGGCCGGACCGGGCGCGGACCGGACAGAACGCGAGCCGGACCGGGCGTAGGCCCGACCGGGCGCGGGACGGACCCGGACTCGGCCATGACGGATGACTGTGCGAGCGGGCAAGATGGGCGGCAGAGCGGCGCACCCGCACGGGCCGCCGCCCGCGGCCGCCCGCCCGCCGTGGACCGGCCGCCCGCCGTAGACCGCCGTAGACCGCTCCTCCTAGGGGTACGGCGTGGGCACGCCGGGCGTACCGGCCGGGCACGTGCGGACGATCAAGGTCCGCAACGCGCGTGAAACGCGGTTGTGGTGTGATGCTCGGGTGCCCGACCGCCTCCGCCCGACGGACGAGCAGGCGGCCTGACCAGCAAGGATGGGGAAGCGGAAGATGGACAAGCAGCAGGAGTTCGTGCTCCGGACCTTGGAGGAGCGCGACATCCGGTTCGTACGCCTGTGGTTCACGGACGTGCTGGGCTTCCTGAAGTCCGTGGCCGTGGCGCCCGCCGAGCTTGAGCAGGCGTTCGACGAGGGCATCGGCTTCGACGGCTCGGCCATCGAGGGCTTCGCGCGGGTCTACGAGTCCGACATGATCGCCAAGCCCGACCCGTCCACCTTCCAGATCCTGCCCTGGCGCGCCGAGGCCCCCGGCACCGCCCGCATGTTCTGCGACATCCTGATGCCGGACGGCTCTCCCTCCTTCGCCGACCCCCGCTTCGTGCTCAAGCGCGCCCTGGCCCGCACCTCCGACCTGGGCTTCACCTTCTACACCCACCCGGAGATCGAGTTCTTCCTGCTGAAGGACCGCCCGCTCGACGGCTCCCGCCCCACCCCCGCCGACAACTCCGGCTACTTCGACCACACCCCGCAGAACATCGGCATGGACTTCCGCCGCCAGGCGATCACCATGCTGGAGTCGATGGGCATCTCGGTGGAGTTCTCCCACCACGAGGGCGCCCCGGGCCAGCAGGAGATCGACCTGCGCTACGCCGACGCCCTGTCCACGGCGGACAACATCATGACGTTCCGCCTGGTCATGAAGCAGGTGGCGCTGGAGCAGGGGCTTCAGGCGACGTTCATGCCGAAGCCGTTCTCGGAGTACCCCGGCTCCGGCATGCACTCGCACCTGTCCCTCTTCGAGGGCGACCGGAACGCGTTCTACGAGTCGGGCGCCGAGTACCAGCTCTCCAAGGTCGGCCGCTCCTTCATCGCGGGCCTGCTGCGGCACGCCGCCGAGATCTCCGCGGTCACCAACCAGTGGGTCAACTCCTACAAGCGCATCTGGGGCGGCTCGGAGCGCACCGCGGGCGCCGGCGGCGAGGCCCCCTCCTACATCTGCTGGGGCCACAACAACCGCTCGGCCCTGGTCCGCGTCCCCATGTACAAGCCCGGCAAGACCGGCTCGGCCCGCGTCGAGGTCCGCTCGATCGACTCCGGCGCCAACCCGTACCTGACCTACGCCGTCCTGCTGGCCGCCGGTCTGAAGGGCATCGAGGAGGGCTACGAGCTGCCGCCGGGCGCCGAGGACGACGTCTGGGCCCTGTCCAACGCCGAACGCCGCGCACTGGGCATCGCGCCCCTCCCGCAGAACCTCGGCGAGGCCCTGAACCTCATGGAGAACAGCGACCTGGTCGCCGAGACCCTCGGCGAGCACGTCTTCGACTTCTTCCTCCGCAACAAGAAGCAGGAATGGGAGGAGTACCGCTCCGAGGTCACCGCGTACGAGCTGCGGAAGCATCTGCCGGTGCTGTGAGCCGCCGGGACGGCGGGGCGCCGGTCCTGCCCGGCGCCGGTCCGGCTCAGGCTGCCCCGGTTCGGGCCGCGTACGGGCCGGGTCAGTGGAGGTAGGACGGGGAGAGGGCGGCTCGGCTGATGCGGTGGGGGGCGCCCGTGCCGTCGGACGGGACGGTCCAGAGGTCGGCGCCGTAGTCGCCGGGGAGGGCGTAGACGAGGGTGCGGGCGTCCTTCCAGACCGCCTGGTCGTCCACGCTGCGCCGCTCCGCGAGCGGGGTCTCGCGCTGGGTGCGCAGGTCGAGGACGTACAGGCGCCACGGGGCGTCCTTGGGCAGGCCCGGGACGCGCTTCTTGAAGGCGATCCGGCTGCCGTCGGGGGAGAGGGAGGGGCACTCGACGTTCGCGCGCAGGACGGTGACCGTGCGCGTGCGCAGGTCGCCCCGGACCAGGTGGGTGCGGCCGCCGGTCGCCAGCGTCGCGTAGAAGGCGCGGTCGTCGGCGGCGAAGGTGACGCCCCAGAAGTTGACGTCGGGCGCCTTCAGGGTGCGGCCGTCCTCGATGATCCGGAACGCCTCCAGGCTGGGGATCAGCGCGCCGGTGCGGACGTCCGCAATGGCGGTCCGGGTGGAGAAGTCCGTCCCGGCGTACGAGTCGCCGCCCACGAACGCCGTCCACGCGGCGAAGTGGCCGCTGGGCGAGACGCGGGCGCGGGAGGGGATGCCGGGGACGTCGTAGCGGGCCCGGGTCCGCAGGCGCGCGTCCAGGATCAGGGCGCGGTAGGTGTCCGAGACCGGGCCGTGCACCGCCTGGAGGCACACGCCGGCGCCCGCGGCGGCGTAGAAGCGCAGGCACTTGACGCCCGAGGCGGTGCGCGGGCCTGCCGGGTCGGCGGCCGGGACCGAGGCCAGCTCGTCGCGGTGCGGGCCCCAGGCCATGGTGCGGAAGACCATGCGGCCGGGGGCGGTGAGCGCCACCGGGCCGGAGGCGATCGGCGGTCCGCCCGCCTGGGCCTGGTCGCGCCGGTCGGCCCGAGTCGAGGCGTGCAGGACGGCGGCCGCGGCCACCGCCGCGAGCACGGCCACCGCCGACAGCAGGATCAGGATGCGGTTGCGTGCCGTCATGCTCTCGCCGAGCCCCTCGTGTCGTCTCGCGTGCCGTTCGCCGTGTCGTCGGCCACGTCGTTCGCCATGCCGCGCGGCGCGTCGTCCGCCCCGCCCGCCCCGTCGTCCGCCCCGTTCGCCCCGTCGCCCGTCCCGCCCGCCCCGTCGCCCGTCCCGCCCGCCCCGTCGCCCGTTCCGTCCGCCGTGTCGTCCTGGGCGCCGTCCGTCGTCGCGTGCGCCGTCCGCGGCCGCAGGGTCGCGGAGTAGGCCGCGCACACCGCCAGCGCCGCCGCGGCGGCGGTCAGCGCCGCACGGTCGCCCCACACCGTCCAGGCCGCACCGAACGCCAGCGAGCAGCCGAACCGCGCCAGCGCCTGGCCGGTCTGCACCACGGCCAGGCCGGACGAGCGCAGTCCCGGCGGCACCCCCTCGGAGGCCGCCGCCATCAGCACGCCGTCCGTCGCCGCGTAGAACCCGCCGTGCAGCAGCAGCACCGCGTACGGCAGGGCCGTGCCGTGCCAGGAGGTGAGCAGCAGGCCGTAGACGAGGAGCAGGGCCGCGTGGCCGCCCAGGAACACGTGCCAGCGGCCGATCCGGTCCGCCAGCCGGCCCAGCGGCAGCGCCAGCAGCAGGAAGGCCGCCGCCGTGCCCAGGGGCAGCAGCGCGAACCAGCGGTCGGACACGCCGAGGCGCCGTTGCAGCAGAAGGTAGACGAACGAGTCGCTGACCGTCGCCAGGCCGAGCAGCAGCGCGCCGACGGCGATCCGGCGCAGGTCCCGGCGGCGGAGCAGCGCCAGGGCGGCGCGCAGGGTCGGGGGCGGCGGGTCGGCCGGGATCGCACGCGCCGCGGGTTCTCTCCGGGCGGCGCCGGGGGAGGGCGGGAGCGATGGGGCGGACGGGAGCGATGGGGTGGGCGGGAGGGACGGGGTGGACGGGGTGGACGGGAGCGATGGGGTGGACGGGACGAAGAGGATCAGGACCAGGACGCCCACGGCGGCCACGCAGAAGCTCACGGTGAACACCGCGTCGTAGCCGTCCACCGCGGCCCGCAGGATCCAGAACGCGGCCAGCGGGCCGAGCAGCGCGCCCGCCGTGTCCATGGCGCGGTGCGCGCCGAACGCCCGGCCGCGGTTCTCCGGAGTGCTGGACAGGGAGATCAGCGCGTCGCGCGGCGCCGTGCGCAGGCCCTTGCCGGTGCGGTCGGCGGCCAGCACCAGGCCGATCGGGGTGAGCGAGTGGGCGACCAGGAGCAGCGGCTTGCACAGGGCCGAGATGCCGTAGCCCAGGCCCGCCACCCACTTGTGCCGGCCCCCGCCCCGGTCGGCGAGGTGCCCGCCGACCAGGCGGACGAGGGCCGAGAAGCCGTTGTAGACGCCGTCGAGGAGCCCGAAGCCCAGCGGGGACAGGCCGAGGCCCGCCACCAGGTACAGCGGCAGCACCGCCGTCACCATCTCCGAGGACACGTCGGTGATCAGGCTGACGGTGCCGAGCGCGAGGACCGTGGGGGCCACCGCGGCCAGGCGCCGCCCGGAACCGGTCCGGGCGGCGCCGTGCGCGGACGCCGGTGCGCCCTCAGCGTCCGGACCGCCGTCAGCGCCCGGACCGCCGTCAGCGCCCGGACCGCCGTCGGCGTGCGCGGGGCGGGTGCTGCTCGGGGCGCTCGCCCGGCTGTCCGCTACGTACACGTCAGGAAGCCCAGACGCCGGTGATGTCGTGGGCGGAGGCCGCGTTGCCCGCGTGCGCGGTCAGGCCCTGACCGTCCTCCAGGGTGCGCAGCAGGTCGTAGTGGTTGTACGTGGTCGCGCTGCTGGAGCCGGGGGCCACCGGCTGCCCGTACAGGACCGTCGGGATGCGGTTGCCGCTGAGCTTGTTGTCCTCGTCGAAGGTGACGACGAGCAGGCTGTTGTGCGTCTTGGCCCAGGTGGCGTACGCGCCCAGGTTGTTCTTCAGCCAGGTGTCGCCCGTGGACACCGAGCAGTCGTGCATGTCGCTGCACAGGTTCGGGGTCACGAAGGAGAGCTGGGGCAGCGTGGAGTAGTCCGTCGGG
Source organism: Streptomyces sp. NPDC046985 (assembly GCF_040644415.1). Classification (NCBI taxonomy): domain Bacteria; kingdom Bacillati; phylum Actinomycetota; class Actinomycetes; order Kitasatosporales; family Streptomycetaceae; genus Streptomyces; species Streptomyces sp. NPDC046985. The sequence continues at coordinate 8,774 of NZ_JBEYWK010000002.1, forward strand.
AACTGCGCGAACGTCTTCGCCGACGATGTGGGCACGTTGCTGAAGCCGAACCACGGGTTGTGCTTGCGGGCGTAGTCGCCGCTGCTGCACGTGGTCGAGCCCTGGCTGGGCAGCGACTCGTTGTAGCTCGTCCAGGTGCGGCCGGCGGCGAGTTGCTCGGAGGCGAGGTTCGGCGCCGAGGAGAAGCCGGGCGTGTAGCAACTGTCGTCGGTGATGCCCTGGGTGGAGCCCGAGAACAGGGTGAAGTAGTTCGGCTGGCTGGGGTGGGTCTCGGCGTAGGACTGCGTGAGGTTGGCGCCGCCGGACTTGAGCGAGTTGATGTACGGGGCGCTGGAGGAGCCGATCACCTGGCTGTAGGCGTGGTTCTCCATGACCACGACGACCGTGTGGGCCGGGGCGGGCACCGCGCTCGCGGCCTGCGCGGACGAGGAGCCGGCCAGGCCGGTCCACAGGCCGGCGGCGGCGGTCGCCAGCGCGGCGGCGCACGCCATGGCGGTGCGGCCGCGGCGCGGTCTGGTCTTCTCGGACCTGCCGTTGTTGCCGGGCATTGCTGACACGTCGACCTCCGGGGCGAGGGGGCGGGGGAGCGGGGCGGCGGCGGTGCGGATGGAGCATGCTCACGCCAAGGCGCCGCTATTCCACGTCCGCCGACCCGGCAGGTGAAGACCGGGTGAACGGCCGCCGCGGGGCGGCCGCGGTTCGGCTGCGGTCTGGCCGTGGTTCGGTCGCGGTCTGGCTGTGGCTCGGCTGCGGTCTGGCTGTGGTTCGGCTGCGGTCCGGTTGCCGGGGGGCCGCGGTGGGGTTGGCGTGCCGCGTCCGGGCGCCGTGCGCCCGCCGCATCGCCGCCCGGGGCCGGCTCCGACTGCGGGGCAGCCGCCTGCCCCCTGCCGCCTGTGGCCGACCCTACGTGGGCTGTCGGCCGCGCGCCGTCCGCCGTCCGGGTGGCGGTATCGGTGGCGGGTGGCGGGTGGCGGGTGGCGGGTGGCGGGTGGCGGGTGCCGGTGCCGGCGTCCGGGAGCCGGTGTCGGGTGTCGGGCGCTCTCTGCCGGGTGAAGGCCGCGCGCCGTCTGCCGGGGGCGGTCCGGACGCCCTGCGTACGCCGTCCAGTGCCGCCCACCGGCTTGTCGGCGGGCTCCCCCGGAGCCGGGGAGCCGGGGGCGGGCTAGGCTCTGGCCAGGACCAGCTAGATCGGACGGGAGGCCCGGATGACGGCGGCGCCGGGGCGCAGGAGCAGTACCTTCACACGGCTGCTCCGGCACGGTTTCACCGATGCCCTGGCCGCCGAGCGGCTGCTGGAGAGCCCCGAGCTGGCGCCCGTGCGGAGCGACCCGGTGCTGCTGGAGGCGCTGGGCGCCACCGCCGACCCCGACCTCGCGCTGGGCGGCCTGGTCCGGCTGCTGGAGGCGCAGCCCGACCCGACCGCCCGGCGGGAGCTGCTCGACACCCTGATAGCGGCCAAGCCGCTGCGCGACCGGCTGCTCGGCGTGCTCGGCGCCTCCGCCGCGCTCGGCGACCACCTCGCCCGGCACGCTGGAGACTGGCGCGAGCTGGTCACCTACGAGCCCCAGGACCTGCACCCGGGCGTGGCCGAGTTCGAACGCGGACTGGCGGGCGCCGACGACCCGGTCGCGCTGCGCGTCGCCTACCGGCGCTGCCTGCTGTCCATCGCCGCCCGGGACGTGTGCGGCACCACCGGAGTCTCCGAGACCGCCGCCGAGCTGGCCGACCTCGCCACCGCCACCCTGCGCGCCGCGCTGCGCCTCGCGAAGGCCGCCGCGCCCGAGGACGCCGCCGCCTGCCGCCTCGCGGTCATCGCGATGGGCAAGTGCGGCGGCCGCGAGCTGAACTACGTCTCCGACGTGGACGTCATCTTCGTCGGCGAGGCCGTCCAGGACGGCGACGAGACCGCCGCGCTGCGGGCCGCCACCCGGCTCGCCTCGCACCTGATGCGGATCTGCTCCGAGACGACCGTGGAAGGGTCCATCTGGCCGGTCGACGCCAACCTGCGGCCCGAGGGCCGCAACGGCCCGCTGGTGCGCACCCTGAGCAGTCACGTCGCCTACTACCAGCGGTGGGCCAAGACCTGGGAGTTCCAGGCGCTGCTCAAGGCCCGGCCGGTCGCCGGCGACGCCGCGCTCGGCGCGGAGTACGCCGCCGCGCTCGCCCCGCTGGTCTGGCAGGCCGCCGAGCGGGACAACTTCGTCGCCGACGTGCAGAAGATGCGCCGCCGGGTGGTCGAGAACATCCCCGCCGCCGAGGTCGAGCGCGAGCTGAAGCTCGGCCCCGGCGGACTGCGCGACGTCGAGTTCGCCGTGCAACTGCTCCAGCTCGTGCACGGGCGGGCCGACGCCTCGCTGCGCGGCGGCGCCACGCTGGACGCGCTGTCGGCCCTCGCGGCGGGCGGCTACATCGGCCGCGCGGACGCCGTGCAGCTCGACGAGGCGTACCGCTTCCTGCGCTTCGTGGAGCACCGCATCCAGCTCCACCGGCTGCGCCGCACCCACCTTTTGCCCGAGGACGACGCCGGCCTGCGCCGCCTCGGGCGGTCCCTCGGGATGCGCGCCGACCCCGTCGCCGGCCTCACCCGCGAGTGGAAGCGGCACACCGGCGTCGTACGGCGGCTGCACGAGAAGCTGTTCTACCGGCCGCTGCTCGACGCGGTCGCCCAACTGGCGCCGGGCGAGGCGCGGCTGAGCGCCGAGGCGGCCCGGGAGCGGCTGGTCGCGCTCGGGTACGCCGACCCCGCCGCCGCGCTGCGGCATCTGGAGGCGCTGGCGTCCGGCGTCACCCGGAAGGCCGCCATCCAGCGGACGCTGCTGCCCGTGCTGCTGGGCTGGTTCGCCGACTCCGCCGATCCGGACGCCGGGCTGCTCAACTTCCGCAAGGTGTCCGACGCGCTCGGCAAGACGCCGTGGTACCTGCGGCTGCTGCGGGACGAGGGGGCCGCCGCCGAGAACCTGGCCCGGGTGCTCTCCGCCGGGCGGTTCGCCCCCGACCTGCTGCTGCGGGCGCCCGAGGCGGTGGCGCTGCTCGGCGACGGGGACGGCGGTGGCCTCGCGCCGCGCGGGCGGGCCCCGCTGGAGCAGGAGATCCTCGCCGCCGTCGGCCGCGCCGAGACCGCCGTGCAGGGCGTCGCCGCGGCTCGCGGGGTGCGCCGCCGTGAGCTGTTCCGCACCGCCGCCGCCGACATCATCGGTTCCTACGGCACCGAGGCCCAGCCCGCCGAGGCCGACGAGGGCGCGCTGGTGGACCGGGTCGGCGGCGCGGTCTCCGACCTGACGGCGGCGACGCTGGCGGGCGCCCTGCGGGCGGTGGTGCGCGAGGCGTGGGGCGACGTGCTGCCCACCCGGTTCGCGATCATCGGCATGGGGCGGTTCGGCGGGCACGAGCTGGGCTACGGCTCCGACGCGGACGTGCTGTTCGTGCACGAGCCGCGCGACGGCGTGGACGAGCGGGAGGCCGGGCAGGCCGCCAACCGTGTCGTCGCCGAGCTGCGGCGGCTGCTCCAGGTGCCGAGCACGGATCCGCCGCTGCTGGTCGACGCGGATCTGCGGCCCGAGGGGAAGTCCGGGCCGCTGGTGCGGACGCTCACCTCGTACCGGGCGTACTACCGGCGGTGGTCGCTGACCTGGGAGTCGCAGGCGCTGCTGCGGGCCGAGCCGGTGGCCGGGGACGCGGAGCTGGGGCGGCGGTTCGTCGAGCTGATCGATCCGCTGCGGTATCCGGCGGACGGGCTCGGCGAGGACGCGGTGCGGGAGATCCGGCGGCTGAAGGCGCGGATGGAGTCCGAGCGGCTGCCGCGCGGGACCGACCCGAAGCTGCACACCAAGCTCGGGCCGGGCGGGCTGTCGGACGTGGAGTGGACGGTGCAGTTGCTCCAGATGCGGCACGGGGCGGAGGCAGCGGGGCTGCGCACCACGCGGACGCGGGCCGCGCTGGCCGCGGCGCGCGAGGCGGGGCTGGTGTCGCCGGAGGACGCCTCTACGCTGGACGAGGCGTGGGTGCTGGCTGCTCGGGTGCGCAACGCGGTGATGCTGGTGCGGGGGCGGGCGGGGGACACGTTTCCCTCGGAGCCTCGGGAGCTTGCCGCGGTGGGGCGGTATCTGGGGTACGGGCCTGGGCATGTGGGCGACATGCTCGACGCGTATCGGCGGACTGCTCGGCTGGCTCGGGGGGTGGTGGAGGAGCTGTTCTACGGGACGTGAGGGTGGGGGCGGTTCCGTCTGGGGTGTGCTTGCGGTGCGCAAGGGCCTGCGGTGCGGGCGCCTGGCGTGCGTGGGGCTTGCTGTGCGTTGGCCGGCTGGCTGCGGTGCGTTGGGGGGCGCTTGCGGTCGTCTTCGGGGCGCGGGCCGTGGGGGTGCGGCCGGTCCGCCGCGCACGGACATACGGCCCGGAGATTCTGAGTCGAGGCTGGGTGAGACCGCAGTATGCGGCGGACCTTGGCCGCACCCCCACGGCCCGCTTCCGTTGTCGGGCGGCCTCCGCTGCGTGTTGGCTTGTGCCCGCTTCCGTTGTCGGGCGGGCTCCGCTGCGTGGGGGGTGCCTGCCTGGGTGCGGGTCGGGTGTGCGCTGACGGGGCGCTTTGGCGTCGGGTGGGGTGGGGTTCGTGGTTACGCTCTTGCCGGTTGCCACGTTCTTCTGGGGAGGGATGGGGGGAGGGCGCCGTACCAGAGGCGGGCTGTGGTGACGCCTGCGGTGAGGCACAGGGCGCCGCCTACCGCGTCCAGCCAGAAGTGGTTGGCGGTGGCCACGATGACGAGCAGGGTGGCGGCGGGGTAGAGGAAGGCCAGTACGCGGACCCAGGGGACGGTGGTCAGGGCGAAGATCGTCACGCCGCACCACAGGGACCAGCCGATGTGCATCGAGGGCATCGCCGCGTACTGGTTGGACATGTGCTTCAGGTCGCCGGAGGCCATGGAGCCCCAGGTGTGGTGCGCCTGGACCGTGTCGACGAAGCCCCCGCCGGTCATCAGGCGCGGGGGCGCCAGCGGGTACAGGTAGTAGCCGAGCAGGGCCACGCCCGTGGTGGCGAAGAGGGCCAGCCGGGCCGCCGCGTACCGGCCGGGATGGCTGCGGTAGAGCCAGACCAGGACGCCCACGGTGACCACGAAGTGCAGCGTCGCGTAGTAGTAGTTCATTCCGACGATCAGCCAGGCGACCGAGTCGGCCGCATGGTTGATCGAGTGCTCGACGGCGATGCCCAGGCGGTGTTCGAAGCGCCAGACGGCGGCCGCGTTGGCCAGTGCCTGCGCCTTCTGCTCCGGGACCGCGTTGCGGATCAGCGAGTACGTCCAGTAACTGACCGCGATCAGCAGGATCTCGAACCACAGGCGGGGGTGTCCCGGCTCGCGCAGGCGCCGGGCGAGGGCCGGGCGGGCGCCGTCCGCGACGGGGCGGGGAAGGACCTGCTCGGGGCCTTCCGGTCGCGTCGCCGTCGTGTCACCCATGAGCACAGAGTCTGCCAGAAAAGACCTTCTGCGCCGATCATCCCCCGGCCGGCGGTCCTCCGCATGTCCGGCCGCGGATCACGCCGGGGCCGCGGCCGTGGAGCCCCGCACCACCAGTTCCGGCATGAAGACGAACTCGCTGTGCGGGGCCGGGGTGCCGCCGATCTCCTCCAGGAGCGTGCGCACCGCGGCCTGGCCCATCGCCGGCACCGGCTTGCGGATCGTGGTCAGCGGCGGGTCGGTGAAGGCGATCAGCGGCGAGTCGTCGAAGCCGACGACCGAGACGTCCCGGGGGACGTCGAGGCCGCGCTGCCGGACCGCCCGGATCGCGCCCAGCGCCATCATGTCGCTGGCGCAGACGATCGCCGTGCAGTCCCGCTCGATGAGCGCCGCGGCGGCGGCCTGACCGCCCTCCAGGGTGTAGAGCGAGTGCTGCACGAGCTGCGACTCGATGACGTCCGGCGCCAGGCCGAGCTGGTCCTGCACGGCGCGGACGAAGCCCTCGATCTTGCGCTGCACCGGGACGAAGCGCTTGGGGCCGAGGGCCAGGCCGACGCGGGCGTGGCCCAGCGAGACGAGGTGGGTGACGGCGAGCGCCATGGCCGCGCGGTCGTCGGGGGAGATGAACGGCGCCTGCACCTTGGGGGAGAAGCCGTCCACCAGGACGTAGGGCACGCCCCGGGCGCGCAGGCGCTCGTAGCGCTCCATGTCGGCCGTGGTGTCCGCGTGCAGGCCGGAGACGTAGATGATGCCCGCGACTCCGCGGTCCACCAGCATCTCGGTCAGCTCGTCCTCGGTGGATCCGCCGGGCGTCTGGGTGGCGAGCACCGGCGTGTAGCCCTGGCGGGTGAGCGCCTGGCCGATGACCTGGGCCAGCGCCGGGAATATCGGGTTCTCCAGCTCCGGGGTGATCAGCCCCACCAGGCCCTCGCTGCGCTGCCGCAGCCGCACCGGGCGCTCGTAGCCCAGCACGTCGAGGGCGGCCAGCACCGACTGGCGGGTGGTGGCGGCGACGCCCGGCTTGCCGTTCAGGACACGGCTGACGGTCGCCTCGCTCACTCCCGCCTGCGCGGCGATGTCGGCAAGCCGTGTGGTCACAGGAGTGGACTGTACCGGTCGCCTGCCGCCGTTCCCACCGCTCGGGCGCCTGGGGCGGCCCGTCGAACGAGCCGCTGCGGGCTGCTGCGTCATCGCGTTCCCTCGTGTAGTGGCCGACGTCCCGGCGTCCCCGCCGCAACCGGATGATTCCCCGCACGACACGGTATGGCAAGAGCTTGCAGAGCCTTGCACAAGGGTCCGACGGTCTCTCCGACCCGGTGAATACCGGGGTGAACGGGGTCACGGCGAGGTCACGGCGGGGTAACCGTCGGAGCGGCTTGCGGTTTTTTTCTGCAAGGTCTTTCGGAACGCTTACATGGCTGTTACGTTCACGGTCGCCCGGCGGCGGCAACGGCGCGGTCGGAGTCGGCGGAGGCGGCGGACGGGGCCGTCCTCCACGCACGGGCTTTCACCCTCAAGGAGAACTCATGCGGCGTGGCATTGCGGCCAGCGCGCTGGCGGCGTCCCTCGCCCTCGCGGCGACGGCCTGCGGCGGGAGCGACAGCGGCAGCGACAAGTCGGACGGTCCGGTGACCCTCACCTGGTGGGACACCTCCAACGCCACCAACGAGGCGCCGACCTACCAGGCCCTGGTCAAGCAGTTCGAGGCCGCGAACAAGGGCGTCAAGGTCAAGTACGTCAACGTGCCCTTCGACCAGGCGCAGAACAAGTTCGACACCGCAGCCGGCGCCCAGGGCGCCCCGGACGTCCTGCGCTCCGAGGTCGGCTGGACCCCCGCCTTCGCCAAGAAGGGCTACTTCCTGCCGCTGGACGGCACCGACGCGCTGGGGGAGCGGTCGCAGTTCCAGCCCAGCCTGATCAAGCAGGCCCAGTACGAGGGCAAGACCTACGGCGTGCCGTTGGTCACCGACACGCTGGCCCTCGTCTACAACAAGGCCCTCTTCAGCAAGGCCGGCATCGCCGACGCGCCCAAGACCTGGGACGAGCTGAAGTCCGACGCCGCCAAGATCCAGGCCAAGACCGGTGTGGACGGCTACTGGGGCTCCACCCAGGCGTACTACGCGCAGTCCTTCCTCTACGGCGAGGGCGCCGACACCGTCGACGCGGCCGGCAAGAAGATCACCGTGGACTCGCCCGCCGCCAAGAAGGGCTACGGGACCTGGCTCGGCCTGTTCTCCGGCAAGGGCCTGCACAAGGCCGACATCACCGCCGACGCCTACGCCCACATCCAGGACGCGTTCGTCAACGGCAAGGTCGCCGCGATCCTCCAGGGCCCCTGGGAGATCACCAACTTCTACAAGGGCGCCGCCTTCAAGGACAAGGGCAACCTCGGCATCGCCGCCGTCCCGGCCGGCTCCACCGGCAAGGCGGGCGCCCCGACCGGCGGCCACAACCTCTCGGTCTACGCGGGCTCCGACAAGGCCCACCAGGCCGCCGCCCTGAAGTTCGTGCGGTTCATGACCTCGGCGAAGTCCCAGGAGACCATCGCCCTGAAGAACTCCACGCTGCCCACCCGCGCCGACGCCTACACCGCCCAGGTCAAGGCCGACCCGGGCATCGCGGGCTACCAGGGCGTGCTCTCCGCCGCCCAGCCGCGTCCGGCGCTGCCCGAGTACAGCTCCCTGTGGGGCCCGCTGGACACCGAGCTGCCCAAGATCGCCGGCGGTAAGGAGTCCCTGGACCAGGGGCTGGGCAACGCCGAGCAGGCCATCGCCAAGCTGGTGCCCGACTTCAGCAAGTGAGCCCGGGTGGCCCCCGGATCCTTCCTCTAAGGAGGGGAAGGATCCGGGGCCGCCGTTTCGTGCGCAGGCCCGACCCGAACCTCCCCCGAAGGTGTCGAACCATGACCGTCGCCATCGACCGCGCCACCGGACGGCGCCGCGGTGACCGCGCGCCCCGCCCCGGCCTGGGCCAGCGCGTCCGCAACGGATTCCAGAAATACTGGTACGCCTATGCGATGATCGCGCCGGTCGTCGTCGTGCTCGGCGCCATCGTCGGCTATCCGCTGCTGCGCGGCTTCTACCTGACGCTGACCGACGCCAACAGCCTCAACTCGGCGCGCACCATCGGCGTCAACCACATCGCCGCCACGTACAAGTTCGTCGGGCTCGGCAACTACCGGGACATCCTGTTCGGCCCGACCGCCTACGACCGGTTCTGGTCCCACTTCCTGTGGACCGTGGTCTGGACGGCCTCCTGCGTGGTCCTGCACTACGCCATCGGCCTCGGCCTCGCCCTGATGCTCGACCAGAAGCTGCGCGGGCGCACCGTCTACCGGATGCTGCTGGTGCTGCCCTGGGCCGTGCCGACCTTCGTCACCGTCTTCTCCTGGCGGATCATGCTCGCCGACTCCGGCGTGCTCAACCAGGTGCTGCACGCGCTGCACCTGCCCCAGCCGCAGTGGCTGGAGGACACCTTCTGGCAGCGCTTCGCCGCGATCATGGTCAACACCTGGTGCGGCGTGCCCTTCATGATGCTCTCGCTGCTCGGCGGCCTCCAGTCCATCGACGCCTCGCTCTACGAGGCGGCGGAGATGGACGGCGCGAGCGCCTGGCAGCGCTTCCGCCACGTCACCCTGCCCGGCCTGCGCTCGGTCAGCTCCACGGTGGTGCTGCTCGGCGTCATCTGGACGTTCAACCAGTTCGTGATCATCTTCCTGCTGTTCGGCAAGAACTCCGCGCCCGACGCACAGATCCTCGTCACCTGGGCCTACCAGCTCGGCTTCGGGCAGCAGCCGCGCGACTTCGCCCAGTCGGCCGCGTACGGCGTGCTGCTGCTGTCGATCCTCGCCGTCTTCACCTCCTTCTACTTCCGCTGGCTGAAGCGCAATGACCAGCTCGCCGTCTGACGCCGCAGGAGCCGCCGCCATGACCACCACCGCCGCCCCGGACACGACCGAGGCCCCGGCCGCCCCCGCCGCACCGCCCGCGCGGCGCACCCGCCGGCGCGGCGAGCGCGGCCCGCTGGGCGCCGCCCTGCTGCACGGCGGCCTGGTCGCGGCGAGCCTCGTCGCCGTGGCCCCGGTGGCCTGGCTGTGCTACCTGTCCCTCGGTCCGGGCAAGGAGGACTACCTGCACCCGGGCGAGATCCTGGGCAAGCTCTCCTTCTCGAACTACGGCTTCGTGCTGGCGCACACCGGCTTCTTCGACTGGTTCGAGTCCACGATGATCGTGGCCCTCGGCACCACCCTGATCGGCGTCTTCGTCGCCGCGACCACCGGCTACGCCGTCTCGCGCATGCGCTTTCCGGGCTACAAGCCGCTGATGTGGGTGCTGCTGCTCACCCAGGCGTTCCCCATCGCCATCCTGATCGTGCCGATGTACGAGATCTTCAGCGACCTCGGCCTCATCGACACCTACTGGGCCCTGATCGTCATCAACTGCACCACCGCCGTCCCTTACAGCGCCTGGCTGCTCAAGGGCTACTTCGACACCATCCCGTTCGAGATCGACGAGGCCGGACGCGTGGACGGGCTCAGCCCCTTCGGCGCGTTCTTCCGGCTGATCCTGCCGCTGGCCCGCCCGGGACTGGCCGTCGCCGCCTTCTACAACTTCATCACGGCCGTCGGCGAGGTCGCCTTCGCGACCACCTTCCTGCTGGACGACTCCAAGTACACCTTCGCCGTCGGCCTCCAGACGTTCGTCAGCGAGCACGACGCACAGTGGAACTACATGGCCGCCACCGCGGTGCTGATCGCGATACCCGTGTCGGTGTTCTTCTACCTCGTGCAGAGGAACCTCGTCACCGGCCTGACCGCCGGCGGCACGAAGGGCTGACGGCCCGCCGCGCGCACGGCCCCGCGCCGCGGACGGGTTCCGCGCCACGCCCGGCTTCCGCGCACGCACGGTTTCCGCGCCACGCGCGGCCCTCGCGCCCCGCACGGCTCCGCGCACGCACGGCTTCCGCGTTCCCGCGCGGGCGGTCGGGCGGGTGGGCGGTCGCGGCGTCCCACCGACCCCGCCGTCACCGGGGCCGCCGCCTCACCGCGACCGCCGCCTCACCGCCCGCCGCCGCACGCGCGCCCCGCTCCGGCCCGCCCGCCGCCGTCCGCGCCCCGCCCCCCCGACCCGCATTCCGCCACGCAGCAACAAGGACGCCATGAGCACGCAGCACACCCCTGCCCCGACCCCCCGCTCCGATACGGCCTTCGCCACCGTCGCCGCCCCGCGCCGCGACTGGTGGCGGGACGCGGTGATCTACCAGGTGTACCCGCGCAGCTTCGCCGACGGCAACGGCGACGGCATGGGCGACCTGGAGGGCGTCCGCGCCCGCCTGCCCTACCTGCGCGACCTCGGCGTGGACGCCGTCTGGCTCAGCCCCTTCTACGCCTCCCCGCAGGCCGACGCGGGCTACGACGTCGCCGACTACCGGGCCGTCGACCCGATGTTCGGCAGCCTCCTGGACGCCGACGCGCTGATCCGCGAGGCCCACGCGCTGGGTCTGCGCGTCATCGTCGACCTGGTGCCCAATCACTCCTCCGACCAGCACGAGTGGTTCCGTCGCGCCCTCGCCGAGGGCCCCGGCTCGCCGCTGCGGGCCCGCTACCACTTCCGCCCCGGCAAGGGGGAGCACGGCGAACTGCCGCCCAACGACTGGGAGTCCATCTTCGGCGGACCGGCCTGGACCCGGGTCGCCGAGCCGGACGGCGCCCCCGGCGAGTGGTACCTGCACCTGTTCGCCCCCGAGCAGCCGGACTTCGACTGGGAGCACCCGGCCGTCGGCGACGAGTTCCGCTCGATCCTGCGCTTCTGGCTGGACATGGGCGTCGACGGCTTCCGCGTCGACGTCGCGCACGGCCTGGTCAAGGCCCCGGGACTGCCCGACCTCGGCGCCCGCGACCAGCTCAAGCTGCTGGGCAACGAGGTCATGCCGTTCTTCGACCAGGACGGCGTGCACGCGATCTACCGGCAGTGGCGCGCGCTGCTCGACGAGTACGCCGGCGGGCCGCAAGGGCCGTCGGCGGACGGCCGGGAGGCGGGCGCGCGGATCTTCGTCGCGGAGGCGTGGACCCCGACCGTCGAGCGCACCGCCTGCTACGTCCGCCCCGACGAGCTGCACCAGGCGTTCAACTTCCAGTACCTGAGCACCGACTGGAACGCGCAGGAGCTGCGGAGCATCGTCGACAAGACGCTTGAGGCCATGCGCCCGGTGGGCGCCCCCGCCACCTGGGTGCTCTCCAACCACGACGTGACCCGGCACGCCACCCGCTTCGCCAACCCGCCCGGCCTCGGCACCCAGATCCGCACCGCCGGGGACCGCGCGCTCGGCCTGCGCCGGGCCCGCGCGGCCACCCTGCTCATGCTGGCGCTGCCCGGCTCCGCCTACGTCTACCAGGGCGAGGAACTCGGCCTGCCCGACGTGGTCGACCTGCCCGACGCGGTGCGCCAGGACCCGGCGTACTTTCGCGGCGAGGGCCAGGACGGCTTCCGCGACGGCTGCCGGGTGCCGATCCCGTGGACCCGCGAGGGCTCCTCCTACGGGTTCGGCGACGGCGGGAGCTGGCTGCCGCAGCCGTCCGGCTGGGGCGAGCTGAGCGTGCAGGCCCAGCAGGGCGTGCCCGACTCCACCCTGGAGCTGTACCGCTCCGCCCTCGCCGTCCGCCGCGCCCACCCCGACCTGGGCGCCGGCGACGGCGTGCAGTGGCTGCGCGCCCCCGAGGGCGTGCTGGCCCTGCGCCGCGGCGACTTCGTCTGCGTGGCGAACACGACGGGAGAGTCGGTGACGAGCCCGTCGTATGGCCGGGTGCTGCTGGCGAGCGGCGAGGTGACCGAGGCGGACGGCGAGACGAAGGTCCCGGCCGACACCACGGTGTGGTGGACGGCGGTCTGATCCGCCCCGAGGCCGACGCCCTCGCTCCGGGCCCGCCGTCCCCCGCGGACGGCGGGCCCGCCGTCTGTCCGCAGGCGCGCCGGAGGCCGAACTCCCCTGCGACGAGGCGGGTTTCGCCGGTGCGACGGGAATGTTACCGGGGGGTTGACCGGCGCTGTCCGGGCTCGTACGGTCTGCTCACTGCAAGTGGTTGAAAGGTTGCAGCAACTCCTCTCAAAGGATCGGGGACGTCCCCCAGCTTCCCCGTCCCCCCGGGCCCCCAAAGCCTCCTGCACCCCTCCTTCAACGGAGAAGGACCCCCCCATGGCCATCCGAAGAGCCCTCGCGTGCGCCGCCGCCCTGGCCGCGGCCGCCCCCGCCGTCCTGGCCAGTCCGGCCGCCGCCTCCCCGCCCGGCGCCAAGGACGTCACCGCCGTCCTGTTCGAGTGGAACTACGCCTCCGTCGCCAAGGAGTGCACCAGTTCCCTCGGCCCGGCCGGCTACGGGTACGTCCAGGTCTCCCCGCCCGCCGAGCACATCCAGGGCCCGCAGTGGTGGACGTCGTACCAGCCGGTGAGCTACCGGATCGCCGGGCGGCTCGGCGACCGCGCGGCCTTCCAGAACATGGTGAAGACCTGCCACGCGGCCGGGGTGAAGGTCGTCGTCGACACGGTGATCAACCACATGTCGGCGGGCAGCGGCACCGGCACCGGCGGCTCCTCGTACACCAAGTACGACTATCCGGGCCTGTACTCCGCTCCCGACTTCGACGACTGCACCGCGCCGGTCAGCAACTATCAGGACCGGTGGAACGTGCAGCACTGCGAACTGGTGGGCCTGGCCGACTTGGACACCGGCGAGGAGTACGTCCGCAAGACCATCGCCGGGTACATGAACGACCTGCTCACCCTCGGCGTGGACGGCTTCCGCATCGACGCCGCCAAGCACATCGCCGCCGACGACCTGGCGAACATCAAGTCGCGCCTGACCGACCCGAACGCCTACTGGAAGCAGGAGGTCATCTACGGCGCGGGGGAGGCGGTCCAGCCCACCGAGTACACCGGCAACGGCGACGTGCAGGAGTTCCGCTACGCCTACGACCTCAAGCGGGTGTTCACCAGCGAGAAGCTCGCCTACCTGAAGAACTACGGCGAGGGCTGGGGCTACCTGAGCAGCTCGGTCGCGGGCGTCTTCGTCGACAACCACGACACCGAGCGCAACGGCTCCACGCTGAACTACAAGAGCGGCGCCGACTACACGCTGGCCAACGTGTTCATGCTCGCCTGGCCCTACGGCGCCCCCGACGTCAACTCCGGCTACGAGTGGTCCGACCCGGACGCGGGGCCGCCCAACGGCGGCCGCGTCGACGCCTGCTGGCAGGCGGGCTGGAAGTGCCAGCACGCCTGGCCCGAGATCAAGTCCATGGTCGCCTTCCGCAACGCCACGCGCGGCCAGGCGGTCGTGAACTGGTGGGACGACGGCGCGAACGCCATCGCCTTCGGCCGGGGCGCCAAGGGCTACGCGGCCGTCAACCACGAGTCGAGCGCGCTGACCCGCACCTTCCAGACGTCCCTGCCGGCGGGCACGTACTGCAACGTCCAGAACAGCACCCAGGTGACGGTGAACGGCGCCGGCCAGCTCACCGCCACGCTCGGCGCGAACACCGCGCTGGCGGTCTACGCCGGCAAGTCCGCCTGCTGACGCCCCCGCCGCCCGGCCGCACCCCGTCAACCGCCGGGCGGCGGAGGCCCGTTCGCCTCTGAAATCTCTTGCGGATTCTTTCAGGACTCTTGCTGCAACCCTTTCCCCGGCGATACGGTCGCGCGGGCGTCCGGGGGACCCGGCCGACGGCCGGTGGCCGACCGCGGCGCGGAGCCGGACCCGTTCGAGCCGCGATCGCAAGGAGTTCACGCCCGTGACACCGAGATGGCCGGCGCCCCGAGGGCGCCGCTCCCCCCTGGGCAGACGCGTCGCCGCGGTCACCGCCGCCGCGCTCGCCGCCGCCCTGCTCCAGCCGCTCGCCGCGGGGGCCGCCACGCCGCCCGCGAAGCCGCCCGCGCCGCCGTCGGACGCGCGGCTCGCCGCCGAGCCGGCCCGGCACGGCGACACCCGCGAGCAGTTCTACTTCGTGATGCCGGACCGCTTCGCCGACGGCGACCGGTCCAACGACCGCGGCGGACTGACCGGTTCACGGCTGAGCACCGGCTACGACCCCACCGACAAGGGCTTCTACCAGGGCGGCGACCTCAAGGGTCTGACCCAGCGGCTCGACTACATCAAGGGCCTCGGCACCACCGCCATCTGGCTGGCGCCGATCTTCAAGAACAAGCCCGTGCAGGGCACGGGCAAGGACGCCTCCGCCGGCTACCACGGCTACTGGATCACCGACTTCACCCAGGTCGACCCGCACTTCGGCACCAACGCGGACCTCACCGCCCTCATCTCCCGGGCGCACGCCAAGGGCATGAAGGTCTTCTTCGACGTCATCGCCAACCACACCGCCGACGTCGTCGACTACGCGGGCGGCGCCCACGCGTACCGGTCCAAGGGCGCCTTCCCCTACCTCACCAGGGACGGCCGCCCCTTCGACGACGCCGACTACGCCGACGGCACGCGGAAGTTCCCCGCCGTCGACGCCTCCTCCGCCCCGTACACGCCGACCGTCCCGCCCGCCGAGAAGAACCTCAAGGTCCCCTCCTGGCTCAACGACCCGGCGATGTACCACAACCGCGGCGACTCCACGTACACCGGCGAGAACGCCTCCTACGGCGACTTCTCCGGGCTCGACGACCTGTGGACCGAACGCCCCGAGGTCGTCCGCGGCATGGAGAGGATCTACGAGCGCTGGGTGCGGGACTTCAGCGTCGACGGCTTCCGCGTCGACACCGTCAAGCACGTGAACATGGAGTTCTGGACCCAGTGGGCGACCGCGCTGGACGCCTACGCCGCCGCGCACGGCCGCCCGCACTTCTTCCTGTTCGGCGAGGTCTACTCCGCCGACGCCTCCGTCACCGCCCCCTACGTCACCCGGGGCCGGCTCGACGCCACGCTCGACTTCCCCTTCCAGGACGCTGCCCGCGCCTACGCCTCCCAGGGCGGCAGCGCCCAGCGGCTGGCCGCCGTCTTCGGCGACGACTACAAGTACACGACCGACAAGGCCAACGCCTACGAGCAGGTCACCTTCCTCGGCAACCACGACATGGGCCGGATCGGTTCCTTCCTGAAGCAGGACGACCCCAAGGCCGACGACGCCCGGCTGCTGGCGAAAGACCGGCTGGCCAACGAGGCGATGTTCCTCAGCCGCGGCAACCCCGTCGTCTACTACGGCGACGAGCAGGGCTTCACCGGCGCCAGCGGCGACAAGGACGCCCGGCAGACGATGTTCGCCTCCAAGGTCCCCGACTACCTCGACGACGACGAGATCGGCACCGACCGCACCCACGCGAGCGACTCCTACGATCCGCACGCCCCGCTGTACCGGCAGATCGCCGCGCTGTCCCGGCTCCGCAAGGCCCACCCGGCCCTGACCGACGGCGTCCAGACCGAGCGCTACGCCGCCGACGGCCCCGGGATCTACGCCTTCTCCCGCACCGGCGCCGACGGCGAGGAGTACGTCGTCGCCCTCAACAACGCCGACCAGGCGAAGACCGCGACCTTCGCCACCGGCGCCGCGCACACCGCCTTCCACGGCGTCTACGGCGCCCGCGGCGCCCTGCGCAGCGACGCCGACAAGAAGATCACCGTCACCGTCCCGGCGCTCTCCGCCGTCGTCCTCCAGGCCGCCGCACGCCTTCCCAGGCCCGCCGCCGCGCCCACCGTCGCCCTGACGCCTCCCGCCGCGGGGGCCACCGGCACGGTGGACCTGACCGCGACCGTCGGGGGAGGCGACCAGCGCGACCGGGTCGTCTTCGCCGCCCAGACCGGCGACGCCGCATGGCGGGTCCTCGGCTCCGCCGACCACGCCCCGTACAAGGTCACCCAGACTCTCGGCAAGGACGTGCCGGCCGGGACGGCGCTGCGCTACAAGGCGGTCGTCGTCGACGCGGCGGGCCGCACCGCGAGCGCCGCCGCCGCCTCCACCGCCGGCGCCCCGCCCGTCCAGCAGCCCCCCACCGCCTCCTCCCGCGACTACGCGATCGTCCACTACCGGCGCGCCGACGGCGACTACGCCGACTGGGGCCTGTACGCCTGGGGCGACCTCGCCGACGGCGAGGCGACGAACTGGCCGGCCAGCCACCCCTTCACCGGCCGCGACGCCTACGGCGCCTTCGCCTACGTCCGGCTCAAGCCCGGCGCCTCCAGCGTGGGCTTCCTCGTCATCGACAAGGACGGGAACAAGGACGTCTCCGCCGACCGCGCCATCGACGTCGCCGGGACCGGCGAGGTGTGGATCGAGCAGGGCAAGGACGCCGTCCTGACCCAACGGCCGGACTATCCGCCCCAGGACACGGCCAAGGCGGTCCTCCACTACCACCGCGCCGACGGCGACTACGCCGGCTGGGGCCTGCACGTCTGGACCGGCGCCGCCCAGCCCACCGACTGGTCGAAACCGCTGCCGCCGGTGAAGACCGACCCCTATGGCGCGGTCTTCGAGGTGCCCCTCGCCGCAGGGGCCGCCAGCCTCGACTACATCCTCCACAAGGGCGACCAGAAGGACCTGCCCGCCGACCAGTCCCTGGACCTCACGGCGGCGAACGGCCACGAGGTCTGGCTGGTGAGCGGCCAGGACAAGCCCCTGCTGCCGCAGCCGCCGGGCGCCTCCGCCGCCCTGGACCTCACCGCGTCCAAGGCGATCTGGATCGACCGGGACACGGTCGCCTTCAACGGCGTGGACGGCGCCGCCTCCACCCAGTTGCTGGCCTCCCGCGACGGCTCGATCACCGTCCAGAACGGCTCGCTGACCAGCGACGACGAGCGCTGGCTGCGGCTGGCGCCCACCGCGCTGACCGACGCGCAGAAGGCGCGGTTCCCGCACCTGAAGGGCTACGCCGCCTGGCGCGTCGACCCGCGCGACCGCGGCCGCGTCACCGACGCCCTGCGCGGCCAGCTCGTCCTCTCCCAGCGGACCGCCGACGGCGCCGTGCTGGCCGCGACCGGCGTCCAGCTCGCCGGCGTCCTCGACGACGTCTACGGCGCCCGCGCCGCCGGGGCCCGGCTCGGACCCGTCTTCCACGCCGGGCGGCCCACCCTGAGCGTATGGGCGCCCACCGCGCGGACCGCGGCCCTGGAGCTGGACGGCAGGACCGTCCCCCTGCACCGCGACGACGCCACCGGCGTCTGGTCCGTCACCGGCCCGGCGTCCTGGCGGAACAAGCCCTACCGGTACCGGGTCGAGGTCTGGGCGCCCAGCGTCCGCGCAATGGTGACCAACGAGGTCACCGACCCCTACTCGACCGCCCTCACCGCGAACTCCGAGCGCAGCCTCGTCGTCGACCTCGCGGACGCGTCCCTGGCCCCCCGGGGCTGGTCGCGGCTGGCCAAGCCCAAGGCCGTGCCGCTGAAGGACGCCCAGATCCAGGAACTGCACATCCGGGACTTCTCGATCGCCGACCCGACCGTCCCGGCCGGGCACCGGGGCACCTACCTCGCCTTCACCGACCAGCACGCCGACGGCGCCCGGCACCTGCGCGCCCTCGCGAAGGCCGGCGCCTCCTACGTGCACCTGCTGCCCGCCTTCGACTTCGCCACCGTCCCCGAGCGCAGGGCCGACCAGGCGAGCCCCGACTGCGACCTGGCCGCCCTGCCCGCCGACTCCGAGCGCCAGCAGGAGTGCGTGGCCAAGACCGCCGCGAAGGACGCCTACAACTGGGGCTACGACCCGTACCACTTCACGGTCCCCGAGGGCTCCTACGCCACCGACCCGGACGGCGCCGCGCGCACCGTCCAGTTCCGCCGCATGGTGCAGGCCCTCAACGGGGACGGCCTGCGGGTCGTCATGGACGTCGTCTACAACCACACCGCGGCCAGCGGCCAGGCCGACACCAGCGTCCTCGACAGGATCGTCCCCGGCTACTACCAGCGCCTGCTGGCCGACGGCAGCGTCGCCGACAGCACCTGCTGCGCGAACACCGCGCCGGAGAACGCGATGATGGGCAAGCTGGTGGTCGACTCCCTCGTCACCTGGGCCAAGGAGTACAGGGTCGACGGCTTCCGCTTCGACCTCATGGGCCACCATCCCAAGGCGAACATCCTCGCCGTCCGCAAGGCGCTCGACGCGCTCACCCCGCGCAAGGACGGCGTGGACGGAAAGAAGATCATCTTGTACGGGGAGGGCTGGAACTTCGGCGAGGTCGCCGACGACGCCCGGTTCGTCCAGGCCACGCAGAAGAACATGGCCGGCACCGGCGTCGCCACCTTCTCCGACCGGGCCCGCGACGCGGTGCGCGGCGGCAGCCCCTTCGACTCCGACCCCGGCGTCCAGGGCTTCGCCTCCGGCCTCTACACCGACCCCAACTCCTCGCCCGCCAACGGCACTCGGGAGGAGCAGAAGGCGCGACTGCTGCACTACCAGGACCTCATCAAGGTCGGCCTGAGCGGCGACCTCGCCGGCTACCGGTTCACCGGAAGCGACGGCCAGGAGACCACCGGTGCCGGGATCGACTACAACGGGGCGCCCGCCGGATACGCGAAGGCCCCCGGCGACGCCCTCGCCTACGTCGACGCCCACGACAACGAGTCGCTGTTCGACGCCCTCGCCTACAAGCTGCCGAAGGACACCCCGGCCGCCGACCGGGCCCGGATGCAGGTCTTCGCGATGGCGACGGCCGCCCTCTCGCAGGGCCCGGCGCTCTCCCAGGCGGGCTCTGACCTGCTGCGCTCGAAGTCGCTGGACCGCAACTCCTTCGACAGCGGCGACTGGTTCAACGCGATCCACTGGAACTGCGCGGACGGCAACGGCTTCGGCCGCGGGCTGCCCCCGGCCGCCGACAACCGGGACAAGTGGCCCTACGCCGCACCGCTGCTGACCTCGGTCCAGGTGGGCTGCCCGCAGATCCGGGGCGCCTCGGCCGCGTACCGGGACCTGCTGCGCATCCGCACCGCCGAGCCGGACTTCTCCCTGGGCACGGCCGCCCGGGTGCAGTCCCGGCTGTCCTTCCCGCTCTCCGGGAAGGACGAGACGCCCGGGGTGATCACCATGCGGCTCGGCGGCCTGGTCGTCGTGTTCAACGCGACGCCCCAGCGGCAGGAGCAGCGCGTCGGCGCGCTCGCCGGGGCGCGCTACCGGCTGCACCCGGTGCAGGCGGCGGGCGCGGACCCGGTGGTCAAGACCGCCTCCTACCAGGCGGCGACCGGCACGTTCACGGTGCCCGCCCGCACGGTGGCGGTGTTCCGGGACTGACCGGCCCTTCAGGGCGAGGCGCTCGCCGTAGCGGGCGGCTGTCCGGGAGGCGCCGCGTCAAAGGAAGTTCAGGCCGCTGTTCAGGAGGCGAGCGCGACGAGCCGGGCGACCAGGTCCCCGAAGGGGCCGTGGCCCGGCTCGTCCGCGAAGATCCCGCGCAGCAGCGCGGCTGTCTCCTCGTCGTGGGCGGCGCTGACCGCGGCGAGCGCCGCGAAGTCGTGCACCAACTGCGCCTCCAGCTCGGCCCGCGGGATGCGGCGGCCGTCCAGCCAGATCAGCGCCGTCGACTCGGCGAGCGAGATCCACGAGCGGACCACCAGCTCCAGCCGCACGGGCGGCGCCGGGACCCCCAGATGCCACAGGATCTGGTCGCGCGCGGCCTGCCGGACGGAGTCGACGAGCGCGTTCGTCCTCGACGACCCGACCGCCGGGCCGCCGCGCATCAGGGCGGAGAACCCCGGCCCGTGCTCGTCCACGAAGTCGAAGAACCGCCGCATCACCCGCAGCAGCCGGCCGCCCAGCGGACCCACCCGCGGCTCCTGGAACCGGGACGCCAGATCGTCCGACGCCCGCTGCAACGCGGCCTCGTACAGGCTCAGTTTGCCGGGGAAGTAGTGATACACGAGGGGGCGGGAGATGCCCGCGGCCGACGCTATCTCGTCGATGGAGACGTCGTCGGGCGAGCGCTGGCTGAACAGTTCGAGGGCCACGCCGATCAACTGCCGCCGCCGCTCCTCGACTCCCATCCTGCGCCGCACCCCGGTATTCATACGAACACCTTACCGATCGGATCCGGCCTGCGAACGGAGCGGTCCGGGCCCGCCGTTCACCCGGGACGGTCAGACGTCCAGCACCAGCCGGTCCCCGCGGGCCCGGGAGAGGCGGATCAGCATCGCGTCGCCGCGTCCGCCAGCGGCGCGTTCCGGTGGCCCACGCCGCCCTCCAGCACCCGCTGCCGACAGGTCCGGCAAGTAGCCCTGCGCACAGGAGTACGCGCGGGCATCCGGCAGTCGGCGTCGCCGTACGGCGAGCACCGCTACCCCAGTGCGCCGAGCGGCCGTCCGTTCTCCAGCCTTCCCTTCAGCTCCGCCTGGGCGCCCTGCCGGGCGCGGGCGGTGAGCAGGGGGCCCCGGGAGGAGGCGGCGATCTCGCCGGAGGCGGTGATCGACGCCGTGTCCGCGCCGCCCGCCGCGAGCAGGTACCAGGCGCCCGCCGCCGACTTCCACAGCACCCCGGCCAGCACGTGCGGGGCGCGGGCGCCGCAGGCGGGCACGTCCTGGGCCCTCGCCGCGAGCGCGCCGTACCGCGCGCCGGGCGTGCGCACCTGGGCCAGCACGCGGGAACCGGCGCCGCTCCAGGTCTCCGCCCGGGTGCACACCCAGGACGCGGCGCCGCTCGCGCCGGGCAGCGGCTGCTCGGCGTACCGCCAGGCGTTGACCGACCGCACGCCCTGGGAGCGCGCCGAGCCCAGCGAGCAGGCGAACGGCGCCCAGGCGCGCACGCCCGCCGGTTCCGCCGCCTCGTGCGGGGCGGCGGGGCGGCCCGCGGTCAGGTGGGCCGGGACCAGCTCGCCCAGATCGCTCAGCAGGCGCCGCCCGCCGTCGCCGGTCACCTGGAGCGCGTCCCACGAGGTGCACGCGCCGGACCGCAGCACCGGACTGGCCAGCGGCCCGGTGACGCCGTCCCGCAAGCCCAGGTCCGTCGCCGCCGACCCGGGCGCCATCAGGTCCCGCCGGGCCGCCGCGCGCACCCAGGGCGCCGTCAGATAGCGGACGTCGCCGTCGGAGCGGCCCAGGACCACCGCCGACGCCTCCGCGCCGCTCGCGCCGTCGACCCGGGCGAAGTCCAGCGCGGCCTCGGCCGTGGAGTCCTTCGGCTCGGCGTAACGGGCGATGCGCAGCCCGTCGTAGAGGATCACCACGCGGGCGCTGTCGACGTCGCCCGCGTAGAGCAGTCGGGGCGGTCCGGCGGGGCCGCCGGAGGGGGTGTCCGGGGTGGCCGAGACCCGCACGGTCTCGCCGGGCCGGGCCCACACGGCGAGGGCCCGGCGCAGCAGCGCCGCGTCGCCGGTCAGGTTCCCGCGCGCGGGCCACACGGAGAAGTCCAGGCGCGTGGAGGTCCGCCAGGCGGCGGGGGCGGCGCGGGTCAGTCTCGCCGGGTCCAGGGCCGCCTCCGCGGCCGGGTTGCGCGCGTAGGCGGGGGCGGCGGCGCCGTCCGGGTCCCAGCCGCCGCCGGGCAGCGCGGCCAGCGCCCCGCACACCGCGAGGGCCGCGGCGGCGCCGAGCGCGGCCCGGGTGTGCTGGCGGCGCCGCACCAGGTCGGTGGGCCGGACCTGGAGCGAACAGGGGTCGAACTCGGGGGAGTCCAGC
Organism: Streptomyces sp. NPDC046985; assembly: GCF_040644415.1. Classification (NCBI taxonomy): domain Bacteria; kingdom Bacillati; phylum Actinomycetota; class Actinomycetes; order Kitasatosporales; family Streptomycetaceae; genus Streptomyces; species Streptomyces sp. NPDC046985. The sequence continues at coordinate 30,796 of NZ_JBEYWK010000002.1, forward strand.
ACCGCGTACCGCGCGGGGAGCCGGTCGGCGGCGCGCAGCGCGCCGCGCGGGTCGGCGGCGCCCGCCGCCGCGAGCACCCGCAGCGCCGCGTCGTCCGGCAGCCGCTCCAGGCCGCGCAGCACGTAGGCGGCGCGGGCCGCGGCGGGCAGGGACGCCAGCGCCTGGTCGAGGGCGAGTTCGTCGGCGCCGCCGGAGCGCGGCGAGAGGCGCAGCCCCCACACCCGGGGGAGCAGCGGCGGCAGTCCGCCGCGCCGGGACCACCCCCGGCGCCCGCGCCGCCGGTCCGCCTCCAGCGCCCCGCGGACGACCTGGACGCGCAGGAAGGCGTAGCCCGCGTCGGCGCCGCGCCCGGCCGCCTGGGCCGGGATCGTCCGGGCGGACGAGGACCGGCCCCGGGGCAGGGTCCGCTGGACGAGGGAGTGCGCGGCCATCACCCGGCGCCCGCGGCCCAGTCGGGACGGCAGGACGAGGTAGGCGAGCCGGACGAGCCGCGGGTAGTGCGCGACGAGCGCGGCCTCCGCCTGCTCGACGCCGACGGACGACGGGGAGGCGGACGAGGGACGCGGGGCGACATCCTGTGACTGCACGTTCAGCAGAACGAGCGCGTCGGGGAATGGTCACCGCCGTACGGGTGACTCAGCCGCCGGACTCCACCAGCAGCCGGGCGTAGTTGCCCATCGACCGCTGGTAGCGCGGGAGATGGGGGGCGAGCGCGCCGAGCACCAGCGACAGGCCCTCGCGGTCGCGGCCCAGCGAGGACAGGCACAGCGCCAGCGCCGCCCGGACCGCGTCGTCCAACTCGTCGGAGGGAGCGTCCAGTTCGGGAGTGAGCAGCGTGACGCCCTGCTCCGGCTGCCCGACGTTCCGCAGCGAGCTGGACAACTGGATCTTGGCCCGGCGGCCGCGGTATCCGTCCAGGCCGAGGTCCAGCGCCTCGCGGTACAGCGGCACGGCCCGGTCGGAGCGGCCGGTGGAGTCCCAGGCGCAGGCCCGCTCGAACGGGCCGAGCGCGCTGCCCTCGGGCAGCTCGGCGACGAGCGCGTCGATCACCGCGCGGAAGGCGGGCGCCTCGTCCTCGGCGTAGTCGTCGAAGGCGGCCCAGGCGGCGGCCACCCGGTCTTCCCAGTCCTGGTTCATGGGCCCACTCCACCACACGGGCGACCGCGCTGCCCAGCCGATTTGAGCAGCGCGGGCCGCGCGCCCGTATCGAAGGGCGCGGGAGCCCTCGCCGGGGCTTCCGGCGGCATGCTCGAATCCCATGCCGCCGCGAGGCGGCAGCGGACAGCGGAGGAACAGATGAAGGTGACCCGAGCGATGCTCGCGGCGGCAGGCGCCGCGGCCGCCGCGGCGGTGCTGGCGGGCTGCGGATCCGGTGGCGGCACGGCCGCGAAGACGCCGCCCGTGGCGACCGGCAGCCTGGAGAGCCTGGCCGCCGAGGTGAAGTGCAAGCCGGACATCCAGACCGACGCCGACACCATCCGGCAGGCGATCTGCGTCAACTCCGCCGGGAAGTTCGTCCTGGCCACCTTCTCCACCGACCGCGGCCAGCGGGAGTGGATCAACGAGGCCAAGGACTACGGCGGTCACTACCTGGTGGGCCGCAAGTGGGTCGCCGTCGGCGGCGACAAGGTGGTCACCGCGCTGCGCGGCACCCTCGGCGGGGACGTGGAGGTCGGCGCCGACCACCACGCGCACGCCGGTCACGAGAGCTGAACCGCGCGCAGCACGAAGGCCGGTGACGGGATCCGTCACCGGCCTTCTCGCGTGCGTCGTCGCTCAGGACGTCAGGACGTCACCAGCAGCGCTGCCCGCGGTTGAGGCAGTCGGCGATCTTGTTCGCCAGGCCGCCGGTCGTGATGCTGATGAAGTCGTCGTGGTCGGTGGCCGGCTTGTGGAGCTGCTCCGGGAAGCCGTCCAGCGCGTAGGCGTTCTTCACCACGCCGTTCTGGATCGTGGGGGGCGGCACGTCGTACACCAGGCGCATGGTGAGCTGCGGAATGGCCTTGAAGCCGTTCTGGCAGTTGCCGTTCGCGTCGGCGAAGGCGACGTGCGTGCGGTGGTTGGCGCTGTCGATGTTCTGGCCGTCCCAGCAGCTCTGGAAGGCGAACGAGCGGACCACCTTGCTGCCCTTCGGGCAGATCGGATACTGCGAGGTGAGCTGGACCTTCTTCTCGAAGCCGGTGCAGCTCCAGTGGGCGTTGGCGTTCGCCAGGCCGTTGGTGGTGGTCTTGGCGTCACCGGTGATGATGCGCAGGAACTGCGGCATCGCGACGACCTTGGCCATCGGGCTGCCCACGTAGGTGATCTGGGCCTGCTGGGCGGTCAGGATCTTGCCGACGTTGCCCTCCTTGCCGCCGCCCAGCGCGTTCTGGTCGGCCTCCTGCGTGCCGTCCTGGAGGCGGAGCACCGGCCAGTAGTAGGCGGACAGGTCGTTCTTGTTCTGGCAGCTCGTGCCGCCTTGCAGGAACGTGTCGTTGCTGGAGAACGCGTTGATCTTCTGGTTGCCGACGTAGTCGTGGGTGTGGTGCGCGCCGTCGGTCACGCCGGGCGCCACGATGACGTTGTCGGAGTTGTGGTTCTTGTTGGCGTTCACTCCGCAGCGAGTGGTGAACGTGCCGTTCGACGCGTCGCGCATCTTGCGCGGCTTGGCGGGGACGTTGGGCTTGACCGTGGTGATGTCCACGAAGTCGGCCGCGACGGGGCCGTTGCCCGCCTGACCGCCGTTGCCGCCCTGCTGGCCGCCGTTGTTCTGACCACCGTTGTTCTGGCCGCCGTTGTCGCCTTGCTGGCCGCCGCCCTGCTGACCGCCGGTGTTCTGCTGGCCGCCGTTGTTCTGGCCGTTGCCGCCGTTCTGGCCACCGGTGTTCTGCTGGCCGCCGGTGTTCTGGTCGGCCGGGGCGCCGGTGCACGAGGTGAGCGTGTCCAGGTCGCCGGGAGTGTGCCCGCCGGCCCGGTTGATCTCCAGTTTGATCCGGTCGAAGATCGCGTGCCGCCGGTCCTTCAGCGGTCCGAGAATCGCGTTCTGGACGAAGCTCGCGTCCTTGGCCTGGGCGTCCCGCGTGGTCGCCAGGCGCTGGTAGGCGTCGGTGATCTGGCGGTCCAGGTTGGACAGTTCGCGCGCGACCTCGCCGCGGGCCCGCCAGGGCACGCTGTAGAGCTTCTGGCCGACGTCGGGGCAGGAGATCGTCGCCACCTGGGCGCCCGCGGCCTTCGTCCGGTTGGCCCAGGCGTTGTTGTGCGACTCGTGCGCGGATGCGTAGAAGTTCGCCCAGATCAGCCCGCCCCCGCCGAGCGCTAGGGCCGCCGAGGCGGCAATGGCCTTGGTGGCCAGCGGCGTACGGCGTTTTCGTGTGTTGCGTCCCATGGAACTCCTCTGACTTCCTTGCGGGGCAGCATCGAGGCGCCCGACAGGGGTGAAGCGGCGCCCTTCCATACGGACGCCGCCCCAGAGGTGTTCAGCCGAAACCCGAATCTCTTGCCGTCTCACGCGGCAGAGTCGCCCCAACTGGCCTTTTAAACATGGAAGTTGTTTTCGATCAAGGAGAGGCCGGGACCCTACAGCCCCAGCGCCCTTTTCTCCGCCGCCGGGTCCAGGCCCACCGGGGGCCGGTCCGGGCGCCTGGGCGGCGGGCCGCCAACGTCCCTCAGCCAGCTCCAGGTGTCGTCGACCGTCTCGGTCACCGGACGGCAGCGCAGCCCCGCCGCCACGGCCCGGGAGACGTCCGCGGAGTGCAGCGCGTCGTGCTCCTCGCTGCCCGGCGGCGTCCACACGGGCAGCTCGGTCCACGGCGCGATGCCCGCGGCGAGCACGGCCTCCGGATCCGTCCAGCGCAGCTCGGCGTCCGGCCCGGCGGCCCGCACGCACGCCTGGAGCAGCGTGCCCATGGTCGCGTGCCCCTGCGGGCTCATCAGGTTGTACGGGCCGCTCAACTCCCTTTCCACCGCGCCCAGAATCCACCCGGCGAGATCGCGGACGTCGACGTACTGCAACGGCAGGTCCCGCGGTCCGGGCGCCAGGACGGGACCGCCGCGGGCGATCCGCAGCAGCCACCAGGGCAGCCGGCCGATGTTCTCGTGCGGCCCGAGGATCAGGCCGGAGCGCACCAGCAGGGCGCGCTCCGGACCGAACGCGGCGGTCGCCGCCAGCTCGCCGCCGAGCTTGTCCCGGGCGTAGTCCGTCTGCTCCGCGTCCGGCGCGGCGCCCTCCACCAGCGCCGCCGCCTCGGTGTAGCCGGCGGGCGGGGCCCAGGCGTACACCGAGCAGCTCGACACGTACACATACCGCCCGGCGCGGTCCCGCAGCAGCCGCGCCGCCTCCCCGACCTGGCGGGGCGCGGCCGACCAGGTGTCGACGACCGCGTCCCACACGCCGTCGTGCGCGGCCAGGGCGTCGAGGCCGCCGGGCGTGGTGCGGTCGCCGCGCAGCGACCGCACCCCGGGGACGGGAGGCCGCCGCCCCCGGTTGAGCACCGTCACCTCCCAGCCCCGCCCGACCGCCGCCTCGACGACCGCCCGCCCCGCGAAGTCCGAACCGCCCAGCACCAGAAGTCTCATACGGCGACTCTGCCCCGTACGGCGGTGCGAGGGAACGGGAATCTGCCGTCGGCAGAGGCGGCGGTCGGCGGGCGCGTGGCCTCGGGTCAGCGAGCGGGCGGTGAGCGCGTCGCCTTCGGTCCGCGAGCGGGCGGTGAGCGCGTCGTCTTCGGTCAGCGAGCTGTCGGCGGGGCGTACTTGTAGCCGACCCGGCGCACCGTCTGGATCGCCGTGCGGTGGTCGGCGCCGAGCTTGCGGCGCAGCCGGGCCACGTGGACGTCGACGGTACGGCCGTCTCCCACGTGGCCGTAGCCCCAGACCGAGGTGACCAGGTGATCGCGGGTGTGCACCCGGTGCGGATGCGCGACGAGATGCGCGAGCAGCTCGAACTCAAGGTAGGTGAGGTCGAGTTGGCGTCCGTCCACTTCGGCGGTGCGGCGCTCGGCGTCGATCCGGACGAGCGGGTCGGCGCCCTCGTGGGGGCCGCGTGCTTCGTCGGCGGCGCGGGCGGAGTCGTCGTCGGGGCGCGTGTCGTACGCGGCGGCCGCGGCCCGGCCGTCGGGGAGGGCCGCGCCCCGCGCGTGACCGGGGACCGCGACCGGCGGGAACGGCGGCTGCCGGTCGGCCGGGACGAGCACCAGGTAGCCGACCATCGGCGGCCGGCCCGGCAGGGCGGGCAGGGTGTGCGGAGGGGCGGGGAACCAGGTGGCGCCCGGCGGCAGCAGATCCGCCAGGCTGGCGGCGGCCTCCCGCACGTCGACGACCTCGTCCCGGTCCACGGCCCGCAGCCGGTGGCGCGGTGCGGCGGCGGACGGGCCGGACGCGGCGGAGACGGCGGGAGCTGCGGGAGCGGACGCGGAGGAGGGTGCGGAGGCGTGCGGACCGGCGGGGAGGGCGGCTGTGGTCAGGGAACGGGTGGTCGCCATGAGGTCAGCTCTTTCGCGCGAGGCTTCGTCGGACGGGACGGCGGCCGCGAGTTCATGCTCGGGCACGCCGGGGTCGTACGTCGGTTCGCGCTGGCCGAAGGCCGGGGAACGGCTTTAGAGGGCCCGCGCGTTCACCGCGCGGCGACACAGCCGGTCGAAGTCGTGGTGCTGACGGGAGGGCCAGAAGGGCTGGAGGTCGTGCCGACCCGTCGCGATGCACTTCCGGAAGCTGGCCATGCCCCCATTGAAGCAGAAGCCGGGTCCGGACAGGAGCCCTCTCTCAGTGGTTGGACCGGAGTTGACGCCCCGTCCGTCACCCCCGTGTGTCACCCTCGCCCGAGCGCGTCCCGCACCGCCACTTCCGTCACCCCGTCCGTCACCCCCGTCCGAGCGCGTCCCGCACCGCCTCCTCCGTGCGCGCCACCACCGCGGTGCCGTCGTCGGCCGTGATGATCGGACGCTGGATGAGCTTCGGGTGCTCGGCCAGCGCGGTGATCCAGCGGTCCCGCGCACCGGCGTCGCGCGGCCACTCCCGCAGCCCCAGCTCCCTCGCCTCCGCCTCCTGGGCCCGTACGACGTCCCACGGCTCCAGCCCGAGCCGGCCGAGCACCGTCCGGATCTCGTCCGGGCCCGGCACGTCTTCCAGATAGCGGCGCACGGTGTACTCGGCCCCCTCCGCGTCGAGCACGCTGAGCGCTCCGCGGCACTTCGAGCAGGCCGGATTGATCCAGATCTCTATGGGCTCACGGTACGACGGAAACTCGTTCTCCGCCCGCGCCTCATCCGCCCCTGAAGCCCCTGTGACCAGGGGGCTTTGTCAGTGGCAGACCGTAGAATGGAAGCAGTGTTCGAGGGAGGTTCCGGGGCCGCCGCCGGTCCCGGTCAGACGCCCCGACCGCGACAGGAGGATCCCTGTGCCCGCTGCCGCACTGAAGCCGAAGCCGTTGCCGACCCAGTCCACCGCGAAGCGCTCCGTCCCACTCGACCTGCCCTACACCCCCGTGCAGAAGCGGCCGTTGCCGGCCGGTCGCCCGCGGGAGTGGTACGTCAGGCACAACCGCCGCCTGAAGGCGATGCGGCTCGCCATCGCCCTGCTCGACCTGGGCGTCTACCTGCCCGGTCAGGCCCGCGACGAGACGATACGCGCCGCCGCCGAGCTGATCGGCGTCCACCCGCCGTCGGACACCACGTGCCGTATGGTGCGGGCGCTGTTGCGCTCCACGCGCTGACGTCCGGCCACCGCCGACGCTGGGCGTCCGGCCCGGGGCGCCTCGTCCGAGAGGCGCCCCGGGCCGGACGCCGTCGGTGTACGGCGGCGCCCGAGCGGGCCGGGCGCTGCCCGTTCCGCCGGGCTGGGTGCTTCCCCGTCCCGCCGGGGTGAGTGCTCCCGGTTCACCAGTGCTGGCGCTCCCGGTCTACTCGGGCTGGGGCTGGGGCTGGGCTGCTCACAGCCCCGGCGCCCCCCATAGCGGGAACCAGCGGCTCAGGTCCGGCTCGATGCGCAGGTCGTCGGCGAGGGCGGTCTTCATCTGGAGTTCCAGGGCGTTGTCGCGGCGCCGGGCCTGGCCGGGCAGCGGGGCGAACGGGTAGAAGGCGCCCCGTTTGTAGAGGTACACCAGCGCGAGTCCGCGGCCCGCGTCGTCGCGGAAACCGGCCAGCGAGCAGAGCAGTTGCGGGCCGAAGCCGTTGGCCTCCAAGGCGCTGTTGACCGCGTGCAGGTCGTTGACCAGCTCGGGCAACTGGTCCGGGGCGCGCTGCGAGACCAGCCAGGAGTAGCCGTAGGCGTCCTGGGTCAGTTCCACCGGCGGCCCCGAGCGGCCGGCGTCCGCGTCCAGGAGTTCCCGCACCTCCCGGTGGGTCTGGTCGAAGGCCGCGCCCTCGACCGTCGCGAAGCACACCGCGCCGTGCCCGGTCGGCCGGAAGCCCGCCGCGGCCTGGAGCGTCACCGCCGCCGACGGCAGCCCGAAGAGCTGGTCGAGATCGGGCGGCGCGGGCGGGGTGCGGCCGAGGAGCACGTCCCAGAGCCGCACCTCAGACCGTCCTGCCCGGCGCCGCGGCCTCGCCCAGCTCGGCGGAGATCCGCCCCAACTGCTCCAGCCGCTGCTCCAGGCTCGGGTGGGTGGAGAAGAACCGGGCGATGCCGGGCTCGGCGCCGAGCGCCGGGGTGAAGTAGAACGCGTTGAACGCCTGGGCGGTGCGCAGGTCCTCGGACGGGATGCGGCCGATGTCGCCGGTGACCTTGGTGAGAGCCGAGGCGAGCGCGGAGGGGCGGCCGGTCAGCAGGGCCGCCGCCCGGTCGGCGGCCAGCTCCCGGTACCGCGACAGCGCCCGGATCAGCAGGAAGCTGATCGCGTACACGGCGGCCGAGACCCCCATCACCATGGCGAACAGCGCCAGCGTGTTCTGGTCCTTGCGCCCGCGTCCGCCGAAGATCTCCGAGTAGAAGGCGAACCGGACCACCAGTCCCGCGATCACCCCGAGGAAGGACGCGACCGTGATGACGGCGACGTCCTTGTGCGCCACGTGCGACAGCTCGTGCGCGAGCACGCCCTCCAGCTCGGCCGGCGCCAGCCGGCGCAGCAGCCCCGTGGTCACGCACACCACGGCGTTGTCCGGGTTGCGCCCGGTGGCGAACGCGTTCGGCATGTCCATGTACGACACGGCGACCACCGGCACGGGCATGTCCGCCATCGCGCACAGCCGGTCGATGACCGCGTGCAGCGCGGGGAACTCCTCCCGCTCGACCACCCTGCCGTGCATGGCGAACAGCGCGATCCGGTCGGAGAACCAGTACTGCGCCCCCAGCAGGGCCGCCGCGACCACCACGACCAGCACCCACGACTTGAGCAACACGATCAGCGCGGCCACGAACGCCACGTACAGCAGTCCCAGCAGGAACAGTGTGATCCCCATGCGCACGGTCAGTCGCCGGTCGCTCCGGAAGCGGCTCCGCATCCTGCATCACCCCGCAGTCAGGCACTCGTCCCGCATCCAGTGTGCACCTGCGGCGCGCTGTGGGCGGCCCTCGGTCGGGCCAGGGGGTGGCAAAGGGCGCGTGGGCGTACGCGTCGGGCGCGGGAGCGCGGGGGCGCGGGCCTCGGGCGCGGGGGCGCTCAGTACAGGGAGTGGGTCCGGGCGTAGCCGATGAGGAGGATCAGGGCGACGACGCCGCCCAGCACGAGGGCGGTGGACGCCCAGGACGAGCGGCGCGGCAGGACCGGGTCCGGGTCGGCGCGGAAGGGGGCCGGGCCGGGCGGGCTCGCCTTCCAGCGGGCGGCGAGCATCCGGGCCCGCGCGGAGGGCTCCTTGTGCAGCGCGGCGTCCGCCCACTGGATGTCGAACTCACGATCGAATGCGTCCTGCCCGGTCATCCCCGTCACCTCTCGCGTCCTCTATGTATGTCGGCTTGTATGCCGGCGTGTATGCCGGCGTCTGGGTCCGTCTGGGGGAGACGCGTGAGCGGCCGAAAGGTTGCCTCGCCGGGGACGGGGGCCGCACCTCTCCGCCTGCGAGGACGGCCGCCCGACGGGGTGATCGTTTAGACCGTTCGGCTCAAGATGCCAAGTGGCCGACACGCGGTTAGCCTCGGAACGAGGAACGCGCTGCGGCCGCGGCCTTCCGTCTCGTTCGCCGATCAGCGGCACGAGTGGCTGGAAGGAAGGTATTCCATGAAAGCATCACGTACGAGGCGTCTGAGCGCCCTGACCGCCGTCGGCGCTCTGCTGGCGGGCGGTGCGGCGGTGGGCGCCGCGGGCACCGCCTCGGCGGCCACGCCGACCGGCGCTACGACCTCGGCCACCGCCGTCGTCCACGGCTGCGGCGGCTACTGGAACAACTGCGGCTGGGGCAACCGCGGATCTTTCTACGGACCCGGCTTCGGTTACGGCTATGGCGGCTACGGTGGCTTCGGCTACGGTGGCCTCGGCGGTTACGGCTACGGCTACAACTCAGGCAGCGTCGTCGTGGTCGTGAGGTGAGCTGACGCCGGCGACACGCTCCCCCGACCGAGGGCCGCCGCCTGCGCGCGCAGACGGCGGCAATCTCGCGCGTCTGCGCGCATGCGCCGTTTGCAGCGGTGGGCTCGCGAAACCCCGATGTTGCAGATGAAGATGACCGGTAACTCGTAAATCTGCTCTCTGATCATCCTGCCGATCTCAGCAGCCCGCGGCCGCTGGCAACGCGCCGACGTCGATGATCTGATCGCCTCGGCCCGCCCCAATCAGCGACCGAACGAGAAGCATCACTCAGCCCGGAGAAGCCCCTGCTCAGCCAGTGTCGACCCTGCACGCGCGGGGATGGTCCTCCGCTGTGGATGTCGGTCGCGGCGCTGGTCAAGTCGACCCCGCACGCGCGGGGATGGTCCGCTTCCTCCCACCATGTACCTGGCGCGCCGCAGGTCGACCCCGCACGCGCGGGGATGGTCCGACCCGCGACGACGAGTGGATCCCCAGGACGCCGTCGACCCCGCAGGCGCGGGGATGCTCCCCGGTCGGGGTGCCGGTGACGAACACCTCGGCGGGTCGACCCCGCACGCGTGGGGATGGTCCTTGGTGCTACGCGTGTGTCGGCGGCCGCCCTTATGGGGCGTAACCCGAAGACGATCAAGCGGTATGTCGAGGCGCGTGTCAGCGGACGGAACCCGTTCGAGCGCGAGCCGCGGCCGAGGATGATCCCGGTCTGGGACTGCACCCTGGGCACCTTGGCAGCCTGGCTGGACATCACATTGCGGCGGATCGGCGGGGCCCCGACCTACGTGCTGACCGACAACGCGAAGACGGTCACCGTCGAGCACATCGCCGGGATCCCGGTCCGGCACCCGCAGATGGTCGCCGCGGGCCGGCACTACGGCTGCCAGGTCGTCAGTTGCGTTCCCTGCGATCCCGAGCCGAAGAGTGGAGCGGAGGCCACAGTCCGCATCGCGAAGGCCGACCTGGTCCCCACCGAGGCGAACCTGCTGCCCGCCTACGACACCTTCGCCGAGCCCGCGGACGCCTGCATGATCTGGGGCCGACACGCTGAACACGCGTCGGCACCGGGCGACTGGGCAGATCCCGGCGGACCGGCTCGTTATCGAACGCACTACCTCGCACGTCCCCCCGCTGGAGCCGTTGGATCGACCCGCACCGTGAGCTTCGACTCGGTGCGCTACTCGATCCCGCCTGGCTACACCGGCGCCAGGGTCTGGTGCCGAGGCGTCGGCTGGTGCCAGGGCTTCGCCGAGGAGCTGTCGATCACGGCCCGCACCAGCTCCGGTGACCTGTCGGAGATCTGGCGTCACCGGCTGTCCACAGCCGGCGTCCCACAGATCATTGATGCGCACTACCCCGATCACCCTAATGGCCGGTCGGTCCACCAGCCCAGGCTGCGACCGCGCTCGGAGGTGGAGATCGCGTTCGTGAGCATCGGCCCGGGAGCCGGGAGCCGGGAGCCGGCTGAAGGAGGCCGGACCTGTCGGGGCGTCCCGGATCCGCGCCAAGATGGCCCACGCCGTCGAGCTCGCCGCGGTCGGGGGCAGCGACCGGGTCGACCATGCCCTCGGGCTCGCGGCTGCGGCCGGGCGCTTCGCCAAGGGACGACCTGGTCTCCGTCCTGGAGCACATCGCGGCCAGCAAGCACGTCGGCCAAGTCGTCCGCGTGGACGAGGCCCACTCCGTCCGGAACGGCACCATCGCCTGGCGAGCCCTGGGCCGACAGCAGACGGCGGCCGGGGAGCCGAAGGCAGACTGACCGCAATCAGTCGCCGATGAACCACAGATACAGGTGCAGCCCGCGCTCGACGACCCGGCACAGCTCGCGAGCCTCACCGACCCAGTCACCGCCCAAGTCGACGGGAAGCCGATCGAGTTCGGACAGCAGCAGCGGCACCTGCCGCTGGTTGAAGACCGCATCCCCATACGGCGTCAGGGCCCAGAGCATCGGGAACTCCGCCGACTCCAGATCCGCGAAGGCGGCCGTCCACTCCACACTGGCTTCGGCGCGGGCCACGACGTTCCCGCTGTCGCCACGCACCGCCATATTGATCATCCGCCGAGCCTATCGGCGCCCACCGCGACCCACGAAGGAATTACCGGCCGTGACGTTTCCGCAGGCAGTGAACCCGCAGGTCAGTGCGGCCTCTCGGTGGTGCGCCCCCCGTAGGCGAGGGGCGCACCCACCGGTGTGGATCACACGTCGAAGTACAGCTCGAACTCGTGCGGGTGCGGGCGGAGCTGGAGGGGGGCGATCTCGTTGCTGCGCTTGAAGTCGATCCACGTCTCGATCAGGTCCGGCGTGAACACGTCGCCCTGGAGCAGGAACTCGTGGTCGCCCTCCAGGCGGTCGAGGACCGCGCCGAGGGAGGTCGGGACCTGCGCCACGTTGGCGTGCTCCTCGGGCGCCAGCTCGTAGAGGTCCTTGTCGATCGGCTCGGCCGGCTCGATCTTGTTCTTGATGCCGTCCAGGCCCGCGAGCAGCAGCGCCGAGAACGCCAGGTACGGGTTGCCGGAGGAGTCCGGGGCGCGGAACTCCACGCGCTTGGCCTTCGGGTTCGAGCCGGTGATCGGGATGCGCATCGCGGCCGAGCGGTTGCGCTGCGAGTACACCAGGTTGATCGGGGCCTCGAAGCCCGGGACCAGGCGGTGGTAGGAGTTCACCGTCGGGTTGGTGAACGCCAGCAGCGACGGGGCGTGCCGCAGGATGCCGCCGATGTAGTAGCGCGCGGTGTCCGACAGGCCCGCGTAACCGGCCTCGTCGTAGAACAGCGGGTCCCCGCCCGACCACAGCGACTGGTGCACGTGCATGCCCGAGCCGTTGTCGCCGAAAATCGGCTTCGGCATGAAGGTCGCCGTCTTGCCGTTGCGCCAGGCGACGTTCTTCACGATGTACTTGAAGAGCTGGAGGTCGTCGGCGGCGGCGAGCAGCGTGTTGAACTTGTAGTTGATCTCGGCCTGGCCCGCGGTGCCCACCTCGTGGTGCTGGCGCTCGACCTTCAGGCCGGCCCGGTCCAGCTCCAGGGAGATCTCGGCGCGCAGGTCGGCGAAGTGGTCGACCGGCGGCACCGGGAAGTAACCGCCCTTGTAGCGGACCTTGTACCCGCGGTTGTCCTCCAGCGCGCCGGTGTTCCACGCGCCGGCCTCGGAGTCGATGTGGTAGAACGACTCGTTCGCCGAGGTCTGGAAACGGACGCTGTCGAAGACGTAGAACTCGGCCTCGGGGCCGAAGTACGCGGTGTCGGCGATCCCGGTGGAGGCCAGGTACGCCTCGGCCTTCTTCGCCACGTTCCGCGGGTCGCGGGAGTACTGCTCGCCCGTGATCGGGTCGTGGATGAAGAAGTTGATGTTGAGGGTCTTGTCCCGGCGGAACGGGTCCACGCGCGAGGTGGACAGGTCCGCGCGCAGAGCCATGTCGGACTCGTGAATGGCCTGGAAGCCGCGGATCGAGGACCCGTCGAAGGCCAGCTCCTCGTCGGGGTCGAACGCCTCGACGGGCACCGTGAAGTGCTGCATGACGCCCGGCAGGTCGCAGAAGCGGACGTCGACGAACTTGACGTCCTCGTCCGCGATGAACTTCTTGGCCTCGTCGGCGTTCTGGAACATCCAGCTCCTCCTACTCCCGACCGTCCCGCCGGGGTGGTTGATCGTCCGTGCTGCCAGTGCGGTGGCACACGCTGCCTTGACCCTAGGGACGCGTGATTTCTCGGGCGTGACCCGTTTGTTTCACAGAAGTTAACCGGCCTGGGTGGGGTCACGTCCGCGGACACCCCGGCCGACCTCTCTCCTCCAGCCTCGCAGTACCGTGGTCATGTGGACAACAGGCAAGCAGTGGGGTCGTGGCTCTCCGGGCCGCGCGCGGCCATCGAGGACGCCGGCGGCGACCTCGGCTACCGGGGCGAGCGGCTGGGGCTCCCCGAGGAGGGGCCCGGATCGATCGCCCGTCCAGGCCGCCGACTGGGCGCCGTCGCCGTGGACTGGTGCCTGTGCATGATGATCGCATACGGTCTGATCACGCACGGTTACGGTCAGGCGACCGGCAACTGGGCGCTGCTCATCTTCTTCGTGCTCGGCGTCCTGACCGTCGGCACCCTCGGCTGCACGCCCGGCAAGCGCCTGCTCGGTCTGCGCGTGGTCGCCGTGCGCACCGGCCGGGTCCAGCCGCTGCGCGCCCTGCTGCGCACGGCCCTGCTGTGCCTGGCCCTGCCGGCCCTGATCTGGGACCGGGACGGCCGCGGCCTGCACGACCGGCTGGCGGGCACGGTGGAGGTCCGCCTCTAGGGCGGTCACCGCACCAGTGCGACCTGCGATCTCCCCGTACGACGGACGTACGGCTGTCCCGTACCGTACGACGAGGGGGCGCCCGGAGTGATCCGGGCGCCCCCTCGTCGTACGTACGGGGTCAGCGGGTCTTGCCGCCCCTCGGCATCCGCATGCCCTTGGGCATCGGGCCCTTCGGCAGCGGCATGTTGCTCATCAGGTCGCCCAGGGCGCGCAGCCGGTCGTTGGTGGCCGTCACCTGGGGGCCGGTCAGCACGCGCGGGAACTTCAGCATGGTCGTGCGCAGCTTCTTCAGCTCGACCTGGCCCTCGCCCTTGCCCACGATCACGTCGTGCACCGGGACGTCCGCCACCACGCGGTTCATCTTCCTCTTCTCGGCCGCGACCAGCGCCTTCGCCCGGTTCGGGTTGCCCTCGGCGACCAGCACGATGCCGGCCTTGCCGACCGCGCGGTGCACCACGTCCTGGGAGCGGTTCATCGCGACGGCGGGCGTCGTGGTCCAGCCGCGGCCGATGTTGTCCAGGACGGCCGCTGCGGCGCCCGGCTGGCCCTCCATCTGCCCGAAGGCGGCCCGCTCGGCGCGGCGCCCGAAGACGACCATGGTCGCGATCACGGCGAGCAGGATGCCCAGGATGCCCAGGTAGACCGGGTGGCCGATGAGGAAGCCGATCCCGAGGAGCACGCCGAAGGTGATGATGAAGACGCCCGCCAGTACCAGGCTGATCGTCGGATCAGCCTTCCGGGTCATCTTGAACGTCAGGGCGATCTGCTTCAGTCGCCCCGCATTGGCAGCCTCGGCTGCGGTTTCCTTCCTCGCCATGCCACGAAGTCTACGTGGCCCGGCGGGAGGCCGACGACGGCAGTGCCCGCAGGGGGCGGGGGAGGGCGGCGCGGCGCCGACGTGCCTGGTCAAACCGGTTCGGGACCGGGGGGTGAGTCGCGTCGGGCCCGGATCGGGAGCGGAATCTGGAGCCCGCGTCGGCGGAGCGAAATCAAGAACCCGCGTCGGTGGGGCGGGATCAGGAGCCCACGTCGGCGGACTGGTCGAGGAAGCGCTGAGCCTCGACGCGGTCCTTCGCGCGGCGGCGGTCCTCCAGGACGGAGGTCCAGGCGTTGCGCCGGGCGGTGCGCTGCCCGCTGCTCATCAGCAGCGACTCGACGGCGCGCAGGGCGTCGGTGAAGGACGGGATCGCGGTGGCGCGGACGGGCGCGGCCTGCATGGTGAAGGTCCCCCCTCGAGACGGGCTGCGGTGGTGTACGGGGTGTGATTCCAGGGTCACTGTTCGGTGTTACCAGGACGTGACCGGCCGGTCAAACGCCGGTGAAGCGGCGATTTCGCAGGCCGGCACGACGACGCGGCCCCGGCGTACGCCCTGATCTGGGGCGACGGCCGGGGCCGCGTCGAATCGGTCGCTACTCTTCGGTAGCGTCTTGTGCGGGAGTTCACACATATGCCACGCCTCGCTCGCCCCTGGTGGAGCGGCGGAGGGTGACGGTGGGTCAGGAGCGTCAGGGGAGAGTCAGGCCGGAGGAGAGTTCAGACGGCCTGGGCGGCGATGTAGGCGCCGCGCTTCTCGACGGCCATCTGGTACAGCCGCCCGGCGCGGTACGAGGACCGGACCAGCGGACCGGACATCACGCCGGAGAAGCCGAGCTGCTCGGCCTCCTCCTTCAGCTCGACGAACTCGTGCGGCTTCACCCAGCGCTCCACCGGGTGGTGGCGCACGCTGGGGCGCAGGTACTGCGTGACGGTGATCAGCTCGCAGCCCGCGTCGTGGAGCTGCCGCAGCGCCTCGCTCACCTCCTCGCGGGTCTCGCCCATGCCGAGGATGAGGTTGGACTTGGTGACCAGCCCGAAGTCGCGCGCCTCGGTGATGACCTTCAGCGAGCGCTCGTAGCGGAAGCCGGGGCGGATGCGCTTGAAGATGCGCGGCACCGTCTCGACGTTGTGCGCGAAGACCTCCGGGCGGGACTCGAAGACCTCGGCGAGCTGCTCGGGGACGGCGTTGAAGTCGGGGGCCAGCAGCTCGACCTTGGTCCGGCCGGCCTCGCGGCCGGCGGTCTGCCGGTGGATCTCGCGCACCGTCTCGGCGTACAGCCAGGCGCCGCCGTCCTCCAGGTCGTCGCGGGCGACGCCGGTGATGGTGGCGTAGTTCAGGTCCATGGTGACCACGGACTCGCCCACGCGGCGGGGCTCGTCGCGGTCCAGCGCCTCGGGCTTGCCGGTGTCGATCTGGCAGAAGTCGCAGCGCCGGGTGCACTGGTCGCCGCCGATGAGGAAGGTCGCCTCGCGGTCCTCCCAGCACTCGTAGATGTTGGGGCAGCCGGCTTCCTGGCAGACCGTGTGCAGGCCCTCGCTCTTCACGAGGTTCTGCATCTTCGTGTACTCGGGACCCATTTTCGCCCGGGTCTTGATCCACTCGGGCTTGCGCTCGATGGGGGTCTGGCTGTTGCGGACCTCCAGGCGCAGCATCTTGCGTCCGTCGGGTGCGACTGCGGACACGACCGGCTCCCTGTGACTTCGATTCTTCGGCGTACCCAGCGTACGCCCGTGCTTCCTGCGCCCCGCCTGTGAGGCCAACCTCAGAGACTCGGGGATCATTCCCGCCGTCGGGACGAGCGAGCGGTCGCCCGCGCGGCCCGGGTGGAGCCCGGGGCCGCGCGCGGCGGTCGGCTCCGGCTGTTCACGCCGTCCGGCGGTCGCCCGCGCGGGTCGGGCCTGGCCGATCGTGCCGTCAGGCGGTCGCCCATGCGGTCGGCCCCGGCTGTGCATGCCGTCCGGCGGTCGCCCGTGAGGTCGGCCCCGCCGCCCGTGCCGTCAGACCGCCTGTACTGTCGGACCGCCCGTGCTGTCAGGCGGTCGCCTTCTCGATCGTCCGCGGCCGGAGGTCCGCGTTCGCCAGGACGTCATCCAAGTGCCGCTCGACCGTCGGCAGCACCTCCTCGATCGGCACGTCGCGGCCCAGTTCGGACGCCAGCGAGGCGACGCCCGCGTCCCGGATGCCGCACGGGATGATCTTGTCGAACCACTTGTTGTCGGGGTTCACGTTCAGCGCGAAGCCGTGCATCGTGACGCCCTTGGCGACGCGGATGCCGATCGCCGCGATCTTGCGGTCCTCGCGGCGCTGGCCGGCGTTGGAGGGCGCGTACTCGGGGCCGTCGAGCCGGGGGTCGAACTCCTCGTCGGTCAACCGGGGGTCGAAGTCCAGCGCCAGGCCGCCGAGCGAGGGCCGCCGCTCGACCGGGTCGCCGAGCACCCAGACGCCGCTGCGGCCCTCGACCCGGGTGGTCTGGAGGCCGAAGTCCGCGCAGGTGCGGATCAGCGCCTCCTCCAGGCGCCGCACGTGCGCCACCACGTCCACCGGGCGGGGCAGCTTCTGGATCGGGTAGCCGACGAGCTGGCCAGGACCGTGCCAGGTGATCTTGCCGCCGCGGTCCACGTCGATCACGGGCGTGCCGTCCAGCGGGCGCTCGCTGTCCTGGGTGCGCCGCCCGGCGGTGTAGACCGGAGGGTGCTCCAGAAGCAGCACGGTGTCGGGGACCTCGTCGGCGAACCGGGCCGCGTGCACCCGGCGTTGCTCGTCCCAGGCCGCCTGGTACTCGACGGCCTCGGCGCCGAATCCCATGCGGACGAACCGCAGCTCACTCACGGCAAGCGCCTCCCTGAAGCTCGTAAGGCACGAAACATGCCCACGCCACTGTACGTCCGGCCGGCGGGCGTCAGTCGCGCGGGCGATCCTCACACGATCGGATGAAAGCTGGGCGGGGAACTCAGTCAGTCGCTCACTCTCCGCTACATTCACGCCGTTCACGAGGCCATCAGGGCTGCTCACCGGCGATTCCGGCGCCGTCCGGCCGCGAGGTCGCCCGAACGGCAGGAGAACGCACCGCAGATGACGGACCGACCCGCGCAGCGCACCCCCAACCGCCAGCTCGCCGCCCTCATCGCAGAAGCGGGGTTCTCCCACGCGGGTCTGGCCCGACGCGTGGACCAGCTCGGACTCGAGCACGGACTGGACCTCAGATACGACAAGACCTCGGTCACCCGCTGGCTGCGCGGGCAGCAGCCGCGCGGGGCCACGCCCGCCCTGATCGCCGAGGTGTTCACCCGGCGCCTCGGCCGCCGCCTGACCGCCCAGGACCTCGGCCTGGAGGCCTGCGCGCCCGTCTACGCCGGGCTGGAGTTCGCCGCGGCCCCCGAGGAGGCCGTCGACATCGTCAGCGGACTGTGGCGCAAGGACTGCGGCAGCCACGCCGAGCTGCGCAAGATCGCCTTCTCCCCGGCCGGGCTCGTGGTGCCCAGCCGGGACTGGCTGATCGGCCGCCCCGACGACCAGGTCGCCCGGGGCGAGCCGTTCGCCGGGCATGCGGCGCGGATCCCGGCGCAGGCCGCCGCGGCCGCCGCGGCGCCCGCGGACGTCCTCCCGCCCGTGCCGGGCGTGCCCCGCCAGCGCGGCCGGGGCGAACGGCCGCGGACCGAGCCGGAGGCCGGGCAGCCGGTCACCGCCGGGGACATCGCCGCGCTGCGCTCGGTCGGCGAGCTGTTCGGCGCCCTGGACGCCCTGTACGGCGGCGGCCACGCTCGCCAGGCCCTCGTGCGCTACCTGGAGCACGAGTGCGAGCCGATGCTGCGCGGCGTCTACGGCGAGCAGACCGGCCGCAGGCTGTTCGCGGCGGCGGCCGACCTCACCCGGCTGGCCGGCTGGACCTCCTACGACATCGCCGCGCACGGCATCGCCCAGCGCTACTTCGTCCAGGCGCTCCGGCTGTCCCAGGCCGCCGGGGACCGGCTCTACGGCGCCTTCGTGCTGGCCAGCATGAGCCGCCAGGCCGTCCACCTCGCCCATGGGCGGGAGGCGGTGCAGCTCGCGCGGGTGGCGCAGCAGGGACTCGGCGGCGCCGCGCCGCCCGCGATCCAGGCCCTGCTGCACGCGGCCGAGGCGCGCGGACACGCGGTGCTCGGGGAGACGCGCGCCTGCACGGCCTCCCTGTTGCGCGCCGAGCGCGCCCTGGAGGGCGCCCGGCCCGGCGACGAGGCGCCCGCCTGGGCCCGCCCCTTCGACGAGGGCCAGCTCGCCGACGAGTTCGGGCACTGTCACCGGGACCTGCGCCAGTACCGCGCCGCCGCGCAGCACGCCGAGCGCGCGCTGCACCTGCGCGCCCCGGCGTACGCCCGCAGCCGGCTGCTGTGCCGCGTCGTGCTGGCCACCGCCCGCCTCGGCCTCGGCGACCTGGACCAGGCGTGCCGGCTCGCCGCCGAGTCGGCGGCCCAGGCGGCCGAGATGCGCTCCGCCCGCGCACACGAGTATGTTCGGGATTTCGAACGCCGTCTGGAGCCCTACCAGGACGCGACCGCGGCACGCACCTACCGCGACCGGGTGGCCGCCCTGGGATGACGGACGGCCCCCCGGCATACGATCCCCGGAGCCCGGAGCCCGGAGCCCGGAGCCCGGAGCCCGCGTCCGCTCAGGCCGCCGCCGCTCTCGGGGCCGTCGGCGCCGGGTCGGCGCGGTGCAGGGAGCGGCCCGCGCCGAGGTCCGCCAGGATCGCGGTCGCGGCCCGCCGGGCCGAGCGCAGGGCGCCCTGGACGGTGCTGGTGTCGCGGTGGTCGCCGCACACGTACAGGCCCGCCAGCAGCCGCACCGGGCGCTGCGGGTCGTGCGGCGCCCGCATGGCGGGGACGGCCTCGGGCGTGCGGTGGACGGCGAGCGTCTCCCAGCGCGCGGTCGGGACGCCGTACAGGCGCGCGAGGTGGCGGCGGACCGCCGTGTCCACGTCGGCCGGGGGAGCGCCCAGGACCGTCGAGGAGACCAGGGCGCGGCCCGCCGGGGCGCGGGACGGGTCGACGCGGCTGACCACCGCCGTGTGCGCGACCGGCCCGCCGCGCTCGGAGTCGAGCAGCAGCGAGCCGCCCGTCGCGGGCGGCTCGTCCGTCGTGTGATGCACCACCGTCACCGGGTGGAAGTCCGGCACGCGCAGCCCGGGGAGCAGCGCGCCGGCGGTGCGCGCGCCGGTGGCGACCAGGACCGCGCGGCAGCGGATCTCGCCGTGTTCGGCAGTGGTCACGGAGGTGGTGGACACCCCGGTGACCCGGACGCCGGTGTGCACGGTTCCCGGCGGCAGGGCGGCGGCGAGCAGCTCCGGCAGCACCTGCGCCCCGCCCTCCGGCAGGCACAGCCGGCCGCGCGCGAAGGCGCGCAGCGCCAGGTCCGCGCAGCGGCTGGAGGTGGTGAGGCCCGGGTCGCACAGCAAGGCGGCCAGCAGCGGGCGCAGAAAGCCGTCGACGGTGCGGGCGGGCAGCCCGCGGGCCGCCAGCGCCTGACTCGCGGGCAGTTCGGGGCGGGCCAGGAGGCTTGGGGTCGGGGCGGCGGCGAGCCGGGCGAGGGCGGTGCGCAGCCTCAGGGGTGCGCCGATGCCGAGGGGCGCCGTGCGCTCGCCCGCTCCGGAGCGCGGGCGCGCCGGTACGGAGACGTCGGGGAAAGACGCGTCGGAGAAGGGGGCGTCGAGACGTGCCGCGGGGGCGAGGGCCGGAGGCCGTCCCGTACGGGACCGGGACGCGGCGGAGTGCCGTGGGGCGCTCGTGAGGGCGCGTACGGCGTGAAGTGCGCCCCGTGCGCTCCCCGCGCCCGCCGGGGCGCCCGCGCGGTGGCGCCGTCCCTCGCCGTGCAGCAGAACGCCGGGGGCGAAGGGGCGCAGGACGAGTGCGTCCAGCCCTGGGATCCGGCTCAGTTCGGGATAGGACGTGCACAGGAGCTGCCCGAACCGGTCGAGCCGGAAGCCGTCGACCTTCTCCGTCGACATGCGGCCGCCCACGTAAGGAGCGGCTTCCAGGACTGCGGTCGTTACTCCTGCGCTGGTCAGCTCATGCGCGGCGGAGAGCCCGGCGACCCCGGCTCCCACCACGACGACGTCCACCTGGTACGCGGGCTCAAGCACGTGCCCCTCCTCGAGGTTGCGCGACCGGTGGGGCGCCGATGCCCTCGACCGGTGTGAGGAATACCCGAGTTCGGCACGAGGGTAGGGTGCTGACCGGTCGGGCACAGTCGCGCATGAACAGGGCACGGTCGCATGACGGTCGCATACGGCCCTCAGAGGTGCGATGTGATCTTAAAAGATCTCAAACGGTCAGATGGGTTCGGACGTCCTCCCTTGCGGTCCTCCGCGCTCCTGCGCGGTCCTCTGTGCTCCTCCGCGGTTCTCCGCGGTCCGACGCGGCGTCAGAGCGCCGCCCGCACGGCGTCCTCGACGCGCGGGAACGCGAACGAGAACCCCGACGCCAGCAGCCGTTCGGGAACCACCCGCGCGCTGCCCAGCACGTCCCCGGCCATCTCCCCGAGCACGGCCCGCAGCACCGCCGCCGGCACCGGGAACGGCGCCGGCCGGTGCAGCACCCGGCTCATCGCCTCCGTCACCTCGCGGTTCGTCACGGGGTGCGGCGCGGTCAGGTTGACCGGCCCCGACAGGCTCTCGTCGTCGATGAGACGACGCAACGCCGCGACCTCGTCGTGCAGCGCGACGAACGACCAGTACTGCCGCCCGTCGCCCAGCCGCCCGCCCACCCCGGCCTTGAACAGCGGGAACATCCGCCCCCAGGCGCCCCCCTCACGGGAGACCACCAGGCCGGTGCGCGCGAACACCGTGCGGATGCCCGCCTCCTGCGCCGGCGCCGCCGCTTCCTCCCACTCCACGCACAGCCGGGCCAGGAAGCCGTCCCCGGGCGGCGCGTCCTCGTCGATCACCCGGTCGCCGGTGTCGCCGTAGTAGCCGATCGCGCTGCCGCCGACGTAGACCCGCGGGGGAGTGTCGAGTCCGGCGACGGCCTCGGCGAGCGCCGCCGTGCCGAGCACGCGCCCGTCCCGCAGCGTCTTCTTGTACGCGTCGGTCCAGCGGTGATCGCCCACTCCCGCGCCCGCAAGGTTGATCACGGCGTCGCACCCGGCGAGCCCGGCCGCGTCCACGTACTGCCCCTCCGGGTCCCAGCGGACCTCGTCGTCGGCGCGCGCCTCACGGCGCACCAGGCGCACCACCTCGTGGCCGTCGGCGACCAGGGACTTCACCAGGGCGCCGCCGATGAGACCGGACGCACCGGCCACCGCGACGCGCGAACGCTCCATGCCTTCCATGCGCCCATCCTGCCCGCTCCACCGCATCTGTACCGGCCACGCCCGCCCGTCCGCACACCGCCTGATGCGCCTGCCCCGGCCGCCGGTCCCGCCGGACCGCCCGCCGGTTCCGTCCGGACCGCCCGCCCGACGGGCCGCCCCGTTCCCGCCAAGCGGTCACGGCCGGTGGCCCGGCCGGGTGACCCGGGTCGGCCGGGCGGACCCCTCCGGGCCGGCCCCTGGGCGGTTCCGCGCCGGGTGGCTCGCGGGTGGCTCCGCGCCGTGTGGCTCCGCCTCGGGCGGCCCCGGGTGAAGCGCCTTCTGGGCGCCCCCTAGAGGGCGCTTCGCGCCGCGCCGCGCCGCGCCGAGCCGCGCCCGGTCCGGTCGCTCCGCGCCGTGCGCCCCCGAGGGTCCGGTCGCTCCGCGCCGCTGACCCTCGGGGGCGCTTCGGGTCGTGCCTACGGACTTGGGCCACCCTGCTCGCCGGACCGCCGGACCGCCGGACCGCCGGATCGGACGGGACTGATCCGGACCGGACCGGGTGCCGGGCGGCGGGTCCGGCGGTTCAGGAGGTGACCAGTGCGCCCGTGTCCACCGGGGTCGTGGCGGTGGCCGCTCGGCTCGCGTCCGTGGCGACCTCGGCGGCTGTCAGGGCGTAGCCCGTCCGGCTGTCGGAGGTGGAGCGGGCGAAGACCACGCCGTAGACCCGGCCGTCCGAGGTGAGCAGCGGGCCGCCGGAGTTGCCTGGGCGGACGGTGGAGCGGATCGAGTAGATCTCACGCGTCACCAGGCCGTCGTTGTAGATGTTCTGGCCCGTCGCCCGGAGCCGGTTCGCGACCGTCGCCGCCTGGAGGTTCAGGCCGCCGTCCTGCGGATAGCCCGCGACCACCGCCGCGTCGCCGCGCGCGGCGGTCCGGTCGAAGCGCAGGACCGGGGCGCTCAGCGCGGGCACGTACAGCACGGCCACGTCCCGCTGCGGATCGAACAGCACCACCCGGGCCGCGTACGCGGGCCCCGCGCCGCCGATCTGCACGCTCGGACGGTCGATGCCCGCCACCACGTGCGCGTTGGTCATCACGTGCCGGCGGGCGAAGACGAAGCCGCTGCCCTCGCGGCCCTGGTTGCCCGCCGCGCCCTCGATCTTCACGGTGCTGAACCGGGCGGCCTCCGTCGCACGGCGGGTCACGCTGTCGCCGGTGGGATCGGCGACCCCCGCCGTCGGCTCGTTCTCGAACGGGTTGAAGACCTGCGGGAAGCCCGCCTCGGTCAGCGCGGACGTGGCGCGCGAGAACCACGCCGGCGTGGTGTCCGGCATCGCGTTCTGCACGGCGCCCAGCAGCCGGGAGTCGCGGATCGCCGTCGTCACCAGGGCCGAGGACGACGCGCCCAGGACGCTCGCGGCCACCCAGGCCACGATGAGCACCGCCACCGCGTTGGCGGCGGCCCCGCCGATCCCGTCGGCCACGCGCAACGGCCCGCGGTTCAGCTCGTGCCGCAGCCGCAGGGCCACGCGCCCCGCCAGTTCGTGTCCCGCCACCGCCGGGACCAGCACGGTGAGCACGGCGGTGATCGTCGCCGTCCTCGTCCCGCGCGTAACGAGGTCCATCACCCACGGCAGCGCCCATACGCCGACGGCGGCGCCGCCCACGAACCCGGCCAGGGAGACGCAGCCGGCGACCAGGCCGCGCCGGTAACCGGACGCCGCGTAGCAGAGGATCACCAGCAACAGCACGAGGTCGAGCAGGTCCACGCATGCCGCCTTTCACCCGCCCCCCTGCGCGGGGGCGGGAACCCGTGATCAGTTACGCGCCCGCGGCCCGGCGAACCGGCGCCGCGCACGCGCACTTCCGAAAACGTCCCGGACCAGGACGATGGTTCCACCAGGTGGCACACCACACATCGCGGGCGGCCCGGATGGGGGTGACAGTGAGGTCATGCAGGGAGCGGACGACCAGGGAGCGGGCGACATGAGGCGGGCCGGGAACCGGCGGATACCGCGGGCGGCGCGCGGCGTCGGCGCGGCGGCGCACCGGAGCGCCCAGCGGTTGCGCCGGGCCCTGGTGACCTTGCTGTGCTGCCTGCCCGCTGCCGTCGCCGTCGCCGCGCTGCCGCTCGGCGCCCGTGGCGCGGAACGCGCCGTGCCCGCCTGGACGCGCGCCGAAGCGGACAGCCGGGCGGGCACGGTGCGCTCCGCGTCGGACCGGCCCCCCGCGCTCGACCAGGAGCGTCACACGCCCGACCGGCTTCCCGCGTCGGACCGGCCCTCCGTGCTTGACCAGCAGCCTCCCGCGTCCGGCCAGCGGCCTCCCGCGTTCGACCGGCCCCCGGCGTCCGATCGGCTTCTCCTGCCCGGCCCGGTGCACGGCGCGCTCGGGCCGATGTACGGCGCACCCCGCCCGCACCTCCTGCCGCGCTCGGCCTGGCTGGACGCCGCCGCGCGGCACACCCAGCCGGCGCCGCGCCACGACGACCTGCGGCACGACGACCTGCGGCAAGACGACCTGCGGCAAGACGACGTGCGGCACGACGACCGGTGCCGCCCCAACGTGCGGCACGACGACCGGCACCACCCCGACCTGCGCCGCCACGGCAAGAGCGCCGCCGTCTTCGGGCGCCGCACAAGCTCGCCCCGCGACTGAACCCGCCCCGGCGCCCCGCGCGAGCGGCTCCGCACCGACCGCCGCCGCGCGGCTCCGACGGTCCGCCTCCCGGCGTCCGCGACGCCTCCGCCCGCCGTCGGCGCCGGACCCGGCCGGGAGGGCGCCGGGGGCCCGCCGCCCCGCCCTCCCGACAGGGCGGGGGAGGCCGCCTGGGCCGTCACAGCTCCCGGAACCTGTTCCACAGTCCCGGATAGCGCTGGGCGAGCGCGCGGTCGTCCTCGAACTCCACCGGAGCGCCCTCCGGCTCGGCCGGGGCCGCCGCGATGCCGAGGTCGGGGGCGACGGCGCCGGTGAGCTGCTCGTACGCCTCGTCGGCCGCGTACCCCAGTTCCTCGCCGTCGCCGTCGATCTCCTCGTCGAAGTCGTTCAGGAGCCCGGCGAGCGAGTCCGGGTCGTGCAGGGCGCCCTCGTAGACCTCCCGGCCCTGGCCGATCAGCCAGCACCGGAAGAAGTCGAACGCGTCGTCGCTGGCCCCGTCCAGAAGCACCCACGCGGCGCCCCACAGGTCCCAGCGGTACGCGCGGTTGTAGCGGGCCTCGAAGTGACGGGCGAAGTCCAGGACCAGTTCCGGATCGAGTCCGAGCAGACGCTCCAAGAGCAGGTCTGCCTGCTCCTCGGGGTCCCCCTCGGCGGTCCTGCGCGTGTCGTCGATCAGCTCCCAGAACTCCGTCTCGTCCATCACGGGTCAAGCATCGGCCCTGGGACCGGGGCCCGCACGCGGAGTACGGCGGATCGTTACCAGCCGTACCGCGCGGCAGGACGCGCCGCGCCCCGCGCGAACCGCTCACGCGGCGTCCGCGCCGCCGACGTCTCCGCCTCCGGGCCGAGCGCGGTGAGCTGCGTGTGCGCGACCCCCTCGGATTCCACCGGCGGCGTCTACGTCACGCGTCCACGCGCGTCCGGGACGCCCGCGTCCGGGGCACCCGCGGCGGCCAGGGCCGTACGGGCCACCGCCGCAGAAAGCCCCAGAAAGCTCCAGAAAGCTCCAGAAGGCCCCACAGACCTCACGGCCGTACGGCCCCCAGACCCAGGCCCCCGCAACAGCACGCCCCCCGACAGACGGAGGGGCACGGCGTGATCGCCGTGCCCCTCCGCCCGTGTCGTGCTTCCCGGCCCGTCCCTACAGGCCGTACTTCTCCCGGGCCTCCTTGATGGCCGAGCCCTTCACCTCGCCGCGCCGGGACAACTGGGCCAGGGCGGCGACGACGATGGACTCCGCGTCCACGCCGAAGTGGCGGCGGGCGGCCTCACGGGTCTCCGACAGGCCGAAGCCGTCGGCGCCCAGCGAGGAGTAGTCCTGCTCGACCCACTGCGCGATCTGGTCCGGGACCTGGCGCATGTAGTCGGAGACGGCCAGCACCGGGCCCTCGGCGCTCTGGAGCGCACGGCGGACGAAGGGCGTCCGCTCCTCGCCGCGCAGCAGCGCCGCGTCGGCCTCCATGGCGTCCCGGCGCAGCTCGCCCCAGGAGGTCGCGGACCACACGTCGGCGGCCACGCCCCACTCCTCGGCGAGCAGCCGCTGCGCGGTCAGCGCCCAGTGGATCGCGGTGCCCGAGCCCAGAAGCTGGATCCGCGGGGCGTTGGCCGGGACGGTCAGGCCCGCCGACTCCGCCGTGTTGAAGCGGTACAGGCCCTTGACGATGCCCTCGTCGACGCCGGGGGCGGACGGCTTCGCCGGCTGCGGCAGCGGCTCGTTGTAGACGGTGAGGTAGTAGAAGACGTTCGGGTCCTCGCCCTCGGCGCCCTCGCCGTACATCCGGCGCAGACCGTCCTTGACGATGGCCGCGACCTCGTACGCGAACGCCGGGTCGTAGGTCAGCGCCGCCGGGTTGGTCGCCGCGATGACCGGGGAGTGGCCGTCGGCGTGCTGGAGGCCCTCGCCGGTCAGCGTGGTCCGGCCGGCCGTGGCGCCGACCAGGAAGCCGCGGCCGAGCTGGTCGCCGAGCTGCCACATCTGGTCGGCCGTGCGCTGCCAGCCGAACATCGAGTAGAAGATGTAGAACGGGATCATCGCCTCGCCGTGCGTGGCGTACGCCGTCGACGCGGCGATGAAGTCGGCCATCGCACCGGCCTCGGTGATCCCCTCGTTGAGGATCTGCCCGTCCTTCGCCTCCTTGTAGTACATGAGCTGGTCGCGGTCGACCGGCTCGTACGTCTGGCCCTTGGGCGAGTAGATGCCGAGCGAGGGGAACAGCGACTCCATGCCGAAGGTGCGGGCCTCGTCGGGGACGATCGGCACCCAGCGCCTGCCGGTCTCCTTGTCCCGGACCAGGTCCTTGACCAGGCGCACGAAGGCCATGGTGGTGGCCACGTTCTGCGAGCCGGAGCCCTTGTCGAAGGCGGTGAACGCCTTGTCGGCGGGCGCGGGCAGCGGCGCCAGCGGGTGGACGCGGCGGGCCGGGGCCGGGCCGCCGAGGGCCGCGCGGCGCTCCTGGAGGTAGCGGACCTCGGGGGAGTCGGCGCCGGGGTGGGCGTAGGGGACCTGGCCGTCGGCGAAGGCGCTGTCGGCGATCGGCAGGTCCAGCAGGTCCCGCATCGCCTTGAACTCGTCCGTCGTCAGCTTCTTCATCTGGTGGTTGGCGTTCTTCGACGCGAAGCCGGCGCCGAGGGTGTGGCCCTTGACGGTCTGGGCGAGGATCACCGTCGGGGCGCCCTTGTGCGCCAGGGCGGCCTTGTAGGCGGCGAAGACCTTGCGGGCCTCGTGGCCGCCGCGCGAGAAGTGGAAGCACTCGATGATCTTGTCGTCGCTGAGCAGCTTCGCCATCTCGGCCAGCGCCGGGTCGGCGCCGAAGAAGTCCTGGCGGATGTAGGCGGCGTCGCGGGTCTGGTACGTCTGGATCTGCGCGTCCGGCACCTGGCGCAGCCGGCGCACCAGCGCGCCCGTGGCGTCGAGCCGGAAGAGCTCGTCCCAGGCCGAGCCCCACAGCGTCTTGACCACGTTCCAGCCGGCGCCGCGGAACTGGGCCTCCAGCTCCTGCACGATCTTGAAGTTCGCGCGGACCGGGCCGTCCAGGCGCTGGAGGTTGCAGTTGACGACGAAGGTGAGGTTGTCCAGCTCCTCACGGGCGGCCAGCGCGAGAGCGGCCGTCGACTCCGGCTCGTCCATCTCGCCGTCGCCGAGGAACGCCCACACGTGCGAGGCGGAGACGTCCTTGATGCCGCGGTTCATCAGGTAGCGGTTGAAACGCGCCTGGTAGATCGCGGAGAGCGGGCCGAGGCCCATGGAGACGGTGGGGAACTCCCACAGCCAGGGCAGCCGCCGCGGGTGCGGGTAGGACGGCAGGCCGTCGCCGGCCGCCTCCCGGCGGAAGCGGTCCAGGTGGTGCTCGGTCAGCCGGCCGTCGAGGAAGGCGCGGGCGTAGATCCCGGGGGAGGCGTGGCCCTGGACGTAGAGCTGGTCGCCCGAGCCGGCGGCCGCCGGGGACTCCTTGCCCTGGAAGAAGTGGTTGAAGCCGGTCTCGTACAGCCACGCGGCGGAGGCGAAGGTGGCGATGTGGCCGCCGACGCCGTACTTGCTGCCGCGGGTGACCATCGCCGCCGCGTTCCACCGGTTCCACGCGGTGATGCGGGCCTCCAGCGCCTCGTCACCGGGGACGGCGGGCTCCGCGGCGGTCGGGATGGTGTTGACGTAGTCCGTCTCGAGGAGCTTCGGCAGGGCGACGCCGGTCCCCTCGGCGCGCTCCAGCGTGCGACGCATCAGGTACGCGGCGCGGTGCGGCCCGGCCGCCTCGGCGACCGCGTCCAGGGAGGCCCGCCACTCGGCGGTCTCCTCCGGGTCGCGGTCGGGGAGCTGGTCGAGCGCGCTCGGCTGGATGGCGTAGGGGTCGGTCATGTCGCCGCCTTCCTCAGTCGAAGGGGGATCCCTCATGCGTAAGGGTTCGGGGGTGCCCTCGGTCTTTGGCAGGACAGGGCTGGAGCTCTGGTAGGAGCCCATCGAGGACTGTAACTCCCTGATCGATGATCGATCAAAGTATGCAGGGCCAAAATCTCTCGATGTCGAGAAAGTAGGCACGCGGTGCCTGTCGGACAGGCACGCGGTGCCGGGCATTTCGGTCGTTCGCGCAGGTGAAGCCGGGGGCGCTCGAATGGCTCAGGGGAGCGGCGCGCGACCGAGAACACGCGCCCCCACGGACGCGGTGCTCAGCTCACGGCAGGCGGTTTCAACGGCGTACGGCTCCCACGGCGTGCGGCTCCCACGGCGTGCGGCTTCCCCGCAGTGCGGCTTCAGGGGCGCGGCGCGCAGCCCAGGACGTGTGCCTTCACCAGCTCCGCGATCCGCGGATCGCGCCGCCTGAACGCCTGCACCAGCTCCTCGTGCTCCTCCGCGTACGACTGCTGCACGGTGCCCAGCCAGCGGATCGACAGCGCGGTGAAGACCTCGATGCCCAGGCCCTCCCAGGTGTGCAGCAGCACCGAGTTGCCCGCCGCGCGCACCAGTTCGCGGTGGAAGCCCACGGTGTGGCGCACCTGCGCGGTGCCGTCGGCCCGGCGGTCGGCCTCGTAGAGCGCGGTCACGTGCGGCTCCAGCGCCGAGCAGTCCTCCGCCAACCGCCCGGCCGCCAGCTCGGCCGCGATGGCCTCCAGACCGGCCCGCACCGGGTAGCTCTCCTCCAGGTCCGCGGCGGTCAGGTTGCGCACCCGCACGCCCTTGTTCGGCGCCGACTCGATCAGCCGCAGCGACTCCAGCTCGCGCAGCGCCTCGCGCACCGGGGTCTGGCTGACCTCCAGTTCGGTCGCGATCCGCCGCTCCACGATCCGCTCGCCCGGCTTCCAGCGCCCGCTGACGATCCCCTCCACGATGTGCTCGCGGATCTGCTCGCGCAGCGAGTGGACGACGGGCGCGGTCATGACGGCTCCTTATACCGGGACCCTGCGGCCCCCGGGGCGGTGACGCTTAGACAATACGGCCGCCGAAGACCGGGAGATGGGCGCATGCGGAGGCTTTCACGCAGGTGAGACGAGGCTTACACCTCCGGCGACGGACGCCGGAACGCCGCTCAGGCACGCCCGCGCTCCCCGCTCCGGCACGCCCGCGCCTCCCCCTCCCAGCACGCCCCCGCACGCTGGCGCCCTCGCCTCGGCACGCACGCCCCCCGCGACGTCGGCGCCCCCGCCCGGAGAGTCCGGACGGGGGCGCCGAGGGGCCGCTTGCGCAGGCGTGCGGGGTCAGAGCCCCAGCTCCACCTCGAACTCGCCCGCCTCCAGGATCGCCTTGACCGCCGTGAGGTAACGGGCCGCGTCGGCGCCGTCCACCAGACGGTGGTCGTAGGAGAGGGTCAGGTAGGTCATGTCGCGGACGCCGATGACCGTGCCCTCCTCGGTCTCGATCACGGCGGGGCGCTTGACGGTGGCGCCGATGCCGAGGATCGCGACCTGGCCCGGCGGCACGATGATCGTGTCGAACAGCGCGCCGCGCGAGCCGGTGTTGGAGACGGTGAAGGTCGCGCCGGACAGCTCGTCCGGAGTGATCTTGCTGGCCCGGACCTTGGCCGCGAGGTCGGCGGTGGCCTTGGCGATGCCGGCGAGGTTGAGGTCGCCCGCGTGCTTGATGACCGGGGTCATCAGGCCCTTCTCGGAGTCCACCGCGATGCCGACGTTCTCGGTGTCGAAGTAGGTGATGGTCCCCTCGGCCTCGTTGATCCTGGCGTTGACGGCCGGGTGGGCCTTCAGCGCCTGCGCGGCGGCCTTCACGAAGAACGGCATCGGGGAGAGCTTCACGCCCTCGCGGGCCGCGAAGGCGTCCTTGGCGCGGGCGCGCAGCTTCATCAGCCGGGTCACGTCGACCTCGAGCACCGAGGACAACTGGGCCTGCTCGCGCAGGGCCTTGACCATGTTGTCGCCGATGACCTTGCGGATGCGCGGCATCTTCACGGTCTGGCCGCGCAGCGGGGACGCCTCCAGGACCGGCGTCTTCTTCGCGGCGGCGGGGCTCTCGGCGGCCGCCGGGGCCGGGGCGGCGGCCTTCGCGGCCTCGGCCGCGGCGATCACGTCCTGCTTGCGGATCCGGCCGCCGACGCCGGTGCCCTTGACGGCGGACAGGTCGACGCCGTTCTCGGCGGCGAGCTTGCGCACCAGCGGGGTGACGTAGGCGCCCTCGTCGGTCGCCTGGGCGGCGGGGGCCGCGGGAGCGGCGGCCGGGGCGGGCGCGGGCTGCTGCGGCGCCGGAGCGGCGGGCGCCTGCGGCGCCGGAGCGGCCGGGGCCTGCGGCGCGGGGGCGGCCTGGGCCTGCGGGGCCGGGACGGCGGGGGCCTCGGGAGCGGCGGCCGGTGCCTGGGCCTGGGTCTCGGCGGCGGGCGCCTGGGCCTCGGCGGCGGGCGCCGGGGCCTCGGCGGCGGGCGCCGGGGCCTGCGGAGCGGGAGCGGCGGCCGGGGCGGCGGCGCCCGCGGCGCCGATCACGGCCAGCTTCGCGCCGACCTCGGCGGTCTCGTCCTCGCCGACCGTGATCTCCAGCAGCGTGCCCGAGGCGGGCGCCGGGATCTCGGTGTCGACCTTGTCCGTGGAGACCTCGAGCAGCGGCTCGTCGGCCTCGACGGAGTCGCCGACCGACTTCAGCCAGCGGGTGACGGTGCCCTCGGTGACGGACTCGCCGAGCGCGGGCAGGACCACGTCCGTGCCCTCGGCGGAACCGCCGCCCGCGGCGGCCTCGGCGGACGGGGCCGGCGCCGGGGCGGGCTGCTCGGTGGAGGGCGCGGCCTGGGCGGGCGCCTCGGCCTCCGCCGGGGCGGGGGCGGCCTGCTCGGCGGCGGGGGCGGCCTCGGCCGCGGGCGCCTCGGCGGGGGCGCCGGAGCCGTCGTCGATGACGGCCAGCTCGGCGCCGACCTCGACCGTCTCGTCCTCGGCGACCTTGATGGAGGACAGCACACCGGCGACGGGCGAGGGGATCTCGGTGTCGACCTTGTCGGTCGAGACCTCGAGCAGCGGCTCGTCGGCCTCGACGCGCTCGCCCTCGGCCTTCAGCCAGCGGGTGACGGTGCCCTCGGTGACGCTCTCGCCGAGCGCCGGCAGGGATACGGAAACCGGCATGGTTTCGGTTGCTCCTAACGGATTGCGGAAGTCTGTGTCGTCGTGCCTGGTGTCCGAGGGGCGTCAGTCGTGGGCGTGCAGGGGCTTGCCGGCCAGCGCCAGGTGGGCCTCGCCGAGCGCCTCGTTCTGCGTCGGGTGGGCGTGCACGAGCTGTGCCACCTCGGCCGGCAGCGCCTCCCAGTTGTAGATGAGCTGGGCCTCGCCGACCTGCTCGCCCATGCGGTCGCCGACCATGTGGACGCCGACCACCGCGCCGTCCTTGACCTGGACGAGCTTGATCTCGCCCGCGGTCTTCAGGATCTTGCTCTTGCCGTTGCCCGCCAGGCTGTACTTCAGCGTGACGACCTTGTCCGCACCGTAGATCTCCTTGGCCTTGGCCTCGGTGATGCCGACGGAGGCGACCTCCGGGTGGCAGTACGTCACCCGCGGCACGCCGTCGTAGTCGACCGGCACCGTCCGCAGACCGGCCAGGCGCTCCGCGACGAGCATGCCCTCGGCGAAGCCGACGTGCGCGAGCTGGAGCGTCGGGACCAGGTCGCCGACGGCGGAGATCGTCGGGACGTTGGTGCGCATGTACTCGTCGACCAGGACGTAGCCGCGGTCCGTGGCGACCCCGGCCTCCTCGTAGCCGAGGCCCTGTGACACCGGGCCGCGGCCGACGGCGACGAGCAGGACCTCGGCCTCGAACTCCTTGCCGTCCGCCAGGGTGACCTTGACGCCGTCCTGCGTGTACTCGGCCTTCTGGAAGAAGGTGCCGAGGCTGAACTTGATGCCCCGCTTGCGGAACGCGCGCTCCAGCAGCTTGGAGGAGTTCTCGTCCTCGACCGGCACCAGGTGTTTCAGGCCCTCGACGACGGTGACGTCGGCGCCGAAGGACTTCCAGGCGGAGGCGAACTCCACGCCGATGACACCGCCGCCGAGGATGATCGCGGACTTCGGCACGCGATCGAGGACCAGGGCGTGGTCGGAGGAGATGATCCGGTCGCCGTCGATCTCCAGGCCGGGAAGGGACTTCGGCACGGAGCCGGTCGCCAGGAGCACGTGACGGCCCTGAACGCGCTGCCCGTTCACGTCGACGGACGTCGGGGAGGAGAGCTTGCCCTCGCCCTCGATGTAGGTCACCTTGCGGGACGCGATGAGCCCCTGAAGACCCTTGTAGAGGCCCGAGATCACGTCGTCCTTGTACTTGTGGACGGCCGGGACGTCGATGCCCTCGAAGGTGGCCTTGACGCCGAACTGCTCGCTCTCGCGCGCCTGGTCGGCGATCTCGCCCGCGTGCAGCAGGGCCTTGGTGGGGATGCACCCCCGGTGCAGGCAGGTACCGCCGACCTTGTCCTTCTCGATCAGGGCGACGTCCAGGCCAAGCTGCGCCCCGCGCAGCGCCGCGGCGTAACCGCCGCTGCCGCCGCCGAGGATCACTAGGTCGAAAACGGTGCTGGCGTCGTTCGCCACGTCACGTCCTCCATGCATGTGCGCCGTACGCCGGTCGTCGGCGACCGGTCGGCGGCTGGTGTCCGGCCGCTCGTTCTTCGGCCCTTGGTGGGGGCCCTGTCCTGCCGACGCCCATCTTCGCACTTGTCGGGGGCGGACGGGACGCGGGGCCGGGGTGTGAGACACGCCACCCCGGCGGCGCGACCCGCGGCGCACCGGCCCGCGGACGGGCCGCGACCGGACGCCGCGGCCCCGGGCGCGCGGGGCGCCCGGGGCCGTAGCGGCACGTCACCTAGGGGAACGGGACTCAGCCGAGGTCGCCCGCCGCCGTCAGCTCCGCGAGCCGGACCAGGGTGCGGACCGACGAGCCGGTGCCGCCCTTGGGGGTGTACCCGTAGGGGCCCTGCTCGTTGAAGGCCGGCCCGGCGATGTCCAGGTGCGCCCAGGTGATGCCGTCGCCGATGAACTCGCGCAGGAACAGGCCGGCGACCAGGCCGCCGCCCATGCGCTCGCCCATGTTCGCGATGTCCGCGACGGGGGAGTCCATGCCCTTGCGCAGGTGCTGGGGCAGCGGCATCGGCCAGGACTCCTCGCCGACCTCCTCGGCGGCCACGGTGATCGCGGCCCGGAACGCGTCGTCGTTGGCCATCACGCCGAAGGTGCGGCTGCCGAGCGCCAGGACCATCGCCCCGGTCAGGGTCGCCACGTCCACGATCGCGTCCGGCTTCTCCTGCGAGGCCGCCCACAGCGCGTCCGCGAGCACCAGGCGGCCCTCGGCGTCGGTGTTGAGCACCTCCACCGTCTTGCCGCTGAACATGCGCAGCACGTCGCCGGGGCGGGTGGCGGAGCCGGAGGGCATGTTCTCGGCCAGCGCCAGCCAGCCGGTGACGTTGACCTCGAGGCCCAGGCGGGCGGCGGCGACCACGGCGGCGAACACCGCGGCGGCGCCGCTCATGTCGCACTTCATCGTCTCGTTGTGGCCGGCCGGCTTCAGCGAGATGCCGCCCGAGTCGTAGGTGATGCCCTTGCCGACCAGCGCGAGGTGCTTCTTCGCCTTCGAGTGGCTGTACGACAGCTTCACCAGCCGCGGGGCCGACGCCGAGCCCGCGCCGACGCCCAGGATGCCGCCGTAGCCGCCCTTGGCGAGCGCCTTCTCGTCGAGCACCTGCACCTTCAGGCCGTTGGCCTTGGCCGCGTCCTGCGCGAGGGCGGCGAAGGCGGCCGGGTTCAGGTCGTTGGGCGGCATGTTGATCAGATCGCGGGCGCGGTTCAGCTCCTCGGCGACCGCGACGGCGCGCTCGACGGCCGCCTTGTAGGCGCGGTCGCGAGGCTTGCCGCCCAGCAGCACGACCTCCGCGAGCGGCGCCGAGCCGCGCCGGGACGCGGCGGCGCCGTTCTCCTTGTAGGCGTCGAAGGAGTACGCGCCGAGCAGCGCGCCCTCGCCGACCGCGGCGGCGTCGGCGGCCTGGTCCAGCGGCAGCGCGAACGCGGCCTTCTTCGCCCCGGCCAGGGCGCGGGAGGCCACGCCGGCGGCCCGGCGCAGCGCCTCGGCGCCGTACCCGGCGCCCTTCTCGGGCGCGGCGCCCAGGCCGACCGCGAGGACGAGCGGGGCCTTGAACCCGGACGGCGCGGGCAGCTTGGTCGCCTCGCCCTCGGCGCCGGAGGCGCCGAGGGTCTCCAGGACGTCGGCCAGCTTGCCGTCGTACGCCTTGTCGACGGCCCCGGCGCCCGGCGCGACGACCGGGCCCTTGGGGCCCTGGGCGACACCGACGACGATCGCGTCGGCCCGCAGGCCGGACGCCCCTGCGGTGCTGAGAGTGAGAGCAGTCACGGTGGTGATTTCTCGCTTCCCTGTGAAAGGTGGTGTGGCCGAATGCGGGTGGGTCGGCCGGGCCCGAGGACCGGCTCCCTAGGGGCCGGCCCGACGACCGACCCTAGAACCCCTGTGCGGTGCGGTCTTCACCCGGGCGGGCGGACTCCGGTGCACGAGCCTACGCGCGTCACCGCGCCGAGCCGCCCTACGGGCGTTCACCTGCGGGCGGCGTCCCCGTCACCCCCGGGCCGCCGAGCCGTCCGGGGGTGACGGGGACGCGGCCGCCCGGGGGTGGTGACGTGGCCCCGTAAGGGGTGGTGACTTGATCCCGTACGGGTGCTGACTCGGCCCCTTACGGGGGGCTGCGGGGCTGCTTACGGGGGGCTGCGCGAGGCCGGGCGTCCGCGCCGACTGGCGTGTCAGCGCGGCGACATGGCGCGTCAGCGCAGCGACATGGCGCGTCAGCGCAGCGACATGAGGACCAGGGCGGCGGTGGCCGCCGTCTCCGCGAGGGCGCCGAAGACGTCGCCCGTCACGCCGCCGAAGCGGCGCGTGCAGTGACGCAGCAGCAGTTCCGCGGAGGCCAGGGCGGCGAGCACGGCGCCCCCGGCGAGCAGCGCGGTGCGCGTCCCCAGGGCCGCGCCCGCCGCGGCGGCCGCCGCGGTGACGGCGAGGGCCGCGCCGATCGCCCCGGCCGCCGGGACCGCCCCGGCCACGGCCGCGCCCAGCCCCTCCGGCCGGGCGGCCGGCACCCCGGCGCGGGCGGCGACGGTCAGCGCGAGACGGGCGGCGACCGCCGCCACCACGGCGGCCAGTGCGCCCCGGCTCCAGGAGTGGTCGTAGGCCCGGGTCAGGGCGGCCGTCTGGGCCAGCAGCACGAAGACGAGGGTGATCACGCCGAACGGGCCGATGTCCGACTGCTTCATGATCCGCAGCGCGTCCTGCGCGGGCTTGCCGCTGCCCAGGCCGTCGGCGGTGTCGGCGAGGCCGTCCAGGTGCAGTCCGCGGGTCAGGACGGCGGGCGTCGCGGCGGTGACGACCGCGGCGAGCAGCGGACCGGCGCCCACGGCCGACGCCAGCAGGCCCGCCGCCGCGGCGGCGCCCCCGACCACGAGCCCGGCCAGCGGCGCGCACAGCATGCCCGCCCGCGCCGCCCGCCGGTCCCACCGCGTCACCCGGACCGGAAGGACGGTCAGCGTCCCGAAGGCGAAGCGCAGCCCGTGCAGCCCACGAGCCGAGGGAGCGGGCGAGGCAGGCGAGGACGGGGAAGGGGCAGCCGAGGAGGGGGTAGAGGGGGGCGGCGGGGAGGAGGGCGGCGGTGGGGAGGGCGCGGACACGCGGGCAGACTACGGGACCCCCGCGCACCGGCCCGCGGACGGGCGGACCGCGCGGGCGACGCGTGAACCGGCGGTGCGCGGGCGGGTGATCCGCGGGAAGTGGCGCACGGACCGGTGGCACCCGAAAAGGCGAACCGCGCGCGAGTGGCGCCTCAACCTGTGGCGCACGGACAGGCGACCTGTGGGCGGCTGGCGCACGGACCGGTGGTGCCCGGAAAGGCGAACCGCACGCGAGTGGCGCCCCAACCTGTGGCGCACGGACAGGCGACCTATGGGCGGGTGACGCACGAACCGGCTGCACTCGGACAGGCGGACCGTGCGCGGGCGGCGCCCGAACCGGTGGCCTGCGGACCGGCGGCCCGTGCGCGGATGGCTCTCGGACCGGCGGCGTACGGACCGGCGACCTATGGGGGTGGGGGCGCACGGAGCGCGAGCGCGCGGGCGGGCGGGCGACGAGTGGACCGGGGGCGTATGGACAGGCGGACTGTGCGCGGGTGACGCGTGAACCGGTGGCCCGCGGACCGGCGGCCCGTGCGCGGATGGCTCTCGGACCGGCGGCGTACGGACCGGCGACCCATGGGGGTGGGGGCGCACGGAGCGCTGGCGCGCGGGCGGGCGACGCGTGGACCGGGGGCGTATGGACCGGCGACCCGTGTGGGCGGCCGGCACCCGAACCAGCGACGCGTGGGCGGTCGGCGCACGGGCGGTGGCGCGGGCGGGGCCTGCGCGGTCGCTGCCTGCACGGACGGGCGGTGACGGCGGGCGGCGTACCAGGGGTCGCGGCACACTGAAGCCATGGGGCACTGGCTGTACCGCAACGTCGTCGAGCCCGGCAAGCTGCCCCTTCTTCTGGCGCTCGGCGCCTTCGTCCTCACCTTCCTCGTCACCCGTGTCATCACCCGTCTGATCCGCGCGGGCAAGGGACCCTTCGGGAACGTCAAGGCCGGCGGGCTGCACATCCACCACGTCGTGCCCGGGGTCGTGCTCAGCGTCGTCGGCGGCTTCGGCGCGGTCGCCAGCGGCCGGCACGGCTTCGGGGCGGCCGCCTTCGCGGTGGTCTTCGGGGTGGGCGCGGGCCTGGTCCTGGACGAGTTCGCGCTCATCCTGCACCTGGACGACGTCTACTGGAGCGAGGCCGGCCGCAAGAGCGTCGAGGTCGTCGTCCTGACCGCGGCCCTGGTCGGCCTGGTGCTCGCCGGGTTCGTCCCGTTCGGCGTCAACGACCTGTCGCCGGACGAACTCCAGGACCGCGGGACCGTCATCGCCAGCGTGGCCGTCAACTTCCTGTTCTCCCTGGTGTCCCTCGGCAAGGGCAAGCTGCGGCTCGCCGTCTTCGGCGTGATCGTGCCGTTCGTCGCCCTGATCGGCGCGGTGCGGCTGGCCCGCCCCGGCTCGTACTGGGCCCGGCGCTTCTACCGCCGCCGCCCGCGCGCCCAGGCGCGCGCCGACCGCCGGGCGCTGCGCCACGA
This sequence comes from Streptomyces sp. NPDC046985, assembly GCF_040644415.1. Lineage (NCBI taxonomy): Bacteria > Bacillati > Actinomycetota > Actinomycetes > Kitasatosporales > Streptomycetaceae > Streptomyces > Streptomyces sp. NPDC046985. The sequence continues at coordinate 68,339 of NZ_JBEYWK010000002.1, forward strand.
CCGGCGCTGGGCGGTTCCCCGCCGGGCGTTTCAGGACTGGATCGGCGGCAAGCCGGACGCGCAGCCGGTACGGCTGCCGGGTCCCGGACGCGGCGGTGAGTGAACGAGCCGCCTCCCGCGCCACCGGCGCCACGCGGCGGACAGCGCGCACACCAGGGCCACGCACGTGATCGCCGCCAGATGCTCCCTGCCCGCCAGGTTGTTCTTCAGGATCACCTCGACGGACATCGCGGCGACGACCGCGCCCGCGGTGAGGTACGCGCGGTAGCGCCAGCCGAGGTAGACCGCGAGGCCGACCACGGCCGCCGACGGGCCGGTGTCCACCGCCGCCGCGTCGGCGCCGGACAGCCCGAGGAACCGGCCGGGTCCGAGCGCGACGCCCACGCGCGCGTACAGCGTGCCGGCGAGCGTGGCGGCGTAGGCGACGGCCAGGGTGCGCGAGCGGCCCAGGCAGATCTCGGCGACGCCGAACACGCACAGGATCTGGGTCAGCGCGCCCCACACCGGCAGGTCGAGGGCCGGCACGAACAGCGACACCGGCGTGCGCAGCAGGGCCGTCCACAGCGGGTCCACGGCCCGTACGGCGCCGATGAGCTGCACCGGCCCGTATCCCCACGGCCGGTTCTGCGCGAACTGGAGCAGCGCGGTCAGCGCCACCGCCGCCAGCGTCGCCGGGAACGCCCGCACCCAGGCCGTGACCGCGGGCCGGTGCCGCAGGGGCCCTTCGGCGAGCACCTCGCGGGCGGTGGCGTGCACCAGCCCCCATTCGGCTCGGGCCCAGCGGGCGACCGCCTTCACCGGGCGCCCCTCCCCGGCGCCTGGCGCCGCCGCCGGGGAGGGAGGGGGCCGAGCGGCGCCACGCGCGGCCGCGGCGCCGCACCGGATTCCCGGTGCCCGCTGGGTTCCAGGCCCCGCGGCGGCCCCGCGGCGGTCAGCGGGCGGCCCGCCGCGGTCAGCGGGCGCCGGGGGCGGTGACCCGCCGGATGACGCCGACGCGGGTCACGGCCGGGCGGGGCGCACGCAGCGTTAAGGCGGCTGAGGCGTTCGATGTGGACGAGTCGGAGGAGTCGGACGAGGTGTGCGACGTGGGCGGCGAGCCGCGGGGGCCGGGCGGCGCCGACGGCGGCCCGCCGTGAGACCGCGCTGACGGAGCGTGCGGGTGCGACGCGGGCATCTCCCATAAAGAGGGATCATATGTCCGCCTTTGCGGCATAGAGTCGCTTTTCGGGCACGTGGATCGGCGTCCGCACCGGACCGCCCCCCGGGCCCTGCCTCGCGCGACTCCGGTGCGGCGAGGGCGACGCCTTCGCCCGACGCGCCCTGCGGGCGATGCGCCCATTGGAGTGGTGCGCCCACGGGGGTGATGCGCGAGCGCGTCGGAGGCCGGGCGAGGCGCGGTCCGCCCGGCACGGGACGGCGGCGCTCGCTGACCCCGGGCGGCGCTCACGCAAGCGGGGTGCGCCCGGCACGGGACGGCGACGACTGGGAGGGTGCGGTCAGCGCGGTGACTGCGCCTCAGCGTTCCCGGCGGCCTCAGCGTTCCCGCCGCCGCCGACGTTCCCGCCGCCGCCGACGTTCCCGCCGCCGCCGACGTTCCCGGCGTCACCGGCGTCACCAGAGCCGGCAGCGCCCCCACCCGCCTCGGCGTCCCCACCGTTCCCGGCGCCACCAGCGCTCCCACCCGCCTCGGCGCCCCCAGCAGCCGCACCGGCCTCGGCGGGCCGCTCGGGGAGTTCCGCCGCCAGGGCCGCCGCGGCCTGGACCAGGGGAAGCGCCAGCAGGGCGCCCGCGCCCTCTCCGACGGTCACGCCCTGGTCGAGCAGGGGCTCCAGCGCCATCCGGTCCAGGGCCTTGGCCTGGCCCGGCTCCCCGCTGCTCTGCCCCGCCAGCCACCAGTCCGGCGCGCGGAACGCCACGCGCTGCGCCACCAGAGCGCACGCAGCCGAGACCACGCCGTCCAGGATCACCGGCAGCTTGCGCACCGCGGACTGCAACAGGAAGCCGGTCATCGCGGCCAGATCCGCCCCGCCGACCGCCGCGAGCAGGAGCAGTTGGTCCCCGAGCACCGGCCGGGCCCGCCGCAGCGCGTCCCGGATCGCGGCGCACTTGCGCATCCACGCCAGGTCGTCGATCGGTTCGCCGCCCCGCCCGGTCACCACGGACGCGTCCGTGCCGCACAGCGCGGCGATCAGCACGGCCGCCGCGGTGGTGCCGCCCACGCTGACGTCGCCGAGGACCGCCAGGTCCGTGCCCGAGTCGGCCTCCTCGTCGGCGACCGCCATGCCGACGCGGAGCGCGGCCTCCGCCTCCTCGGCCGTCAGCGCGTCCTCGACGTCGATCCGCCCGCTGCCGCGCCGCACCCGGCGCCGGACGACGTCCTCGGGCAGCGTCTCGGGCGGGCAGTCCAGCGCCATGTCCACCACCCGCAGCGGCACTCCGAGCCGCCGGGCCAGCACCGACACCGGCCGGCCGCCCTCCAGCACCGCCCGCACCAGTCGGTCCGCCCCGCCCGCGGGCCGTGCCGACACGCCGAGTCCGGCGATTCCGTGGTCGCCGGCGAACAGGACGGCCCGCGGCCGTTCGACCGGCCGCACCGGAACCGCGCCCTGCGCGGCGGACAGCCACTCGCCCAGGTCGTCGAGGCGGCCCAGCGCGCCGGGCGGCACGGCCAGCCGCTCCCGGCGGCCCTCCGCGTCCCGGCGCACACTTCCGGCGGGGCGCTCGATCAGATCGGTGAAGTCGTCGAGATTCAGCGAGCTCATTCGTCGAACAGTACCGGCCCCGGTCGTACGCGGCGGAGCCAGATCGGCGCCACACCCGTACGGCGTCTTTCGACCGCCATCCCGATCCCCTACGTTCCCTTTGCCCCTTTGTGGTGCATTGTCGACAGCATCGTGCCGATCCACCGGTTCCACCGCCGTACGTCCCCTCGCCCCCTCCGGGAGCCGCCCATGCCGCCCCTGCCGAACGCCGCCCGCGCCCACGACCCGCGCCGCACGGCGTACGCCGCCGAACTCGCCCAGGGCGTCGAGCGGTTCCATGAGCCGCGCCGCGAGGACTGCCCATGGTGCGGCTCGGGGCGGCTGCGCACCCGGCTGCGCGCACCGGACCTGCTCCAGCACAAGCCCGGCAGGTTCGCCCTCGACCAGTGCGCGGACTGCGGGCACGCCTTCCAGAACCCCCGACTCACCCCCGAGGGGATGGCGTTCTACCACCGGGACTGCGAGGAGGCGGACCTCGGCGGCCTGCCCGGCGCCGCGCTCGCCGCCCGCCGCGCCCGCCGCAGGCGCCGGGGCGACGCTCGCCTGATGCGCGAGGTGGGCGAGCCGGAGAGCTGGCTGGACGTGGGCACCGGCCACGCCCGCTTCCCCGAGGCCGCGCGGGAGGTGTTCCCGTACACCTCCTTCGACGGGGTCGACCCGACGCCGCGGGTGGAGGCGGCGCGCGAGGCCGGGCGGATCGAGGAGGCGTACGTCGGCCGCCTCGCCGATCCGGAGGTCGCCGAGCGCCTGCGCGGGCGCTACGACGTGGTCAGCGTCTTCCGCCACCTCGCCCACGCCCCCGATCCGCGCGCGGAGTTGCGCGGCGCCCTCGCCGTGCTGCGGCCCGGCGGCCACCTCCTGGTCGAACTCCCCGACCCCGGCTGCGCGTTCGCCCGGCTGTTCGGCAAGTGGTGGCCCGCGCACGGGCTGCCGCGCCATCTGCACCTGCTGCCCCTGCACAACGTGTGCGCCGAACTGGAGGCCGCCGGCTGCACGATCCTCGTCATCGACCGGCGGCGCCCGCACACCCCGAACGACCTGTCAGCCGCCTTGGCGCTCGTCCTCCGCCGCGCCCTGCCCTTCGCCGACGTCCCCTGGCGGCACGAGCCGCCGCACCCCGCGCAACGCGTCCTGCGCGCCGTCCTCGCCTTCGTCGCCGCGTCCCTGGTGCAGAAGGCCGCGCTGCTGGACCTCCTCCTGTCCCCCCTGCTGCGCCGCGCCCCCGGACTCTCCAACGCCTACCGCGTCGTCGCCCGCCGGGACACGGCGTAGACCCGTGCGGGCGCGGCCCGCACGGACCCGGGCAGACACACCGGGTGCTACCGACCCCACCGGGGCCGCAGATCGGCGCCCGCACAGCCCGGCGCTCGCGGGGACCGGTGACCCGCGCAGCCTGGTGACCGGCGCGGGCCAGTGCCCCGTACAGCCCGATGACTCGCGCGCCGACGCCCGTACGGGTCGCCCCCCACCCCGGGATCCGCCCGGGGCCAGGGGCGCCGCTCAGCCGCGCAGCACCAGCGCCTGGCCCGCCGTCACCAAAAGCACCTGTTCGCACTGGGCGGCGAAGGCGGCGTTCAGGCGGCCGAGTTCGTCGCGGTAGCGGCGGCCCGAGGCGGTGGCCGGGACGATGCCGGCGCCGACCTCGTTGGAGACCGCGACGACCGTGCGCCGGGCCGCCCGGACGGCGGACGTCAGGAGGGACACCCGGTCCCGCAGCGCCGCCTCGCCCCCGCCCGCCCACTGGGCGTCGTCCCACGCGCCGACGGCGTCCATCGCGTCGGTCAGCCACAGCGACAGGCAGTCGATCAGGAGCGGCGGGCCCTGCTCCGTCAGCAGCGGCGCCAGGTCGCAGGTCTCCACGGTGCGCCACGACCCCGGCCGCCGCTCCCGGTGCGCGGCGACCCGGGACGTCCATTCGCCGTCGCCGGCCCGGGTCCCGCCGGTGGCCGCGTACAGCACGCCGGGGAAGGTCTCCAGCCGCCGCTCCGCCTCCACCGACTTGCCCGACCGGGCGCCGCCGAGCACCAGCGTGCGGCGGGGCACGTCCGGCACGTCCTCGCACGCGCCGATCGCCAGCGTGCTGCCGTCCGGCGCCGCGCGGGCCCCGGCCGCCGCGAGCCGTCGGGACAGTTCGGCTCCCGGCGGCACGTCGTGGTCGAGATGGACGGCGACGACGTCCGTGGTCGGCCCCACCGCGCCCGCCGCGCGCAGCCTGGCCAGCGCCTCCGGGCGGCCCACGACGTCCGCGAGCACCACGTCGTACGTCCCGTCCGCCGCACCCTCCAGCCCGGCCGGCGCGCCGCCCGGCGGCAGGTAGAGCAGCCGGCGCCCGTCCGGGCCGGTCACCGCGTACCCGGTGCCCGGCGCGTCCAGCGCGACCGCCCGCACCCGGTGCCCCGTCAGCAGCGCCAACTCCCGCCCGTCCGGCACCCGGACCGGCTGCGGCAGCCCGGCGGGCGCCTCGACAGCCGGCCCGTCGTGCGGGTGCGACAGCAGCACCTGGGCCACGCCGGTCAGCGACCGCCCGGCGCGGGCCGCCGCGAGCGCCGCGCCGGGCGTCAGGTCCAGCAGCAGCGCCCCGTCCACGAGCAGCGCCGTCGCCGCGCGCGCCTGCGCGCCGAGGGCCGTCGCGCAGGCCGCGCAGGGGCAGTAGGGGCGGGGGAGCCCCGCGGGAGCACCGGTGCCGAGCAGAGTCACGTCCACGGCCCCGATTTTCCCAGGTCGCCATAGGTCCCGCGCATCCGGTGGGCCCTGCCGCCCGCTGCCCGCCGTCCCCTTCGGAGGGCGGCCGCCGCGGCGTCGGACGCGCGCTCCGGACGGACGGCGGGCGCGCGAAGGGCGTACGGCGGGCGTACGACGGGTGTGCGACGGGTGTGCGCGCGGGGAGTTGCGGGGCAGGCGGAAGGGTGAAGTCAGAGCACAGCATTAGGCTGCGGGCAGGTGCCGGACCAAGATCCGGACCGTGCCGTGCAGGGTGCTCACATCAGGGAGGCGTACATGGCGTCATGGACGTGGCGGTTCGAGACGGCTGACGGGACGGAGGTCCAGCCCGCGGTGGAGCCGGAGGAGTTCACCACTCAGGGCGACGCCGAGTCCTGGATCGGCGAGCACTGGAAGGCCCTGCTCGACGGCGGTGCCGACCAGGTGCGGCTGCTGGAGGACTCCACGGAGATCTACGGCCCGATGAGCCTGCACGCCGACGAGGCGCAGGCGTAGCCGACGGCCGGGCGGGAGCGCGTACCGCGCGGGATCGCGTACCGGGTGGGGGCGCATACCGCGCGGGAGCGCGTACCGCGTGGGGGAGCGGCCGGGCACGGGTGACGGCCAGGCATGGGCTTGTGCCGGGCGTAGCCGCTTCTGCTGGGCGGGGCCGCGTGGCGGGCATGGGCTGCGGCCGGGCGGAGGCGCTTGCCGGGTACGGGCTGCGGCCAGGCATGGGCTACGGCCGGTCACGGGCTGCGGTCGGCCGGGGCCGCTTCTGCCGGGCGTAGACCACGGCCTGGCGGGGGTGCGAGTCGCCCGCGGTTCGGGCCCCCGCCCGGCCCGGCTCACTGCTCGCCCAGCGTGACCTCCACCGTGTGCTCGCGGCCGTCGCGCGTGTAGGTCACCTTCGTGCGCTGCCCCGGCCGGGCGACCGCCAGCGCCTCGGACAGGGAGGTGACCGTGGTGAGGTCCGTGCCGCCGAGCCGGGTGACGACGTCCCCGGACCGGATGCCCGCCCGGTCGGCCGGGCCGCCCGGCGACACCTGCGCCACCGCGACCCCCTCGGGCTGGTAGTCGGCGTCGACGACCGTGCGGCCGGTGATGCCGAGCGCCGCGCGCCCGGAGTCGACGACCCTGCCGTACTTGACGATCTGCTCGGCGATCGTCCGCACCGTCGACGACGGGATCGCGAAGCCGATGCCCGGCGCCGCGCTGCCGCCGAGCTGGGGGTCGGCGGCGGCCAGCGTCGGAATGCCGATCACCTGGCCGTCCAGGTTCACCAGCGCGCCGCCGCTGTTGCCGGGGTTGATCGCGGCCGAGGTCTGCACCATGCCCGCGATGGTCGCCCCGGTGCCGCCCCCGCTCTGGCCCTCGCCGCCCTCGCTGACGGTGCGGCCGGTCGCCGAGACGATCCCCTGGGTCACGCTCGACGACAGCCCCAGCGGCGAGCCCATGGCCAGCACGATCTGCCCGACGTCGACCTTCTTCGAGTCGCCGAAGGACGCCGCCTTCAGCCCCGGGGGCAGCTTGTCCAGCTTGACCACGGCGAGGTCCTGGTCGGGGTAGGAGGAGACGAGGGTCGCGGTGAGGGGCGCCTCGCTGCCGGCCGTGGTCACCTGGAACCGCTTCTCGCTCCCGACGACGTGCGCGTTGGTGACGACGTGCCCCGCGCCGTCGAAGACGATCCCCGAGCCCAGCTCCTGGCTGGCCTGGATCTGCACCACCGACGGCAGCACGTCCTTGATCACCTGCTGGTAGGCGTTCTGGAGGTCGGTCGCGACCGTCGGCGCGCCCCCTCGCCGGTCCTGGGCCGGGGAGGCGGAGGCCGCCGGGTCCTTGGCGCCCGAGGCCGCGTCGCACCCGGTCAGCGGCATGGCGCAGCAGAGCAGGGCGGCGAGCGGAACCGCCGTACGGAGGGCACGAGCACGCGGCCGCGGGTTCCGGGCACGGGAAACGTCCATGATCCAAGCCTCACCGCGCGGCACGGCGCCGGCCTGCCCGGCGCGTCCGAAAGAGCGCCGCCCGAACGGGGCCCGGACCTCAGCCGGTGGCCGGTGTTCCGGTGCGACCCCGCACCCTGTTCCAGGCTGGCCTGTATCCCGGTCCGGGCCCGCACCCCGTTCCAGGCGGGCCCATATTCCGGTCCGGGCCCGCACCCTGTTCCAGGCAGGCCCGTATGCCGGTCTAGGCCCGCACCCTGTTCCAGGCAGGCCCGTATGCCGGTCCGGGCCCGGCCCCAGTTCCAGGGCCGCGCCATGCTCCAGGCCCGTAGTACACGCCAGGCCCGTACCTCGGTCCGGTCCCGGACCCTAGTCGCGCACCCCACACAGATGCAGCAGCGCCGCCACCGCGCGGTAGGGGTCGGTCCGTCCGGCCCGCTCCTCCGCGGCCAGCAGGGTCTCCGGGTCGGCCGGGGGCTCGGCGCCGTCCGCCGCCGTGTCCGTGAACACGCGCACCCCGTACCAGGCGTGCAGCGGCGCCCCGATCCCGGCGAGCGTCGCCGTCAGATCGGTGAGCCGGTCCGCGCGCACGTCCAGGCCCAGCCGGTTGCGGTAGACCGCCGTGCCGAACGCCGCCAGCGCCCCCGCCCAGTCGCCGGAGAGCCCCGGGCGCAGCGCCAGCGCGTCGGCGTTGCGCACCAGCAGCGACAGCAGACCGCCCGGCGCGAGCATCCGCGCCAGCCCGGCCAGCAGCGGATCGGGCTCCTCGACGTACATCAGCACGCCGTGGCACAGCACGACGTCGAAGCTGCCCGGCAGGAAGTGGACGCCCGTGTCCTGCCCGTCGCCCTCGACGATGCGCATCCGCGCGCGGATGCCCTCCGGCTCCCCGGCCAGCTCCCGGCGTGCGACGGAGATCATCGTCTGGTCGCGTTCCAGACCGGTCACCTGGTGCCCGGCGCGCGCAAGGCGCAGCGCCTGGGTTCCCTGGCCCATGCCCACGTCGAGCACCCGCAGCCGCCGCCCCACCGGGAACCGCGCGGCGATCTGCTCGTCGAGCTGCCGGGCCACCAGTTCCTGCCGTACGACGTCCCGCAGGGCGCCCAGCCCGCTCAGCCAGGCATCGGCGGCGCCCCCGGTGAACGCGGTTCCGGTCAGGGCCGCTGCCCCCGCTTGACCTGGGGCTTGGGCAGCCGCAGCCGGCGCATCTGGAGGGAGCGCATCAGGCCGTAGGCGACCGCGCCCCGCCGGTTGGCGTCGGGGAAGCGCTCGGTGAGCCGCTTCCGCATCCGGAAGCCGCTGAAGACCGAGTCCAGCACGATCGCCACGATCACCACGAGCCACAGCAGCAGCGCGATGTTCTGGAGATAGGCCACGTGCACCAGGCTGAGCGCCAGGATGATCACGGCCATCGGCAGGAAGAACTCCGCGATGTTGAACCGCGAGTCGATGAAGTCCCGCACGAACCGGCGCACCGGGCCCTTGTCGCGGGGCGGCAGATAGCGCTCGTCGCCGCTGGCCAGCGCTTGGCGCTGGCGCTGCATCTGGACGCGGCGGTCCTCGCGCTGGCGCTTGGCGGCGTCCTTGCGCGTCTGCGGCGTCGAGGCGGCGCTGCGGCGCTGGGACTGCGCCGCACTCCGCTTGGGAGTGGGGCGGCCCTTGGGCGCCTGGGGGTCACGGGGCTGCTTGGAGATGCTCACCGTCGTCTTGTCGGCGACTGGCGACTTCTCGTCCTTGGCACGGCTACGGAACACAAAACCCAAGGGTACGGTCTTGACCCGCATGGACCCCAGTCCGGTCGGGAACGATCCGGCAACGCCGGACGTCTTCAGGGTGCGGGGCCGGTAAGGGGCCGGTACAAGCGGAGATGGGCGGAGATGGGCGGGGACGGAGAGCGGAAGCCGGGCGCCGGACCTCGCGGACCGCTGCCAGGAACCCTCCTCCTCTTCGTCCTCCCTGCGCGGGAGCGGAGGCGAGCGCAGTCGTCCTTGGGGATGACCGCATCCGTCCTGGAACAGTGCGGTAATGGAGGCGGGCCCCGTACTGTGGGTTCTGTCGCAAGGCTGTGAGCTGGAGTCCGTCAGAAGGGGGCGCGCGAAGCCCATGAGCGGTGTCATGAAGCGTATGGGGATGCTCTTCCGCGCGAAGGCGAACAAGGCCCTTGACCGGGCCGAGGACCCGCGCGAGACCCTCGATTACTCGTACCAGAAGCAGTTGGAGCTGCTCCAGAAGGTGCGGCGCGGCGTCGCCGACGTGGCGACCAGCCGCAAGCGCCTGGAACTCCAGCTCAACCAGTTGCAGTCGCAGTCCACCAAGCTGGAGGACCAGGGCCGCAAGGCGCTGGCGCTCGGCCGGGAGGACCTGGCCCGCGAGGCGCTGTCCCGCAGGGCCGCGCTCCAGCAGCAGGTCACGGACCTGGAGACGCAGCACGCGACCCTTCAGGGCGAGGAGGAGAAGCTCACCCTCGCGGCACAGCGCCTCCAGGCCAAGGTCGACGCCTTCCGCACGCGCAAGGAGACGATCAAGGCCACCTACACCGCGGCCCAGGCGCAGACCCGGATCGGCGAGGCGTTCTCCGGCATCTCCGAGGAGATGGGCGACGTCGGCCTGGCCATCCAGCGGGCCGAGGACAAGACCCAGCAGTTGCAGGCGCGGGCCGGCGCGATCGACGAGCTGCTCGCCTCCGGCGCCCTGGACGACCCCTCCGGCATGGCGAAGGACGACATCCAGGCCGAGCTGGACCGGCTCTCCGGCGGCACGGACGTGGAGCTGGAGCTCCAGCGGATGAAGGCCGAGCTGGCCGGAGGGCCGGCCGCCGACCGTCAGGCGCTGGAGGGCGGCCAGGAGCAGGCGCAGCCCCAGCAGCAGTCACAGCATCGGCAACAGCCGCAGGACGCCCCCCGCTTCGACAAGCAGTGAGCCGCGCTCATGCGGCGGGCCGCATGAACATCAAGCGGCGAGCCGCCTGAAACCGTCGGCCTCCTGCCTTAGCGGGCCGCCGGCAACAGGCCGCACGAATCAGTGGACCGCGTGAGACAGCACGTCACCGACAGCCGTGGCACACGCCGCCGAGGAGGGCGACATGATCGTACGGATCATGGGAGAGGGACAGGTGAGGCTGGCCGACGGTCACCTCGCCGAACTCGACAGGCTGGACGACGAACTCCTCGCCGAGATGGAGAAGGGCGACGGTCCGGGCTTCCGCCGCACCCTGAGCGCCCTGCTCGACAAGGTGCGCGAGCTGGGCGAGCCGCTGCCCGACGACGCCCTGGCGCCGTCCGAGCTGATCCTGCCCGCCCCGGACGCGACCTTGCAGGAGGTACGGGAACTGCTGAGCGACGACGGCCTGATCCCGGGCTGAGCGCCCCCGGGCGCGCCCTGCCCCGCCGCACACCGACCCCGTACCGTACTCAGCCGTGACCACTGTCTGCGACCGCGCCCGGCGCCGGCTGAAGGCGTACCCCCTCGCGCTGGACGCGGTCCTCGCGGCCGCGGTCCTGGCGAGCATGCTGGCCGGCTCCTTCGCGGACCCGCGCGGCGACCACGGCGTGACCTGGAACGTGCACCGGCCGTCCTCGCTCAGCCTGACCCTGATGACGCTGAGCGCGGCGGCCCTGGTCCTGCGCCGTCGCGCCCCGCGCACCGTCCTCGCCCTCACCGGCGCGCTGTCCGTCGTCGAGTGCGTCACCGGCGATCCGCGCGCCCCCGTCGCCATGTCCGCCGTCCTCGCCCTGGGCACCGTCGCCGCCCGCACCGACCGCCCCACCGCCTGGCGCCTCGGGCTGCTCACCATGACCGTGCTGACCGGCGCCGCCATGCTCGGCGGACCGCTGCCCTGGTACGCCCAGGAGAACCTGGCGCTCTTCGCCTGGACCGGGATGGGCGCCGCGGGCGGCGACGCCGTGCGCAGCCGCCGCGCCCTGCTCAGCGCCATGCGCGAGCGCGCCGAGCGGGCCGAGCGCACCCGCGAGGAGGAGGCCCGCCGCCGCGTCGCCGAGGAGCGGCTGCGCATCGCCCGCGAGCTGCACGACGTGGTCGCCCACCACATCGCCTTGGTCAACGTGCAGGCTTCCGTCGCCTCCCACGTCATGGACCAGCGCCCGGACCAGGCCCGGCAGGCCCTCGCCCACGTCCGCGAGGCGGGCCGGTCCGCGCTGGACGAGCTGCGCGCCACGGTCGGCCTGCTGCGGCAGTCCGACGACCCGGAGGCCCCGACCGAGCCCGCCCCCGGCCTGCACCGCCTGGAGGACCTGGCCGGCACCTTCCGCAGCGCGGGACTGCACGTCGAGGTCGCCCGCGCCGACCAGGACGCCCCGCTGCCCGCCGCCGTCGACCTGGCCGCCTTCCGCATCGTCCAGGAGGCCCTCACCAACGTGCACAAGCACGCCGGGAGCCGCGCGCGGGCCGAGGTCAGCGTGGTGCGGGTCGGACCGGACGTCGAGATCACCGTCCTGGACGACGGCGCCGGCGCGGGACCGGGCGATGCCTCCGCCGGGCCGGACGCCTCCGCCGGGCCGGGCGGCACCTCCGTCGAGCCGGGCGACGCGTCCGCCGAGTCGGGCGGCGGCCACGGGCTGCTCGGCATGCGCGAGCGGGTCACCGCCCTGGGCGGCAGCCTCAGCGCCGGCCCCCGGTACGGCGGCGGTTTCCGCGTCCAGGCGGTCCTGCCCCTGGTGACCGCCGCCCGCACCGTCCCGGAGGACGCCGCATGACCATCCGGGTCCTGCTCGCCGACGACCAGGCCCTGCTGCGCAGCGCCTTCCGCGTCCTCGTCGACTCCGAGCCCGACATGGAGGTGGTCGGCGAGGCGGCCGACGGGGAGGGGGCGGTGCGGCTGGCCCGGGAGCGGCGGGCCGACGTGGTGCTGATGGACATCCGCATGCCCGGCGCCGACGGCCTGACCGCCACCCGCCTGATCAGCGCCGATCCCGCCCTCGCCGGGGTCCGTGTGGTCATCCTGACCACCTTCGAGGTCGACGACTACGTGGTGCGGGCGCTGCGCGCGGGCGCGGCCGGGTTCCTCGGCAAGGGCAGCGAACCGGAAGAACTGCTCAACGCCATCCGGGGCGCCGCCCAGGGAGAGGCGCCGCTGTCCTCGGCGGCCGCGAAGGGCCTGATCGCCCGCTTCCTCGCGCAGAGCGACGCCGCCGACGGCGACCCGGCCCGCGCCGCGCTCCTGGACGCGCTGACCGTGCGGGAGCGCGAGGTGCTCGTCCAGGTCGCGGGCGGCCACTCGAACGACGAGATCGCCGCCCGCCTGGAGGTCAGCCCGCTGACCGTGAAGACCCACGTCAACCGGGCCATGGCCAAACTCGGCGCACGCGACCGGGCCCAACTGGTCGTCATCGCCTACGAGTCCGGCCTGGTCCGCCCGCACACGCACTGACCGCCGGCCGGACCCGTACGGCGTGTACGGGTCCGGCCGTGTTCGGCCGTGTTCGGCCGGCTCATTCGGTCGGCTCAGTAGCGGTCGAGGATGAGCTGCGTCTTGAGGACATCGCCGCGGTAGAGCCAGCCGTGCGCGTCGGCCGTCGCGATGGCGTCGCTGTGCAGCGCGGCGGCGTCGTCGTAGTCGTCCGTCTTGAACGACAGCTCGACCACGTACTCCGTGCCGCTCCCGCTGGCGGCCTTCACGGGGAGCACCTCCAGGGAGGCGTCGTCGGAGGACTCCCAGGCGCCCGACCAGACCTGCGAGGTCACCGGCCCGTGGGCCCGGGACGCCGCGAGCGTGGTCGAGCCCCAGCCGGAGGACCCCCAGTCCTGGAGCTTGCCGGGGATGTCGTTGACCAGCCAGCCGCGGCCGGTGCTGCTGGAGGGCATCGCGGTGCCCGAGTAGCCGCTCGCGCTGTGGCTCTTCTCGTCGCTGAAGCTGAGCGTCTGCTTGGCGTAGCCCCAGTCGACCTCGGCGTCGTAGTTGGTGTCCGAGCTGTCGAAGCCCGCGTCGTTCGCCTGGTCCAGCGCGGCGTCGATGTCGCCGCCGGTCACCGTGAACCGCTTCTTGTACGTCTCCTCGAAGGACGAGCCCGACTTGTGGCGCAGGCGGACGTCCCAGCCCTGCGCGTTCAGGGCGAGCGCGTCGGTGTCGAAGTACTCGTAGGAGCGCGCCTTGGCGGAGCCGGTGATGCCGAAGGCGGACTTCACGGCGGAGGTCGGGTTGTGGGACGCGTCGAGTGCGGCCGTGGTCAGGTCGATCTTGACCTCGTAGGTCGGCACGGCGTTGGAGGCGGCCGACGCCGGCTGCGCGGGGGCGAGTACGGCGGCCGTGGCGGAGAGGGAGGCGGCCAGGGCGAACGCCGTGAGCGGGCGACGGGCCCGCCAGGAAGCAATGCTCATGCCAAGAGCGTCACCGCGTCGGATGAGCGGCAGGTGGGCCCCCGGTGGGCAGCACGTGAAGCCGGGGCGTCGGGCGGGTGCGGCCCCCGTCGGCGCCCCGGCCGTGAGCCCCCGTTCGGGCGGGTTCGCGCCGCTTGCCGGTGGGCGCGCGCCGGGCGCCGTCGGCTGTGCAATCGGCGCGGGCGCCCGCCCAGTGCGGGAGCTGCGCGCCCGGGGGCGCAGCTCCCCGCGCGGGGGCCGCGCGCCCGGGGCTGTCGCTCCCCGGGTAGGGGCTGCGCGCCCGGGGCCGTCGCTCTCCGCGCAGGAGCCGTGCGCCCAGGGGCGTCGCCCCCGCACAGGGGTTACGTCCGGCGCCGTCGCCCCTGCGCAGGGGTCGCGTCCGATGCCGTCGCCCCCGCGCAGGGATTGCGTCCGGCGCCGCGGCTCCCCGCGCGGGGAGCCGCGGACGCTCCGGCTTACGGAAGCGCCAGCATCCGCTCCAGCGCCAGCTTCGCGAACGCCTCCGTGTCCTTGTCGACCTCGATGCGGTTGACCAGGGCGCCGTCGGCCAGGGACTCCAGTGCCCAGACCAGGTGGGGCAGGTCGATGCGGTTCATGGTCGAGCAGAAGCAGACCGTGCGGTCCAGGAAGACGATCTCCTTGCCCTCCGGCGCGAAACGATTCGCCAGGCGCCGTACGAGGTTCAGCTCCGTGCCGACCGCCCACTTCGAGCCGGCCGGGGCGGCCTCCAGGGCCTTGATGATGTACTCGGTCGAGCCGACGTGGTCGGCGGCGGCGACCACCTCGTGGCGGCATTCGGGGTGCACCAGGACGTTGACGCCCGGGATCCGCTCGCGCACGTCGTGGACGGACTCCAGGCTGAAGCGGCCGTGCACCGAGCAGTGGCCGCGCCACAGGATCATCTTCGCCGCGCGCAGCTCCTCGGCGGTCAGCCCGCCGCCCGGCTTGTGCGGGTTGTAGACGACGCAGTCCTCCAGCGACATGCCCATGTCGCGCACCGCCGTGTTGCGGCCCAGGTGCTGGTCCGGCAGGAACAGGACCTTCTCGCCCTGCTCGAAGGCCCACTCCAGGGCCCGCCGGGCGTTCGACGACGTGCAGACGGTCCCGCCGTGCCGGCCGGTGAACGCCTTGATGTCCGCCGAGGAGTTCATGTAGGACACCGGCACGACCTGCTCGGCGATCCCGGCCTCGGTCAGCACGTCCCAGCACTCGGCGACCTGCTCGGCCGTCGCCATGTCGGCCATGGAGCAGCCGGCCGCGAGGTCCGGCAGGACCACCTTCTGCTCGTCGGAGGTCAGGATGTCCGCGGACTCCGCCATGAAGTGCACCCCGCAGAACACGATGTACTCGGCCTGCGGGCGGGCCGCCGCGTCCCGCGCCAGCTTGAAGGAGTCGCCCGTGACGTCGGCGAACTGGATGACCTCGTCGCGCTGGTAGTGGTGGCCGAGGACGAACACCCTCTCCCCGAGCTTCTCCTTGGCCGCGCGGGCGCGCGCCACGAGGTCCGGGTCGGACGGGGCGGGCAGGTCGCCGGGGCACTCCACGCCGCGCTCGCTGCGCGGGTCGGCCTCGCGGCCGAGCAGCAGCAGGGCGAGGGGCGACGGCTGCACGTCGAGATCCTGGGTTTGGGCGGTGGTCACGACACGCACCCTTTCTAGTTTTCGTCGAACTGACGTTATCTATCATAACCGCTTCACGTCACTTTGACGACTGCGATAGCGTCCATGTGACGTGAATCCCGACGCGGTCCCGCGGCGCCGCGCGACCGCGCTGTCCACAAGTCGCCGCCCGCCGCCACGGGCGTGTGCGAGCATGAAGAGGACGAAGGGCGACCGACCGACGACGAACGACGCATGCCGACGCACCACGACGAGCCTGGAGCGACGAAGAAAGGGCGGGCGCCCGACCCGGAATGAATCCGCGGCCCCGCCGGTTGCACTCGTCAGCAAGCAGTCTCCGTACAAACCGGGAGAGATGTAGATGTCCGTATCGGACGAGACCACCACCGTCAGCGACGGCATCATCCTGACCGACGCCGCCGCGGCCAAGGTCAAGGCCCTGCTCGACCAGGAAGGCCGCGAGGACCTCGCCCTGCGCGTCGCCGTTCAGCCCGGCGGCTGCTCCGGCCTGCGCTACCAGCTCTTCTTCGACGAGCGCTCCCTCGACGGAGACGTGGAGAAGGACTTCGGCGGCGTGAAGGTCGTCACCGACCGGATGAGCGCCCCCTACCTCGGCGGCGCCAGCATCGACTTCGTGGACACGATTGAGAAGCAGGGCTTCACGATCGACAACCCGAACGCGACGGGCTCCTGCGCCTGCGGCGACTCCTTCAGCTAAGCCGGTCCGCCCGGACGGCGAAGAGGCGGCGGCCCCCCCCTAGGCGGGGGACCGCCGCCTCTGGCGTACGCGCTGCCGCGTCCTAGTTCGGACGCCTGGGTCTTGGCGGCCGCTTCCGGGGGCCTGGGCTTCGGCGCCTGCGTCCGGACGCGTGGGCCTTGGCGGCCGCATCCGGAGGCGCACGGTGGAGGCGGATACGGTCCCGGTGATGCCGCGTTCCACGGCCGCTCGGGCCAGTTCCGGGCACGACCGGCGTGCCAGTGGCACTTCACTCCCGGCGGGTAACCGGCAGGCCAATGCCTTGACCTCGGCGGTCTGCACGGGGGCGAACAACGGTGGTCGACCGGACCGCTTGCGGTCGGCCAGGGCGGGCAGCCCACCGCTGGCGAAGCGGCCCCGCCAGGTACGCACCGTGTCCAGGTGCAGGCCGGTGTCCCGCGCGATCCGGGCGTTGGAATGCCCACGGGCTGCCGCGAGCACCACCTCGGCCCGGCAGCGGAGTTGATGGGGGGTCTTGTGGCCGTAGGCCGACTTCTTCAGTCGATGGCGCGCGCAGGCACGCAGCGAAACAGGTACGGCGGAGCGGACGGTCACGAAGGAGTCGCCGTTCCTCGGCGTTGGGGTGGACCGGGCGGTGTCACGCGGACGCCGTCGGCTGGCGGGTTCGGGGGCCGACGGCGTCCGCCCTGGGGGCTTCAGGATTCAGGGTTGGCCAGGCGGCCGAGCAGGGCTACGACGTCGTCGTGCGCCACCGGCTGGAAGAAGCGTGCGTCGACGTTCTCGACGGCGGCGATCGCGCGCGGGGCCAGCTCGGCGCCGGCGCTGGTGACACGCAGCCGTTTGGCGCGGGTGTCGGCGGGGTCGACCTCGCGCTCGATCAGACCCTTGGCCTCCAAGGCGCGCAGGACCTGCGAGGTCATCTTGACGTCGGTGCCGGCCTGGCGGGCCAGAGCCTGCTGGTTGGGGTGTTCGCCGCGCGTGTTCAGCCACCAGGTGCAGGCGAGCAGAACGAACTGGACGTGGGTGAGGTCCAGGGGGCCGAGGGCCGCGGCGATGTCGCGCTGCCAGCGCAGCGTGGCATGCCAGAGCAGGAATCCGGGGCTGTCGCCGGGGCTGAGCGCCATCAGTCCTGTGCCTGCTTGACCAGGGCGGCCATGGTCTCGGGCCAGTCTGCGGTGACGGCCGGACCGAACTGCGGGCCGAGTTCGTCGGCGCCGGCGCCGGTGATCTCCATCCGGTACGTCACCCGAGTGCGGCCTCGCTCGCCCTGGTCGAGCCGGTGAATGGTGCGCAGGAGCAGTCCGTCGAACCGGGCCTCGTCCACGAACAGCTCGTTGACGGTCGCCTCGGCGACGATCAGGCGCACCGGGTCCTGGTCGGCCGGCGTCATCACGATCTCAGTGCCCGCCGCGAACGGGCCGCTGATCTGGATGCTCGCGATGTCGGCGTTCCAGACTCCCCAGTTCTCGACGTCAGCCCACAGACGCCAGATCGCCTCAGGCGCGGCGTCGGTCTCGATGCTGTGCTCGTACGTCCACATCAGTAGCCTCCCGGCAGGTAATAGATTATCTTCGAGAAGACTATCTGCGCGGAGACTATCTGTCTACAGGCCCCTCGGCGCCCCTCCTTCGGCCCAGGGTCAGCCCTGACGCAGCACTGCTTCCACGTCGACCCCCGAAGGACTTCCGGAGCCGACCACTTAGTTCGGGCGCCTGGGTCTTGGCGGCCGCTTCCGGGGGCCTGGGCTTCGGCGCCTGCGTCCAGACGCGTGGGCCTTGGCGGCCGCATCCGGAGGCCCTGGGCTTCGGCGCCCGTATCTGGGCGCCTGGGCTTCGGCGTCTGCTTCCGGGCGCCTGGGCCTCGGCGCCTGCGTCCAGGCACCTGGGCTTCGGTGCCCGCGTCCGGGCGCCTGGGCTTAGGCGTCCGCGAGTCCGACCGTCCGAGCCTCGGTGCCCTGGGCCCCCCGCCCGTTCACGTCACGGGCGCGTGCGCCAAGGCTCGGCGCCCGCGCCCCCGACGGGTTGCCGCCCGCTCACCTCACGGGCTGCCGCCCAGTCACCTCACGGGCTGCCCGACGGACCGCGGCGGGGCGGCCGGCTTGGCGCCCGACTGCGCCTGCGGCACCCGGTCGCCGTCGGACCCGACCACCGCGCGGTCGCCCAGCGGCCGGTCGAGGGGTACCCGCTCCTCGTACTGCTTGGCGATCAGGATGCAGGTCCTGCCCGGCCAGGGCTTCTCCGTCACCGTCACCGTGACCCGGCCGGAGTCCTCCTTAGCCGACACCCGGTAGTCCGCGCACACCCCGCCCTCGAACCGGACCACCAGCCCGTCGCCCTCGGCGCGGTAGCCGGACACCCGTACGGCCCGCGGGGCCGGAGCGCCGCCCGATCCGCTGGGCCGCGGCGCCGGCCGCCCCGACTGTCCGGTCGACGCAGACGGCCCGGTCGGCTGAGACGGCGCGGCAGGCGAGGCCAGGTAGCGCGGGTCGACGGCCGGGTAGGTGACCGTGAAGGCGTCCTGCCCGGCGCCGCCGTGCACCTGGAACAGCCAGGACGGGATCAGCGTCCGCCGACCGCCCGAGGAGTGCGCGGCCAGCCCGAACACGGCCCGGTCGACCGTGAGCACGTCCGCGCCGCCCGCCGCCGTGCCCGAACCGCCGCACGGCGCCTCCAGGCGGTCCTTCAGCGGCTCGGGGCTCGCGCAGCCGCCGATGCCCATCCGGTGGTCGGTGTGCGGGGCCCCGTTCATCAGGTCCAGCGTCTTCCGCGCGCTCAGCACCGGGTACGTCCCGCCCTTGACCGGCGCCTTCAGCAGGCCGCTGCCGCCGACCAGTTCGCCCCGCGTGCCGACGGTCAGGCTGGTCGTCCAGCCGTACGTGGGCAGGCGCCCCACCACGGGGTCGGCGTTCACCACCCGCTGGGCGCCCATCACCTGGCCCGCGTCCACCTTCGCGTCGCCCTGCCCGAGCGCCGCGAGCACCGGGGCCGCCGCCTTCTGCGCCGCCGCGCCGCTCACCGGGCGGTCGGCCGGGGCGGCCGGGTCGTGCGTGCACAGCACGCCCTTGCAGTCGTCGGTGCCCGGGGCGTACCGGCTGAACGTCCAGGCCCCCGGCGCCTGCCGGTCCACCCGCAGCACCGGCCCCGCCCCGTCCTTGCCCGCCCCGACCTGCCATGCGCCGGCGTCGGCCACGGGAGTCCCCGCGACGCCGAGCGCCTCGGCAAGACGGGCCACGTCCGCCCGGCCGACCTCGCCCCGGGGCGCGTACACAGGCGCGGCGGACGGTCCGCCGGGCAGCGGCCCGGCCGCACGGTAGGAGGCGCCGTAGGGGTCGGGCTCGCCGGGCGCGATGCCGTGCGCGCCGCCGCCCGCCGCACCGGCGGCCGCACGGTCGTCCAGGACGAGCGGCGGGGGAGTGGTACCCCGGTCGCCGGACGCCGCCGGGCCGGTACGGCCCTCGGCGCCGCCGTCCGCGTGCGCGGCGAGATAGGCCCCACCACCGCCCACGAGCAGCACAGCGGCGACGACAGAAGCAGCGACCACAGCCCCCCGCCCCCGCACGCGCCCCGCCCGAGCCCTGTCCACGCGGCGCTCGGCGTCCGCACCGCCTGCGCCGTGCGCACGGTACTCGGCGCGCGCGCCGTCCTCGCCGTGCACACGGTGCTCGTCGTCCGCGCCGTGCTCGTCATCCACGCCATCCTGGCCGTGCGCGCCGAGCGTGCGGCGCGCCCCATGCGCGCGGTGCTCGCCGTCCTTGCTGTGCTCGCCGTCCGCCCCGCCCTCGCGGTGCTCGCTGTCTGCGCCGTCAGCGCCACCCTTGCCGTCAGCGCCACCCTTGCCGTCGGCGCCGTCGGCGCCGTCTTTGCGGTGCTCGGGGTCCGTACCGTCCCCGCCGTCCGCGCTGTGCTCGCGGTCCCCACCGTGCTCGGCGTGCGCGCCGTGCTCGTGGTGCGCGGCGTCCCCGCCGTCCGCGCCACCCGCACCGTCAGCGCGGTCACGCTGTCGTGCGCCCTCGGACCGGTCGGTGACGACGGCCTTCTCCTCGCCCACGGATCCGGACCCGGCGCCGACGGACCCGTCCGCGCCCTCGGCTCCAGCGGCGGCACCGACGGACTTGTCCACGCTCTCCGCCTCTGCGGCGGTCGCAGCGGCCCCCTCCGCACCCTTGGCCCCAGCGGCACCGCCGTCAGCTCCCTCCGCGCCCGCGGATCCTGTCGCCCCCGCCGTGATCCCGGGCTCCCGCGCCCCCGTCCGCCCCGCGGTCTCCCCGGCGCCGTCCGCGGCCTGAGCCTCGGGCCCGGTCTCGCCGTCGTGGTCGGGTCGTTGGGTGTTCACCGCATCGCTCCTTCGGCCGCACGCTGCCCGCGAAACTGACCCGACCCTGACAATGAGCCGCACAGGTGGGTCGCTTTCCGCATCCCCGGGAGGGGACGCCGATGGGACGCGACCGAGGAGCACACGGTTCCCGGTCACCGCCTCCTCGCGGCTCGTACACCAGCCGGTCGCCGTAGTACCTAGCACCTCGCGTGAATCCCGACACCCGGCATGACCGGAGCCCGAGCGGGGGCCGACCGTCACGTTTTTCCGCCCGGACTCCAAGATCTTCCAGGCCCCGGCCCGGATCAGGGTCTGGGCAGCGGCAGGCCGGGCATGCGCGGGTGCCGCAGGCGCTGCCCGCCGTCGTCGACGTGCAGAGTGAACGTCTCCGGCCGGGGGCGGCCCGCCTCGTCGTATGCGGACAGCACGCCCTCGACCCGCTCCCACAACCGCACGGAGCCGCCCTCGCGCACCTCCCACCGGTCTTCGACGGGGGTGAGGGTGGCGGCGGAGCCGGTCACGACGTCGACCAAGTGCACCACCTCGCCGACGGTCGTCATCTGCGCGTCCGGCACAGCGCACTGGGCGAGGAACCGCAGGTGGAACGCCTCCTCGGTCGCGGCCGTGATCCGCTCCGGGCTGTGGTGGGCCGTGCGGCCCATCACCGGGAGCCCCGCGGCCCAGTGGGCGGGGTTGCCGAACGCCGGCGCCGCGTGCGTACGGGCGGACATGAACGACACCGTGCCACCCAGGAACCGGCCCTCAGCGGTGCCGTCGCCGTTCGCGGTCAGCAGGACGCGGGCGTACCCGTACAGCCAGCCCGAGAGGGTGAGCAGGATCGTCCCGCCCGGCCGGGTCTGCGCGAGCAGCGCCGGGGGGACGGCTCGGAAGGAGCAGGCGGCCACGATCCGGTCGAAGGACGCCTCCGGCCAGTACCCGTACAGCCCGTCCGCCGCCGCCAGGGTGGGCGTGTACCCGCAGGCGTACAGCGCGCTCGCGGCCTGCTGGAGCCGGTGCGGATCGACCTCGATCGAGGTCACGTCCGCCGAGCCGAGCCGTTCGCAGGCCAGCGCGGTCGAGTAGCCCGTGCCGCTGCCGATCTCCAGCACCGTGTGCCCCTCGTGCACGTCCGCGTCGGCCCACATCCGTACGACGAGCGAGGGCAGCGTGGACGACGAGGTCGGCGCCCCGCCGTGCCGCACGGCAGGGGCCTTCCAGTCGGGTTCGTCGCCGTCGAACTGTGTGATGAGCGTGGTGTCGGAGTACGCGGCGGCCAGCCAGCGGCCGTAGTCGAGTCCGGCGGTGACCGGCTCCCAAGCCGTCAGCCCGTGGGCGTCGGGCTCGTGGGCGGGCAGGTAGAACCCCGGCAGGAACCGGTGCCGTGGCACCGCCTCGACGGCCTGCCGCCAGGCCGGATCGGCGAGCACGCCGTCTTCGGTGAGCGCCTTCGCCATCGCCTCGCGCAGGCGGACGGAGTCGGTCTCAAGGTCGGCGGGCATCATGGCGCCGCCTCCTTCCTGGTCAGGATGTTGGCGAACGCGGTCGTGATGGCCGGTGCGTCCGGGAGCCAGCCCCACTGTCCGTTCGGATTGCATTCGATGAAGACCCAGCTCGCCGCCTCGTCGGCGGTCCCGGTCAGGGCGAAGTCGAAGCAGCCGAAGACCAGGTTCAGCCCGGCCAGGTAGCGGTGCAGCAGCGCCTTGACGGGACCCGGCACTTCGGCGGGCGTGTGCACCAGGTCGTTCCAGTCGCCGCGACGCCAGTCCAGGACGCCGCCCGGCGCCTCGATCCGGCTGGCGAACACCCGATGGCCGACCACGGTCACGCGGACGTCGCCCGTCTTGGGGATCTCGGCCTGGAACAGGTGCGGCATCACCGTGAGCGAGTCGTCGAAGGCGGAGGCGTCGACGCGCTGAGCCCAGATCACCCCGGCGTTCCCGTTCTCACCCATGGGCAGCCCGCGGAACGGCTTGTAGATGACGTGGCCGTGCTCGGCCGCGAACTTCCGCGCTTCCTCCGGGTCGTTGGTGACCAGGGTGGGCGGGATGGCGAGACCGAGCCGGGCGGCGAGCTGGAGTTGGGCGGGCTTGAACTCGGCCTGCATCACCGCCAGCGGGTGGTTGACATACCGGGCGCCGTGCAGGGTGTGCAGGATGCCGCCGAGCCCGTGGCGGGCCTCGGCGACGCAGAAGTCCCGCTGCTGGGCGGGCAGGGGCCCGTACCGGGCGGCGTAGGGGGTGGGGCGGCGGTGGTACACCGCCGCCACCTCCCCGAGTTCCACCTCCCGGCTGTCGGTGACCAGCCGCCCGCCCCAGCCCCGCGCCCCGGCGCCGATGCGGGCCCCGAAAGACAGGCCGGCGCCGAGATCGGCCGGGTCGGCGCGGACGACCGGCGTCTCACGCTCGTTCAGCGCGGAGATCACCAGATCCGCGGTGACGTCCTCCAGCGCGGTGAGGACCAGGACGGTGGAGGCCATCGGTCAGTCCGAGCTGTAGTCGGTGGTGGAGTCGTCCGCCGTCTGAGGCTGCGGGTTGGTCCCGTCGCCGCCACCGGACATGGACGTCGTCGGACTGGTCTGGTTGGTGCCGTGCTTGCCCATCTCCACCACCTGGCCGGCGGCGTCGATGTGGCGGGCGGTCTGCGTGGACGGATCCAGCGTCACCGCTGTGTACGACGGCGGGCCGATCGGCAGCCGGTCGGTGACCAGCCGCATCGCCCACGGAGCCTGGGGCGCCAGCGTCTGCATGCGCGATCCCTTCCCCTTGTACGTCCCAACGGGCAGCCGGGCGGCTGCCGCCCGAGCAGAATCCCTGCCCGCCCAGGGTCGGCACCAGTACCGTAGGGGTCGCGAATGGTGGCGGAAAAGACACTCTCTGTCACCAGAGAATGAGAAGGACGAGGCGTCGATGGCCAGCAGATCCGGCAACCCGCACCTGGCGCTGTGGATCGCGGCGTCCGGCCTGTCCCACGGCGAGATCGCCCGCCGCATCGCCGCGGCGGCCAAAGCCCGAGGCCACAACCAGATCGCTCCAGACGCGACCCGTGTCCGCCGCTGGATCGACGGCGAGCGGCCTCGCCCGCCGGTCCCGGCGCTGCTCGCCGAGGTGCTGTCCGAAGCAGCCTGCCAGCCGCTCACGCCGGGTGATCTGGGTCTGACGGCCACCGGTCCGGAGCTGGACGGCATCCAGCTCCCGCTGCTGACCGAAGCAGCCGCCCAGGCCCTGGTCGGATGGACGCAGATGGACCTGCTCATGAACCGCCGCGACACCCTCACACTCGCCCTCGGCGCCCCGCTGGTCCTCGCCGCCGAACGGATGCTCGGCGCCGCCGCCCACGCGCTGAACCGCGGCGCGTCGGGCTTCGACGCCGAGACCGTCACCGCGCTGGAGGAGGTGACCGCCTTCTTCACGAAGGCGGACGCCTCCCAGGGCGGCGGTCTGTACCGCTCAGCGATCGTCGCCCAGCTCGCCGAGGTCGCCCGCCGCATCCAGGACGGCGTCCCGCCCTCCCTGAAGACCCGGGTCTTCGCGGCGACCGCCGACCTGGCGGCGCTGGCCGGGTGGGTCAGCCACGACTGCGGCCGCTACCCGCAGGCACAGCGGTACTGGAGCTACGGCACATACGCCGCCGGCGAGGCCGGACAGCCGGATCGCGGGGTCGAGATCGTCACCCGCATGTCCCACCAGATGATCTACCTCGGCCACCCGGCCGACGCCCTCGGGCTCCTCGGCGTCGCCGCCGAGAAGGCCACCCTGCCCGCCACGAAGGCGCTGGTCGCCTCGCAGACCGGCAGGGTGCACGCGGCCCTCGGCGACGAGCGCCAGGCCGACCGTCATCTCGGCGCCGCCGACCAGCTCCTGGCGGACGGGCTCGGCGCGGGCGTCCCCGAGTGGGTGAGCTACTTCGACGCCGCGGAACACGCCGGCGCCCGCGCGGTCTCCGCCCGCGACCTCGCCGGAGTCGGCAGCGCACGGAGGCCGGCGAGCACGCACTTCGAGGACGCCCTCAAGCTCAGAAAGCCCGGATTCGACCGGGTGACGGTGATGGACCGGGTCGGGCTGGCCGCGGCCCTGTTCGACGAGGGCGACGCGGAGCGAGGCGCCGCCGCGGCCCACCAGGCGCTCGACGGCGCCGCCCGCGTCGACTCCGCCCTCGTCGCCTCCCGGCTCAACACGCTGCTGGACGCCGCCCGCCCGTACGACACGGCCTCGGTCGAGGACGTACGGGCCAGAGCGAAGGAACTCGCCGCCGCCCGCCCGACCACGATCGCCGCCTGAGAGCATCGCGCACATGGGCAGGCGCCGCCGACTCGGCCCCCCGAACCAGCCGTCCCGAGCCGTCCCGCGCGCGGACGCCGACGACCCGCTCGCCGCGTACGACAAGCGGCGCCGCCCGCCGCTGGACGTCCACCGTCGGCACCGCCCGCTCCACGGCGGCGGCGGTCACCTCCAGCCGGAGGGGCCGAGGGCGCTGGAGGAGTGGAACGGATTCTCGTACGAGCCTGCGGGGACCGCCGTGAACCTCGCGGAGGCCCAGCGGTGGGTGAGCGAAGAGGCGACCGACGCTACCGGCGGCTCGGGTGGGACTGGTGGGCTCGCAGGGTGAGGTGCCGCGTATTCCTCAGTGTGCGAGGGCCCGGGGGAGGCACTCACCCCCCCCGCCCCCCTCAGTCCCCGTACTCCGACATCGCGTCCAGCAGCCGGGCGGAGGCGGCCGGGACGTTCACGCCGTGGATGTGGGACGGGGGCACCGGGCGGGAGGCGCGGCGCCGGGGCGGGGCCGTCCAGTGGGGGGCCATCCGGGCGCAGTCGCCGCGCAGGGACGCCAGGTCGCCCTCCAGGTCGGCCGGGGCGGGGGCAGGATGAACGCCGAGGTTCGTCATATCGGCACCGTAAGCACGGAGAGGGCCGTCGGGAAAGTTCTACTATCCAGTAGTTTCGTCCGCTTCAGAGCCGCCCGCCGACCCGGTAGCGTGAACTGTCCGTCCACCCCATACCCCGCCCCCCCTGAACTCGAGCGCCGACGCGCGCCCCTTCCCTCGTTCCTCCAGGAGAGTCCACGCCGTGCGCATCGCAGTCACCGGCTCCATCGCCACCGACCACCTCATGACCTTCCCCGGCCGCTTCGCCGACCAGCTCGTCGCGGACCGGCTGCACACGGTCTCGCTCTCCTTCCTGGTCGACCAGCTCGACGTGCGGCGCGGCGGGGTCGGCGCCAACATCGCCTTCGGCATGGGCCAGCTCGGGACCGGCCCGATCCTGGTGGGGGCCGCCGGCGCGGACTTCGGCGAGTACCGCTCCTGGCTCGACCGGCACGGCGTCGACACCGACTCCGTCCGCATCTCCGAGACCCTGCACACCGCCCGCTTCGTGTGCACCACCGACGCCGACCACAACCAGATCGGCTCCTTCTACACCGGCGCCATGAGCGAGGCCCGGCTCATTGAGCTGAAGACCGTCGCCGACCGCGTCGGCGGCCTGGACCTGGTGCTGATCGGCGCCGACGACCCCGAGGGGATGCTCCGGCACACCGAGGAGTGCCGCTCGCGGTCCATCCCGTTCGCCGCCGACTTCTCCCAGCAGATCGCCCGGATGGACGGCGGCGAGATCCGGATACTGCTGGACGGCGCCGCGTACCTGTTCTCCAACGAGTACGAGAAGGGCCTGATCGAGACCAAGACCGGCTGGAGCGACGCCGAGATCCTCGACCGCGTCGGCTATCGGGTGACCACCCTCGGCGCGCGCGGCGTGCGCATCGAGCGCGTCGGCGAGGACCCGATCGAGGTCGGCACCCCGGACGAGGAGCGCAAGGCCGACCCCACGGGCGTCGGCGACGCCTTCCGCGCCGGCTTCCTCTCCGGCCTGGCCTGGGGCGTCTCCCTGGAGCGCGCCGCCCAGATCGGCTGCATGCTCGCCACCCTCGTCATCGAGACCGTCGGCACCCAGGAGTACCAGCTCCGCCGCGGCCACTTCATGGAGCGCTTCACCAAGGCCTACGGCGACGACGCCGCCCACGAGGTCCGCACGCACCTCGGCTGACGGCCCCTCGGTCGAGACGCCGACGGCGCCTCAGCCGAGACGCCGACTGCTCAGCCAAGGCGCCGACTGCTCAGCCGGGCCCCGTCGGCCCCTGACCGTCGCGGGCCCGGAGCCCGAGGCGGTCAGGAGACCCGGCGGACGACGTAGGCCGCGCCCGCGTCCGCCGGCTCCTCGCCCACGTACTCCTGCCCCCGCATCGCGCACCAGGCCGGGATGTCCAGGCGGGCCGCCTCGTCGTCCGCCAGGACGCGGACCGTGCCGCCGACCGGCACCTGCCCGATGACCTTGGCCAGCTCGATCACCGGCAGCGGGCACAGCTTGCCGAGCGCGTCCAGGACCGTCTCGGCCGGGCCCTCGGCGGTCCGCGGCGCCGGCGCCCCCAGCGCCTCCCGCACCCCCGCCACCGCGCCCGGCAGCACGGCCAGGAAACGCTCCACGTCCTCCCGCGGCGTCCCGGGCGGCAGCGACACCCGTACGTTCCCCTCGCTCAGCACGCCCATCGCGCGCAGCACATGACTCGGCGTCAGCGTGCTGCTCGTACAGGAGGAGCCGGAGGAGACCGAGAAACCCGCGCCGTCCAGCCGGTGCAGCAGCGCCTCGCCGTCGACGTAGAGGCAGGAGAAGGTGACGACGCCCGGCAGCCGCCGCACCGGATCGCCCACCACCTCCAGGTCCGGCACGAGCCGCGGCGCCCGGGTCCGGATCAGCTCCGTCAGCTCCCGCAGCCGGGCCGCCTCTTCGGCCGCCTCGGCCCGCACCGCGCGCAGCGAGGCCGCCGCCGCCACGATCGCCGGGATGTCCTCGAACCCGGCGGCCCGGCCCCGCTCCCGCTCGTCCGCCGGGGCGCCGGGCGCGAACCGCACCCCCTTGCGCACGGCCAGCAGCCCGACCCCCGGCGGCCCGCCCCACTTGTGGGCGCTCGCCGTCAGCAGCGACCAGTCGCCCGGCGGCGCCGACCAGCCCAGCGACTGCGCCGCGTCCACCAGCAGCGGGACGCCCGCCGCGCGGCACGCCTCGGCCGCCTCGGCCACCGGCTGTTCGGTGCCCACCTCGTGGTTGGCCGACTGAAGGCACGCCAGCGCGGTGTCCGGGCGCAGCGCCCGCGCGTACGACGCGGCCGCCACCGCGCCCGCGCGGTCCACCGGCACCCGGGTCACGCTCCCGCCGGCCGCCTCGTGCGCCTCGGCCGAATGGAGGACCGACGAGTGTTCGACGGCCGACACGATCAGGTGATGTCCGACGCGGCGGCGGCCGGCCAGGGCGCCCGCGATCCCGGTGTGCACGGCGCGGGTGCCGGAGGAGGTGAAGCTCAGCTCGTCGGGACGGCAGCCCGCCGCCTCCGCGACCGCCTCCCGCGCCGCGTCCAGCAGCAGGCGGGCCCGCCTGCCCTCCCGGTAGAGCCGGGACGGGTCGGCCCACCCCTCGTCGAGCGAGGCGAGCAGGGCCTGTCGGGCGACGGGATGGAGGGGAGCGGCGGAGGCCGCGTCGAAGTACACCACGGTGCAACGCTACGACCCGCGGAACTGCGGCGGCGGTTCGCCCGGGGGGCCGGGGGAACGGCGGCGGTTCGCCGGGGGCTCGTGGAACGGCGGCAACGGTCCGCCGAGGCCCGCGACCGTCCGCGACCGCGCTCGCCGCCGCGCCGCGCACCGACCGCGCCCGCCGCCGCGCCGCGCACCGACCGCGCTCGCCGCGGCGCCGCGCCGCGCACCGCCCGACCGGCCGCGACCGCGCCCGCCGCCGCGCCCCGCCGACCGGCCCAATCGGCGTGCGCGGGCCAGCGGTTCGCGGCCCGGCGCGCGGCCGTCCCACCCCTTCGGGGTGACCCGCGGCGCGTATGGCACCCTCCCCGCGACCCTCCGGAAGGCGTCCAGTAGGGTTTGGTCCGCATAAACATCCAAACCCCTGCCCGACGCAGGGCGGCGACCGACCAGCGAGAAGGCAGGCCGCAGCCAACCGCGCGGGCGAGACTCTCGGGAAGGCGCTACGTGAGTCCCAACGGCTCCGACCTCCCCCACTGCCCGAAGGGCGTGGGCGGTACCCCCGTGCTGCGGCGCCCGATGCGGCGGAAGCTGCTGCAGGCGCTGACTGCGGGGCTGGTCCTGGCGACCGCGACCGGTTGCACCTACAAGGACTTTCCCCGGCTGGGTATGCCCACCCCGACCACGGAAGAGGGTCCGCGGGTCCTCTCCCTCTGGCAGGGCTCCTGGGCCGCCGCCATCGCGGTCGGCGTGCTGGTGTGGGGTCTGATCCTGTGGAGTGCGTTCTTCCACCGGCGCAGCCGCACCAAGGTCGAGGTACCTCCGCAGACTCGGTACAACATGCCGATCGAGGCCCTGTACACGGTGGTGCCGCTCATCATCGTCTCGGTCCTCTTCTACTTCACGGCCCGCGACGAGTCGAAGCTCCTCGACGAGTCGAAGAAGCCCGACGTGACGGTCAACGTCGTCGGCTTCCAGTGGAGCTGGGCCTTCAACTACGTCGCGCCCGTCGCCGGTTCCTCCGGCGACGCGAAGACCGACAAGAACCTGCTGGACATTCCTGACCGGTTCCGGAAGGACTTCCCGGCCGGCGCCGGCGGTGTCTACGACGCCGGCACGCCCGCCACCCGGAACCCGCAGACCGGCAACCCGGGCCCGACGCTGTGGCTGCCCAAGGGCGAGACCGTCCGCTTCATCCTCACCTCGCGGGACGTCAACCACTCCTTCTGGGTGCTGCCGTTCCTGATGAAGATGGACGTCATCCCGGGCCACACCAACTCCTTCCAGGTGACCCCCGACCAGGAGGGCACCTTCCGGGGCAAGTGCGCCGAACTCTGCGGCCAGGACCACTCCCGGATGCTGTTCAACGTGAAGGTCGTCTCGCCGGACCGCTACGAGCAGCACCTCAAGGACCTCGCCAAGAAGGGGCAGACCGGTTACGTTCCCGCCGGCATCGCGCAGACGGGCCACGAGAAGAACCGGGAGACGAACAACCTGTGAGCATCCTCAACGAACCCCAGGGCGCCGCCGCGGCGACCAGCTCTCCCGGGAGCGAGGCGCCCATCCGGCGCAAGCAGCCCGGCAACTCCGTGGTGAAGTGGCTGACGACCACCGACCACAAGACGATCGGCACGATGTATCTGGCGACGTCGTTCGCGTTCTTCTGCATCGGCGGCGTGATGGCGCTCCTGATGCGCGCCGAGCTGGCCCGCCCGGGGCTCCAGATCATGTCGCTGGAGCAGTTCAACCAGGCGTTCACGATGCACGGCACGATCATGCTGCTGATGTTCGCGACGCCGCTGTTCGCCGGCTTCACGAACTGGATCATGCCGCTCCAGATCGGCGCCCCGGACGTGGCGTTCCCGCGGCTGAACATGTTCGCCTACTGGCTCTACCTGTTCGGCTCGCTGATCGCGGTGGGCGGCTTCCTCACCCCGCAGGGCGCCGCCGACTTCGGCTGGTTCGCCTACGCCCCGCTGTCCGACGCGGTGCACTCGCCCGGCATCGGCGGCGACATGTGGATCATGGGCCTGGCCTTCTCCGGCTTCGGCACGATCCTCGGCTCGGTCAACTTCATCACCACCATCATCTGCATGCGCGCGCCCGGCATGACCATGTTCCGCATGCCGATCTTCGTGTGGAACGTGCTGCTGACCGCGGTGCTGGTCCTGCTCGCCTTCCCGGTGCTCGCCGCGGCCCTCTTCGCGCTGGAGGCGGACCGCAAGTTCGGCGCCCACGTGTTCGACGCGGCCAACGGCGGCGCCCTGCTGTGGCAACACCTCTTCTGGTTCTTCGGCCATCCAGAGGTGTACATCATCGCGCTGCCGTTCTTCGGCATCGTCAGCGAGGTCATCCCGGTCTTCTCCCGCAAGCCGATGTTCGGCTACACGGGCCTGATCGGCGCGACCATCGCCATCGCGGGTCTGTCCGTCACCGTGTGGGCGCACCACATGTACGTCACCGGCGGTGTGCTGCTGCCGTTCTTCTCGTTCATGACCTTCCTGATCGCGGTCCCGACCGGTGTGAAGTTCTTCAACTGGATCGGCACCATGTGGAAGGGCTCGCTGTCCTTCGAGACGCCGATGCTGTGGGCGACCGGCTTCCTGATCACCTTCACCTTCGGCGGTCTGACCGGCGTCATCCTGGCCGCGCCGCCGATGGACTTCCACGTCTCCGACTCCTACTTCGTGGTGGCGCACTTCCACTACGTCGTGTTCGGCACCGTGGTCTTCGCGATGTTCTCCGGCTTCCACTTCTGGTGGCCGAAGTTCACCGGCAAGATGCTCGACGAGCGCCTGGGCAAGCTGACCTTCTGGCTGCTGTTCATCGGCTTCCACGGCACCTTCCTGGTCCAGCACTGGCTGGGCGCCGAGGGCATGCCGCGCCGGTACGGCGACTACCTGGCGGCCGACGGCTTCACCGCGCTGAACACCCTGTCGACGATCTTCTCGTTCGTGCTCGGCCTGTCGGTCCTGCCGTTCTTCTACAACGTGTGGAAGACGGCCAAGTACGGCAAGCCGGTCGGCGTCGACGACCCGTGGGGCTTCGGCCGCTCGCTGGAGTGGGCCACCTCCTGCCCGCCGCCGCGGCACAACTTCCTCACCCTGCCGCGGATCCGCAGCGAGTCCCCGGCGTTCGACCTGCACCACCCCGAGATCGCCGCGCTGGACCAGCTTGAGAACGGCGCCCACGGCGCGAAGCCCGCCCTCGCCGGCGGCAAGGAGGCCGGCAAGTGAAGATCCAGGGCAAGATGTTCATGTGGCTGAGCATCTTCGTGCTCGCCATGGCGATCGTCTACGGCGTGTGGTCGAAGGAGCCGGCCGGTACGACGGCCCTCTTCCTGGCCTTCGGCCTGTGCATCATGATCGGCTTCTACCTGGGCTTCACCGCCAAGCGGGTGGACGCCGGCGCCCAGGACAACATGGAGGCCGACGTCGCGGACGACGCCGGTGAGCTGGGCTTCTTCAGCCCGCACAGTTGGCAGCCGCTCGCCCTCGGCGTCGGCGGCGCGCTGGCCTTCCTCGGCGTCGCCCTCGGCTGGTGGCTGCTCTACTTCGGCGCTCCGCTGATCATGATCGGTCTGTGGGGCTGGGTCTTCGAGTACTACCGCGGTGAGAACCGCACCCAGTAACACACGACGATCAAGCACATGAACCCGGGCGCCCCTGATGGGGGCCCGGGTTCCTGCATTTCGCCTACGGCGCCACGCCGACGTTCGCTCGAACGGACGATCCACCGCGCCGGACGCCTCCGGGCTACTTAGCGTGAGCCCATGAGTACCACCACTCAGCGCACCCGCATGGTCGTCAGCGGCACTCTTCTGGCGGCCTTCCTCGGCGCCGGCGCCACCGCTTGCGGCCCGGACGGCAATCCGCTGGCCTCGACTCCGTACGACGCTGCGGACCAGATCTCCTTCAGCGCCTCCATGGACGCCGGGAAGAAAGCAGACCCGGACAAGCCCCTGGAGGTCACCTCCAAAGGCTCGGGCGGGCGGATCACGGACGTCGCCGCCGTGGACGGGCAGGGCCGGCAGGTCACCGGTGAGCTGGCCGCCGACGGCAGCCGATGGCACAGCACCTCGCCGATGGCCGCCGGCGCCCACTACACCCTTACCGTGAAGACCGAGAACGACGACGGCGCGCCCGGCCGCAAGGTCTTCGCCTTCGAGACGAGCAAGCCGAAGTCCCAGAAGCTCCTCAAGGTCACGTTCGGGCCCGACGCGGGCGCCTACGGCGTCGGCCAGCCTCTGACGGCGGAGCTGGACCAGCCGGTCAAGGACAAGGCCCAGCGCGCGATCGTGGAACGCGGCCTCCAGGTCACCTCCACGCCCGCCGTGGAGGGCTCCTGGTACTGGGTGAACGACAAGCAGCTCCACTACCGCCCGCGCACCTACTGGCCCGCCCACGCCACCGTCCAGGTGCGCAGCAACCTGGAGGACATCCGGATCAACGACCGGCTCTGGGGCGGCGCCGCCAAGCCTCTGAAGATCACCACCGGGGACCGGATCGTCGCCGTCACGGACGCCGCCGCCCACGAGATGACGGTGTACCGCAACGACGAGAAGATCAAAGAACTCCCGGTCACCACCGGCAAGCCCGGCTTCGAGACCCGCAACGGCTTCAAGGTCGTGCTGGCCAAGCAGTACTACGTCCAGATGAAGAGCAGCACGGTCGGCATCGCGGCGGGCTCCCGGGACTCGTACGACCTTCCGGTCTACTACGCCACCCGGGTGACCTGGAGCGGCGAGTTCGTGCACGCGGCCCCCTGGTCGGTGGGCTCCCAGGGCGTGGCCAACGTCAGCCACGGGTGCACCGGCATGAGCACCGCCAACGCCAAATGGTTCTTCGACCACATCCACGAGGGCGACGTCGTCCAGGTCGTCAACTCCAACGGCGACCCGATGGAGCTGTTCGACAACGGCTACGGCGACTGGAACATGCCCTGGGAGAAGTGGGTCCAGGGCAGCGCCCTGCGCGGCGGCAAGACCGGCGCCTCCCAGGACGCCCCGACCAGACTGCTCCCACAGGGGCACTAGGAAGCCGACACGAGGCCGATACGAAGCCGATCGCCGAAACCCCGCCGACAGAGCAGGCAGAGCAGGCAGAGCAGGCAGAGCCGACAAGGGCAACAGGCTCAACACGGTCACGGGCGGCCCTGTGCGGCCCGTGGCACGACGCACAGCGCCCCCGGCGGCCAGCCAGGCCGCCGGGGGCGCTCAGGCGCTCAGCGGCGCACTGACCGGGGCGCGCGGGCGCGCCGAGGACCGGGTGAGGGTCAGGCGCTCACCGCGGCTCTTTTGCGGAGCAGGGCGGCGAGCGCGGACGCGAACTCCACCGGCTCCACCGGAAGCGTCACCGCCGCGTCCGCCCGGCTCCAGGTCGCCAGCCAGGCGTCCTGCGGCCGGCCGATCAGCAGCAGCACCGGCGGGCAGCCGAAGATCTCGTCCTTGATCTGCCGGCACATCCCCATGCCGCCCATGGGCGCCGCCTCGCCGTCCAGGACGCACACGTCGATCCCGCCCCGGTCCAGCTCCGCGATCACGGCCGCGGGCGTCGCGCACTCCACGAACTCCACGACCGGCGCGTCCTGGGCGGGCCGGCGGCCGGTGGCCAGCCGCACCTGCTCCCTGGCGCCGGCGTCGTCGCTGTAGACCAGCACCGTGGCGGTCGCCTGCATTGTTCCTCCACGCGTCTCGAGAAGACTCAGCATTGGCCGGGATCCCCGGGTACCGATGGCGCGGATGCTACTCCCTCCGCCCCCCGGTCAACACCGAGCGGATCACCTTTCGAGTGGGCCGAACAGGCAGCGCACACCCCGTAGACACTCCGAACGGCACCCCCCGGAGTGAGGGCGGGATAAGCGACCGACATAATGTCGGTCGTGGCGACAGCAACGACAGTAGAAACCGGGCACGCGCACCCGTCGGTCAACCGGCCGAACCTCACCAGCGTCGGAACCATCATCTGGCTGAGTTCCGAGCTGATGTTCTTCGCGGCCCTCTTCGCGATGTACTTCACCCTGCGCTCGGTGACGGGTCCAGCGCACTGGAAGCAGATGGCGGACCACCTCAACGTCCCCTTCTCGTCGGCGAACACCACGATCCTGGTGCTCTCCTCCCTCACCTGCCAGCTCGGCGTCTTCGCCGCCGAGCGCGGTGACGTGAAGAAGCTCCGGGGCTGGTTCACCGTCACCTTCATCATGGGTGCGATCTTCATCGGCGGTCAGATCTACGAGTACACGAGCCTGGTGAAGGAAGACGGCCTCTCGCTGTCCTCCGACCCCTACGGCTCGGTGTTCTACCTGACCACCGGCTTCCACGGCATGCACGTGACGGGCGGTCTCATCGCCTTCCTGTTCGTCCTCGGCCGCACCTACGCGGCCCGGAGGTTCACCCACGAGCAGGCGACCGCGGCCATCGTCGTGTCCTACTACTGGCACTTCGTCGATGTCGTCTGGATCGGTCTCTTCGCCACGATCTACCTGATCAAGTAGCCGACGTTCCGATCCCAGTCCGCAAGCATCGACGCAGAAGATCCTGACACCGGGGTAATCCGTGAAAAAGCTCTCCGCACGACGACGCCATCCGCTGGCGGCGGTCGTCGTCCTACTTCTCGCGCTGGCGGCCACGGGGGGCCTGTACACCGCGTTCGCGCCCGCCACCCAGGCGAAGGCCGACACGTCCGCGCAGTCCCTCACCATCGAGGAGGGCAAGAAGCTCTACGAGGTCGGTTGCGCCAGTTGTCACGGGACCGGCGGTCAGGGCAGCTCTGACGGCCCGTCCCTAGTGGGCGTGGGCGCCGCCGCCGTCGACTTCCAGGTCGGCACCGGCCGCATGCCGGCCCAGCAGCCCGGAGCGCAGATCCCCAAGAAGAAGGTGATCTACAGCCAGGGCGAGATCGACCAGCTCGCGGCCTACATCGCCTCCCTGGGCGCGGGCCCCGTCGTCCCGACGAAGAACCAGTACAGCCCGGAGGGCGCGGACATCGCCAAGGGCGGCGAACTCTTCCGCACCAACTGCGCGCAGTGCCACAACTTCACCGGCAAGGGCGGTGCGCTCACTCACGGCAAGTACGCCCCCAACCTCGAGAACGTCGCGCCGAAGCACATCTACGAGGCCATGCAGACCGGCCCGCAGAACATGCCGTCCTTCCCCGACACCACGATGACGTCGAAGAACAAGAAGGACATCATCGCGTACCTGAACGCGGTCAACAGCGACCAGACGCAGAACCCCGGCGGTCTTGAGCTGGGCGGCCTCGGGCCGGTCAGCGAGGGTCTGTTCGCGTGGATCTTCGGACTCGGCGTCATGATCGCGGTCGCCGTGTGGGTCGCCGCCCGGACCGCAAAGGCCAAGAAGTCATGAGCAGCCAACACATTCCAGACGAGCACCTGCCGGCCGAGCAGGGCGCGGCGCACGGCGCCGTACGCGTGGCGGACGAGAAGAACCCGTTCGCCGACCCGGGGCTGCCGCCCCACGAGCACCGGATCCAGGACGTCGACGAGCAGGCCGCCAGGCGGTCCGAGCGCGCCGTCGCCCTGCTGTTCACGGTGTCGATGCTGGCCACCGTCGGCTTCATCGCGTCCTACGTGACGATCCCGGACGACAAGTCGGTCTTCGTCTTCCCGATCGGGCACCTCAACGCGCTGAACTTCGCGCTCGGCCTGACCCTGGGCACGGCGCTGTTCTGCATCGGCGCGGGCGCGGTCCACTGGGCCCGCACCCTGATGTCCGACGCGGAGGTCGCCGACGAGCGTCACCCGATCGAGGCGTCTCCCGAGGTTCGCGCGAAGGTCCACGCGGACTTCCAGCAGGGCGCCAAGGAGTCCGCGATCGGCCGCCGTCCGCTGATCCGCAACACCTTGCTGGGCGCGCTCACGCTGCTGCCGCTCTCCGGCCTGTTCCTGCTGCGCGACCTGGGCCCGCTGCCCAAGGAGACGCTGCGCCACACGCTGTGGGCCAAGGGCAAGCGCCTGGTCAACATGAACACCAACCAGCCGCTGCGGCCCGAGGACGTCGCCGTCGGCTCGCTCACCTTCGCCAAGCCGGACGGCCTGGAGGAGGCGGGCGAGGACTTCCAGACGGAGATCGCCAAGTCGGCCCTCATGATCATCCGGCTTCAGCCGGACAACATCAAGGACAAGCGCGAACTGGACTGGTCGCACCAGGGCATCGTCGCGTACTCGAAGATCTGCACCCACGTCGGCTGCCCGATCTCCCTGTACGAGCAGCAGACGCACCACGTGCTGTGCCCCTGCCACCAGTCCACCTTCGACCTCTCCGACGGCGCCCGTGTGATTTTCGGCCCCGCCGGCCACGCCCTGCCGCAATTGCGCATCGGGGTGGACAATGAGGGTTACCTCCAGGCGTTGGGCGACTTCGAGGAGCCTGTCGGTCCTGCATTCTGGGAGCGCGGATGAGTACTACAGCGAGCAACACCTCCCGCTCGCGCGGGAAGGAGCCGGCCGGTGAGAAGCTGGCCGACTGGGTCGACGGCCGGCTGGGCGTGTACAGCCTGGCCAAGGCCAACATGCGCAAGATCTTCCCCGACCACTGGTCGTTCATGCTGGGCGAGGTCTGCCTCTACAGCTTCCTGATCATCATCCTCACGGGTGTGTATCTGACGCTGTTCTTCCACCCGTCGATGAACGAGGTGGTGTACCACGGGAGCTACGTCCCGCTCCAGGGACAGCTCATGAGCGAGGCGTTCAACTCGACCCTGCACATCTCCTTCGAGGTGCGCGGTGGCCTGCTCATCCGGCAGATCCACCACTGGGCCGCGCTGGTCTTCCTGGCCGGCATGTTCGTGCACATGATGCGCGTGTTCTTCACCGGCGCGTTCCGCAAGCCGCGTGAGATCAACTGGATGTTCGGCTTCCTGCTGTTCGTCCTGGGCATGTTCACCGGCTTCACCGGCTACTCGCTCCCGGACGACCTGCTCTCCGGCACCGGCGTCCGCTTCATGGAGGGCGCGATCCTGTCCGTGCCGATCGTCGGCACGTACGTCTCGTACTTCCTCTTCGGCGGCCAGTTCCCCGGTCACGACTTCGTCGCCCGGTTCTACTCGATCCACATCCTGCTGCTGCCGGGCATCATGCTCGGTCTGGTGGTGGCCCACCTGATCCTGGTCGTCTACCACAAGCACACGCAGTACGCGGGTCCGGGCAAGACGAACAACAACGTCGTCGGCATGCCGCTGCTGCCGGTCTACATGGCCAAGGCCGGAGGCTTCTTCTTCCTGGTCTTCGGCGTCATCGCGGCCATCGCGGCCATCGCGCAGATCAACCCGATCTGGGCCATCGGCCCCTACCGGCCGGACCAGGTGTCCACCGGCGCCCAGCCCGACTGGTACATGGGCATGGCCGAGGGCCTGATCCGCGCGATGCCGGGCTGGGAGATCAACTTCTGGGGCCACACGCTGGTCCTGGGCGTGTTCATCCCGCTGATGCTGTTCGGCGTGATCCTCGCGGTCCTCGCCCTGTACCCGTTCATCGAGGCGTGGGTCACCGGGGACCGGCGCGAGCACCACATCCTGGACCGCCCGCGCAACGTGCCCACCCGCACGGCCTTCGGCGCCGCGTGGATCGCCTGGTACTTCGTGCTGCTGGTCGGCGGCGGCAACGACCTGTGGGCCACCCACTTCGACCTGTCGATCAACTCCATCACCTGGTTCGTCCGCGTGGCGTTCTTCCTGGCGCCGGTGCTCACGTTCATCGTCACCAAGCGGATCTGCCTCGGCCTCCAGCGCCGGGACAAGGACAAGGTGCTGCACGGCCGCGAGTCGGGCATCATCAAGCGCCTGCCGCACGGCGAGTTCATCGAGGTCCACGAGCCGCTCAGCCAGGAGCAGCTCTACACGCTCACGGCGCACGAGCAGTACCAGCCGGCCGCGCTGGGCCCGGCCGTCGACGGCAACGGCGTCGAGCGCAAGGCGTCCGGACCGAAGAAGCTGCGCGCCAAGCTCAGCAACGCCTACTTCGGCGAGGACAGCCAGATCCAGAAGCCGACCGTCGAGGAGTACAAGGAGATCACGAGCGGCCACGGCCACCACTGATCGCCTGCCCCGGGCGTCGCCACGCCACGGCCGAAGGGCCCCGTCCGCATCCGGACGGGGCCCTTCGCCCTGTCCGGGGCTGGATAGGGTGGGGGCAGCAGTCCGAGATGCACGTCCCGCGGTGCGGGACACCGACCCAGGAGCGGCTTATGAGCGCTGTGACCCCCGCCGGAGGCGACACCGCGGCGGCCCGCTCCTGGCCCCTGGTGCTGAACGGCCTGCTGGAGGGCCGTGACCTGGCCGCCGACGACACCGCCTGGGCCATGGACCGGATCATGGGCGGCGAGGCGACGGACGCGCAGATCGCCGGCTTCGCGGTGGCGCTGCGCGCCAAGGGCGCGACCGTCGAGGAGATCACCGGCCTGGTCCGCACGATGTACGCGCACGCGAACGTGATCGAGGTGCCCGGCGCCACCGTCGACGTCGTCGGCACCGGCGGCGACGGCGCGAGGACGGTGAACATCTCCACCATGTCGTCGATCGTGGTGGCCGGGGCCGGCGCGAAGGTCGTCAAGCACGGCAACCGGGCCGCGTCCTCCGCGTCCGGGGCGTCCGACGTGCTGGAGAAGCTGGGCGTCAACCTCGACCTCACCCCGCAGCGGGTGGCCGAGGTCGCCGAGGAGGCCGGCATCACCTTCTGCTTCGCGGTGCGGTTCCACCCGGCGCTGCGGCACGTCGGCGCGGCCCGCGGGCAACTGGGCATCCGCACGGTGTTCAACCTGCTCGGCCCGCTGACCAACCCGGCGAAGGTCCGGTCCCAGGCGGTCGGCGTCGCCGTGGCGCACGAGGCGCCGATCGTGGCGGGGGTCTTCGCCGAGCGCGGCAACTCGTCGCTGGTGTTCCGCGGCGACGACGGCCTGGACGAGCTGACCACCACCGCCCCCTCGCGGGTCTGGGTGGTCCGGGACGGCGCGGTCGCCGAGCAGTCGTTCGACCCGCGCGACGTCGGCATCGACCTGGTGCCGGTGGAGGCGCTGCGCGGCGCCGACGCGTCGTACAACGCGGAGGTCGCGCTGCGGCTGCTGGACGGCGAGCGGGGGCCCGTCCGGGACGCCGTGCTGCTGAACTC
Source organism: Streptomyces sp. NPDC046985 (assembly GCF_040644415.1). Classification (NCBI taxonomy): domain Bacteria; kingdom Bacillati; phylum Actinomycetota; class Actinomycetes; order Kitasatosporales; family Streptomycetaceae; genus Streptomyces; species Streptomyces sp. NPDC046985. The sequence goes on from NZ_JBEYWK010000002.1 coordinate 107,368, forward strand.
GGCGGCGGCCCTGGTGGCCCTGGAGCCGGGCCCGGGGACGCTGGAGCGGCAGATCCGGGCCGCGATGGACCGGGCGGCGGAGTCGATCGACTCCGGGACCGCCGGACGGACGCTGGAGCGCTGGGCGGCCGCCAGCAAGGCGTAGGCCGTGAGCGGCCTTTCCCGCCGGACGGCCGCCGACCCGGGCTGCCGCCGATCCGGGTGGCCGTCGATCCGGGCGGACACTGATCCGGACGGCCGCCGATCCGTGCGGACACTGATCCGGGCGGCCGCCGATCCGGCGGAGAGGGTCACGGCACTCTGCCGCCCCGGCCGAGGCGGGCGCCGCGGTCCCGCGATCCGGACACCGGTTGCGGGACCGCGATCACCTCGCGTAGCTTCTCGTGCAGGTCATGAGTGACAGCCATGTGGCCCCGGCCGGCTGTCCGGCAACCCTCCGTCCGTGGCGGGGTGCCCCGGGTGAAGACCAGGCCGCAGGCAGCGAGGTCTGCGGCAAGCGCGGACCCCATCGCCCTCTTCCGAGCGGACACCTAGGGGTCCTGGTCGTAGAGGAGCCTTCCCGTGAGTCAGCGAATGTTCTAGGGCCTGTCGTCCGGCTTCCGGCGTCCGCCCCCCTGCCGGTGCGGCGGCCGAAGCTCTGGGACAGGCCCCAGGAGCCCGAGGGGCCGCTCCACGCGCCCCTCGCGTCCTTCTTCCGCTCTTTCTTTCCGTCTCCCCGCGCTGGAGCGTCGTGTCGCTCGCGCGGCGAGTCCCGCCTGCCCGCACGGGAGTTCACCATGTCCGTCGCCGCCCCCGCCGCCTCTTCCGCCCCCGCCGTCGCCCCTTCCGCCGACCCGTCCCGCCGCGCCCCGCTGCCCGTCCTCGGCCGGGACGTCTCCGTGCCGCTCGTGACCGGCGGGGAGGCCCCCTACGCCGCCCTCGACTACGCGGCCAGCGCCCCCGCCCTCCAGCGGGTCTGGGACGACGTGGCGGCGTACGCGCCGTACTACGGCAGCGTCCACCGCGGCGCCGGGTACCTCTCGCAGGTGTCCACCGAGCTGTTCGAGAACGCCCGCCGGACGGTGGCCCGCTTCCTGGACTGCCGGGAGGACGACCAGGCGGTGTTCACCCGGTCCACCACCGACTCGCTCAACCTGCTGGCCCGCGCGCTTCCGGCCGACTGCCGGGTGTTCGTCTTCGAGACCGAGCACCACGCCGCGCTGCTGCCCTGGCGGGACGCGTCGGTGACCTGCCTCGACGCCCCGCGCAGCCACCAGGAGGCGGTCGCGTCCCTGGAGCGGGCGCTGGCCGCCCGGGACCCGCACGGCCCGGCCCTGGTGTGCGTCACCGGCGCCTCCAACGTCACCGGCGAGCTGTGGCCGGTGCGGGAGCTGGCCGCCGTCGCGCACGCGCACGGCGCGCGGATCGTGCTGGACGCCGCCCAGCTCGCCCCGCACCGCCCGGTCTCGGTCAGGGACCTGGACGTCGACTGGGTCGCCTTCTCCGGGCACAAGCTCTACGCCCCGTTCGGCGCAGGCGTGCTGGCCGGGCGGCCGGACTGGCTGGACGCGGCCGATCCCTACCTGGCGGGCGGCGGCGCCAGCCGCAGGGTGGTCCGGCGCGCCGACGGGGGAGTGGACGTGGACTGGCACGACGGCGCCGCCCGGCACGAGGCGGGCTCCCCGAACGTGATCGGCGCCCACGCGGTCGCGTCCGCCTGCACGGCGCTGACCGAGGCGGGCTTCGACGCCCTCGCGGCCCGCGAGCGGCGGCTGACCGACCTGGTGCGGGCGGGGCTGGCCTCCGTGCCGGGAGTCCGGGTCCTGTCCCTGTTCGGGGACGGCGCCCCGCGGGTCGGCGTGATCTCCTTCGTCGTCGACGGCTGGAACAGCTCCCACCTCGCCGCCGCGCTCTCCGCCGAGTACGGCATCGGCGTGCGCGACGGGCTGTTCTGCGCCCACCCTCTGGTCGGCGCCCTGCTCGGCGGCGACGCGGGCGGCCGGGGCGAGTGCGGCGCCCCGGAGGCCGCGCCCGGCGAGCGTTCCCTGAACGCCGTCCGGGTCAGCTTCGGCGCGGGCACCCCCGACGAGCACGTGGAGCGCTTCGTGCGGGCGGTGCGGGAACTGGTGCGCGACGGCGCCCGGTGGACCTACCGCACGGAGGACGGCCGCTGCGTCCCCGCGGTGTGAGGCGGGCGCCCGGCGCGCGACGGTGCCTCCCGGAGCCCGGCGCGGGGAGGCGCCGCGGCGGTCAGGAGTCCAGCCCGATCGCGAACGCCGCCTCCAGGTCGTGCTGCGAGTACGTGCGGAAGGCGACGTGCGTGTCCGTGGCCTCGACGCCGGGGATCTTGCTGATCCGGCCGGGGATGACCTCCGCGAGGTCCTCGTGCCGGCCCACCCGGACCATGGCGATCAGGTCGTAGGTGCCGGTGACGGAGAAGACCTCGCTCACCGTGTCCAGCGAGGCGATCTGCTCGGCGATCTCGGGGATCCGGTCCACGCTGGTCTTGATGAGGACGATCGCGGTGATCACGGCTGGTTCTCTCCCTCGGGGGCCGGAGCAGGGGCCTTCACTTTAGGCCCTGCCGCCGGGCTCCCGTCCTCGGCCCGGTACGGCCGCCGCCCGGCGCCCGCGGCGCGGCCGTACCGGGCCCACGCGTAGAGGAAGCCCAGCGCGAAGCCGACGACGTGGGCCAGGTAGGCCACGCCCGGCCCCTGCGCCGCCCGGCCCGCGGCCAGCCATTGCAGGGCCGCCCAGAAGGGCAGCACGACCCAGGCGGGCAGCCGCAGCGGAAGGAAGAACAGGAAGGGCAGCAGGCTGGTCACGCGCGCCCCGGGGCACAGGTAGAGGAACGCGCCGAGCACCGCAGAGATCGCTCCCGAGGCGCCCACCACGCTCTGCCCGGAGCCGGGATCGGCGGCCGCGTAGCCCAGCAGCGCGAGGCAGCCGCAGCCGAGGTAGAACAGGGTGAACTGGACGCGGCCCATCCGCTCCTCGGTCATCGCCCCGAACACGTGCAGGAAGAGCATGTTGCCGAGCAGGTGCACCCAGCTTCCGTGCACGAACAGGGCCGTCACCGGCGTCCACAGGGCCCGCGGCGCCCCGGAGAGCAGCTCGGCGGGCACCACCCCCCAGCGCCGGAAGTAGGACCGCTGGGCGGCCAGCAGGGCGTCCCCGGCGCCGTAGGCGGGATCGAGGCCCGAGGCCGGGCCGATCGCGAAGGCGAGGCAGCACAGCGCGATCAGGGCGCACGTCATCGGCGCCCGCATGGTCCGTGCCGCCCTCAGCGCCCTGACCGTCCGCTCGGCCACCGCGTTCCTGTGCCTGATCATGTGCACAGAGCATGACGTAAAGGGACGCGTCGGCGCAGACCGCCTCGCCGCCGCGGACACTCGGGCGGCGAGGCGCCGCCAGGCCATAAGGTACGAGCGGCGCTCCGGGTAATCCGGCGCGTCGCGGACACTAGAAGGAAGGCGAACAGGCCACGATGACGGTTCCCCTGCCGACCGACGCCACCCGGTGGCGCTGCACCCTCTGCGGCAACCTCACCCGCTTCGACGTGACCCGCTCGTCCAAGGTCGTCGAGTACGTGCACCTCGACCTCGCCGGAGAGCCGAGCGTCGAGGAGCGCGAGGTGGTCGATGAGACCATCGAATCGGTGCGCTGCCGCTGGTGCGGGGCGGTGGACCAGGTGGAACTGGTGGACAGGCCGGGCGCCGGCTCCTGAGCGGAGCGGGCCCCGCGCGGCGGAGCCCCCGCGGGGGCTCCGGCAAGGCATGAGGCATAGGGGTGACGGATGGCGGAGACACACGGCGGGGAGCCGGGCGACGGCGCCGCTGAGGTGCTCGACCGCCCGCTGCCCGACGGCGTGCGCCGCCGGGTCGTGCAGATCGCGGCCGACGCCTTCGGCGGCCTGACGATGGCCGAGCTGCCCGCCCCGCTGCGGCAGTACGCCCGGTTCGCCCCCAACCGCCGGATCAAGTTCGCGGGCAACGCGATGGCGGCGGCGCTGGAGAGCGACGCGCTGTTCCGGCAGCGGATCGGGGAGAAGTTCCGCGAGGCCCACCCGGAACTGGCCGGCGCCCTCGACTCCGGCGCCCCGCCGCCTGCCGCGGAGCCGCTCGACGTGGCGGCCGCGGCCTACGTGCTGCGCCCGGTGGGCTGGGTGAAGCTGGTGACCGCCGCGGGCGAGGAGGCCCAACGGGCCCACGCCGAGCGCGCCGACGAGGAGAGCCGGGCGGAGCTGGAGCGGCTGCGCGCGGAACTCGCCGGGGCCCGCGAGCACACCCGCGCCGAGACCGAACGGCTGCGCGCCGAGCTGGACGCGGTCCGCAGGGAGGCCGAGGCGCTGCGCCGCAAGCTGCGCGCCGCGCTCAGCGACGTCAAGCGGGGCGACGCCGCGCTGCGCAAGGCGCGCGGCGACGCCGACGCGGCGCGCGCCGAGGGACAGGCCCAGGTGTCGGCCGCCGAGAGCGAGAGCAGGCGCCTCAAGGCGCGTCTGGGCGAGGCGGAGGCCGCCCTGGAGGCGGCACGCCGAGCGGCCCGCGAGGGGCGCAGCGTGGAGGACATGCGGGTGCGCCTGCTCTTGGACACCGTCCTCGAAGCGGCCCAGGGGCTGCGCCGCGAACTGGCGCTGCCGCCGGTGTCCGTGTGGCCCGCGCAGACCGTGGACGCGGTGGAGCCCGGCCGGATGACGCCCAAGGACATCGCCGCACGGGCGCTGTCCGAGCACGACCCGGCGATCCTCGACCAGTTGCTGGCGCTGCCGCAGGCCCACCTGGTCGTCGACGGCTACAACGTCACCAAGACCGGCTATCCCCAGATGCCGCTGGAGAAGCAGCGGCTGAGGCTCCTCGGGCAGCTCTCGCAGCTCGCCGCGCAGACCGGCGCCGAGGTCACCTGCGTCTTCGACGGAGCCGAGCTGGCCGCTCCGGTACTGCTGGCCCCGCCGCGCGGAGTGCGGGTGCTGTTCTCCAAACCCGGCGTCACCGCGGACGAGTTGATCCGCCAACTGGTGCGCGCCGAGCCGCCCGGCCGGCCGGTCGTGGTGGTCTCCACCGACCGCGAGGTGGCCGACGGCGTCGCACGGGCCGAGGCGCGGCCGGTGGCGTCGGCGGTCCTGCTGAAGCGCTTCTCGCGCGGCTGAGCGCGCAAGCGCTTTTTCACCCGGCTGAGGGCGCCGGCGCATCTCGCGCGGTCGAAAGCGGACTTGAGGCGAACTGCCGCCCATCGCCGCTGTTGACGCCTGCTGTCCGAATTGATCCGTCACATGCGCGACGTAGCGTCAACTGAAACTCACATCCGGTGAGTTGATTGCAAAAACTGTATGCTGTGACAGGATTTTCAGTCGTGAGGATTTGAATTCATCACGATGAGGTCACTAGGGTCGGGGCTCGAACCTCCAAGCGGGTGATCGCTCAGAAGAAGGAGCTCGCTTTCGTGGCGTCCCACCGTCGACCCAAGCAGCCGAGCCGTGCGCGTGTGACCGTGCTCACCACCGCAGCGGCCGCCGCCGTAGCCATCAGCGCTCAGGCGGCCAACGCGGCGCCCAGCGAGAAGCCCAGCAAGGACGAGGTCAAGTCCAAGGTCGACGCGCTCTACGAGCAGGCGGAGCAGGCCACCGAGAAGTACAACGGGGCCAAGGAGAAGCAGGAGAAGCTCCAGAAGGAGATCTCCACCATCCAGGACAACGTCGCCCGCGGTCAGCAGGACCTCAACAAGCTGCGCGACGGCCTCGGTTCGCTCGCGGCCGGCCAGTACCGGGCCGGCGGCATCGACCCCTCGGTGCAGCTCTTCCTCTCCTCCGACCCGGACAGCTACCTGGACAAGGCTTCCACGCTGGACCAGTTGAGCGGCCAGCAGGTCGACGCGCTGAAGAAGATCCAGAGCAAGCAGCGCGAACTCGCCCAGGAGCGCGCCGAGGCGAGCGAGAAGCTCAAGGACCTCGCCTCCACGCGCACCGAGCTGGGCAAGAAGAAGCAGGAAGTCCAGGGCAAGCTGGCCGAGGCGCAGAAGCTGCTCAACTCCCTCACCGCGAAGGAGAAGGCCGCCCTGGCCGCCGCCGACCAGGAGCGCGCCACCCGGGCCAGCGACCGCGCCTCGCTGGGCGGTCCGAGCGCTCCCGCCTCCGGCCGGGCCGGCGCCGCCTTCTCCGCCGCCCAGAGCAAGATCGGCACGCCGTACGTCTACGGCGCCACCGGCCCGTCCTCCTACGACTGCTCGGGCCTGACCTCCTGGGCCTACGCCCAGGCCGGGGTGTCCATACCGCGCACCTCGCAGGAGCAGGCCAACATCGGCACCCGCATCTACTCGGTGAGCCAACTCCAGGTCGGCGACCTGGTGTTCTTCTTCAACGACATCCACCACGTCGGCCTCTACGCGGGCAACGGCCAGATCCTGCACGCCCCGCGCACCGGCACCGTCGTCCGGTACGAGTCCATGAGCACCATCGGCGGCCCGTTCATGTTCGGCGTCCGCGTCTGACCCCGGTCCCCGCCCCCGCCGGGGCGCCGCCCGAACGGGCGAATCCCGGCGACCTGCGCTGACCCCGCGCCCCGCCCCTGACCTGTGTCGAGGGCGGGGCGCCGCGTTGTGCGGCCCTCGGCGCCCTTGGCCGCCGCGTGTTCGCACGGCTACTGTCTGGCGCGTTTCCTCCGCCGCAGGGACGCGTCGTGCGCGTCCGCCGCGAGGGACGCGTCCGTGTCCGCCAGCAGAGGGAGTTCGGCTTCCCGTGGGGTTCCATCGCCGCCATGCACCGTCCGGGTTCGACCGGGGCGCCGCCTTCTCCGTGCTGTCCGCGGCGGCCGTGTCCGCGGCGGCCGCCGCGCTCGGCGCCCTCCCGGCCGCACCGGCCCACGCCGCCACGCCGCGCGGCGACGCCCGCGCCGAGGTGGACCGCCTCTACCAAGAGGCGGAGAAGGCGACCGAGGCGTACGACCAGGCGGGCGAGAACGCGGGCCTGCTGCGCGGCCGGGTCAGCGCATCCCAGGACCGCATCGCCCGCAGCCAGCAGCGCGTCAACGCCCTGCGCCAGGAACTCGGTTCGCTGGCCGGCGCCCAGTACCGCTCCGGCGGCCTCGACCCGTCGGTGGCCCTGCTGTTCTCCCGCGACCCCGCCGACTACCTGGACAGGGCCAGCACGCTGGACCGGATCAGCGTCCAGCAGGCGGGCCGACTGCACGAACTGCGTCAGGCCCTGCGCCAACTCACCCAGGAGCGCGCCGAGGCCGCCCACACCCTGGCCCAACTCGACCGCACCCGCAGGGACGTCGCCGCGCACAAGCGGACCGTCGAGCAGAAGCTGGCGCGAGCCCGGCGCCTGCTCGCCGCCCTGTCCCCGGGCGAGCGGGCGGACTACGACCAGGCGTCCCGCTCCGGCCGGGACGACCTCCTGGTCCCCCTCACCGGGCCCGAGTCCGGTCCGGCCGCCACCGGCCGGGCCGCCGTCGCCGTCGCCGCGGTCCGCTCCGCCCTCGGCCGCCCCTACGTCTGGGGCGCCAGCGGTCCCTCCGGGTTCGACTGCTCGGGCCTGATGCAGTGGGCGTACGGGCGGGCCGGGGTGCACCTGCCGCGCACCTCGCAGGAGCAGCGCTACGCCGGCCGGCGCATCCCGCTCTCCCAGGCCCGCCCCGGCGACCTCGTGGTCTACCGCTCCGACGCCGGCCACGTGGCGATGTACGTCGGGAACGGCCGGGTCATCCACGCGCCGCACCCGGGAGCGCCGGTGCGCTACGACCCGGTGGACATGATGCCGATCTCTTCGGTCACCAGAGTCTGACGGCCGCGTGCGCGCCGCCGTACGATCGTGAAATGGCTGGTCGAAGGCGGGTGCTCGGGTCCTCGGCAACGGCGGTGTGCCTGCTGCTCGCCTCCCTGACGGCGTGCGGCGGCCCGTCGGCGGACGACACGGCCCGGGACCGCGTGCAGCAGGTGCTCGACCAGCGGGCGGCGGCGCTCCTGCACCACGACCCGGCCGCCTACGCCGCCACCGGCGACCGCGCGCCGTACCCGAACCTGGCGGCGGTGCCCTTCGCGGACTGGTCCTACCGGGTGACCGGGCTGCGCCGCACCGGCGCCGGGATCACCGCGGAGGCCGACCTGCGCTACCGCGTCTCCGGGTACGACCGGGCGCCCGTCACCGCTGGCCGCACCCTGACTCTGAGCACTACGGCCGGCGGCGCGTGGTACGTCGCCTCGGAGCGGCCCGCGCGCGGATCGGCGCAGCAGCTCTGGGACCAAGGGCCGGTGTCGGTGGTCCGCGGCCGTAGCGGCATCGTCCTCGGCGTCGGCCAGAGCGGCGCGTCCCTGCGCGCCGTGGCCGATCTTGCCGACCGGGCGGTCCCGGCGGTCTCGGACGCCTGGGGGACGGACTGGAGCCGGCACGTGGTGGTGGAGATCCCCCGGTCCCTGCCGAACATGGCCGCGCTGCTCGGCTCGCCCGTCGGCGACTACCGCGGCATCGCCGCCGTCACCACCGGCGAGGCCGGGGGCGGCCGGCAGGCCCCGGCGGACCGGATCATCGTCAACCCCGACGCGTACGGCACGCTCGGGCCGCTCGGCCGGCAGGTCGTGCTCACCCACGAGACCACCCACGTCGCCACCCGCGCCCACACCGACGCGGCCACCCCGCTGTGGCTCTCCGAGGGCTACGCCGACTGGATCGGCTACCGCGGCACCGGACGCACCCCCGCGCAGGCCGCGCCCGAACTCCAGCAGGCCGTCGCCGCCGGGAAGACGCCCACCGCGCTCCCCTCCGACAAGGACTTCGGCTTCGCCGGCGACGCCGCCCTGCTCGCCCGCTCCTATGAGGGCGGCTGGATGGCCTGCCGGATGATCGCCGCCCACTGGGACGAGAAGAGACTCGACGCCTTCTACCGCACGGTGGGCGCCCACGAGAGGCGGGCGGGCGCGGTCGAGGACGCGCTGCGCACGGTGCTGGGCACGACCCTGGAGCGGTTCACCGCGCAGTGGCGCTCCTACCTCTCCGGCCAGCTCCGCTGACGGACCTCTCAGGAAGAGGCGGAGCTCTGCGGGGACCGCTGCGCCTGGGCCGGCAGGAACGCCGGGGCCGGGGCAGGGACCGTCGAGCGCCACAGGGAGCGCGCGGCGACGGCGCAGGCGGCGACCAGCAGGCCGTCGCGCAGCGCCATCAGCGTCACGCCGAGCGCGTCGCTCGCGACGACGTCCGCGAAGAACAGCGGGAACTCCAGCACCGTCACGCAGGCCGCGGCCAGCACCAGGGCGGCCGGCGGCCGCATCGGGGAAGCCCGGAAGCACAGGCAGACGGCGGCCAGCCCCACCAGCCACACCAGGTACTGCGGGCTGATCACCCGGCTGGTGGCCGTGAACAGCAGCACCGCCGTGAACGCGGCGTCCGCGACCGTGTGCGGCGCGAAGCGCCGGGCGCGCAGCCGCCACAGCACCAGCCAGCCGAAGGCGGCCCCGGTCAGCGCCAGGGCGACCGTGCTCACCGCGCCGACGTAGGGGCCCAGGAACTCCACCGAGCCGTAGTTCAGCAGCACGTTCCCCCGCCAGCCGAAGTGCCGGGCCACGTGGAAGACCAGCCCGCCCAGCGACTCCACCTCCGTGCCCCGCCCGCGCTGGGCGGTCAGGAAGGACAGCGCGCCGGGCAGCGCGAGGGCGGCGAACGCGGCAGGCACGGCGACCGCCGCCCCCGCCGCCGTCCACGCCCGCCGCCGGGCGGCGCCGTGCACGCCCGCCGCCAGCAGCAGCGGCCACACCTTCAGCAGCGCCCCGAGTCCGGCCAGCAACCCCAGCACGCGCGGACGGCGGACCCCGGCCAGCAGCGCGCCGACGGCCACCGCGGTCACCATCACGTCGTAGCGGGCGAACAGGGTCGGGCCGAGCACGGCCGCGCCGGCCGTCCACAGCCAGGCGCCGAGCCGCGACCGCTCCGGGCCCCGGCCGCCGCGCAGCAGCAGGCACAGCACCGCCAGGTCGGCCAGCAGGGCGAGGACGAAGAACGCCGTCGCATAGTCGAGGAAGGGCAGCACGGCGGGGGAGAGGATCGCGAGGGCCGCGCCGGGCGGGTACTGCCAGGCGACGTCGCCGGACGGGAAACCGCCGTGCCGCAGCACCCCGGACCAGCCCCGGTAGATCACCGACACGTCGCTGGTGACGTCCGGCCCCGGGAAGACGAGCACCTTGAGGGCGAACAGCAGCACCACCGCTCTGCTCAGCCCCCACACCGCCCACAGCGCCGCCAGGCGCCGCCCCGTCCCCGCCTCGTCCACCACTGCCGCCGTCCGTCCGCCGTTCCCTGCTCCACCGAGGGTCCCATGCTCTCCCGGCGGTCCGCGCACGGCCACGGAAGTACGGCCGCCCGGGGCCGGGGCGCCCCAACGGAAGTACGGCCGCCGGAGGCCGGGGCGCCCCATTGGATAGGGTCGGCGGCGATGCACAAGACCCTCATCGTCACCAACGACTTCCCGCCCCGCCCCGGCGGCATCCAGGCGTTCCTGCACAACATGGCGCTGCGCCTGGACCCCGAGCGCGTGATCGTCTACGCGTCCACCTGGAAGCGCGGGCGGGAGGGCGCCGAGGCGACCGCCGCCTTCGACGCCGAGCAGCCCTTCACCGTCGTCCGCGACCGTACGACGATGCTGCTGCCCACCCCGGCGGCGACCCGGCGCGCGACCGGGCTGCTGCGCGCACACGGCTGCGCCTCGGTGTGGTTCGGGGCGGCCGCGCCGCTCGGGCTGATGGCGCCGGCGCTGCGCGCGGCGGGCGCCGAGCGGCTGGTGGCCACCACCCACGGGCACGAGGCCGGCTGGGCTCAACTCCCCGCGGCCCGGGGTCTGCTGCGGCGCGTCGGCCAGTCCACGGACACCCTCACCTACCTCGGCGAGTACACCCGCTCCCGGATCGCCGCCGCGCTCACCCCCGAGGCCGCCGGGCGGATGACGCGGTTGCCGCCGGGCGTGGACGAGAAGACCTTCCACCCCGGCTCCGGCGGCGACGAGGTGCGGGCCCGGCTCGGCCTCGCCGACCGGCCGGTGGTCGTGTGCGTCTCGCGTCTGGTCCGCCGCAAGGGGCAGGACACGCTGATCCGGGCGATGCCCCGGATCCTGGCCGCCGAACCGGAGGCGGTGCTGCTGATCGTCGGCGGCGGCCCCTACGAGAAGGACCTGCGGCGGCTGGCCGAGGAGACGGGCGTCGGCGCCTCGGTGCGCTTCACCGGCCCGGTGCCCTGGGCCGAGCTGCCCGCCCACTACGGCGCCGGCGACGTCTTCGCCATGCCCTGCCGCACCCGGCGCGGCGGCCTGGACGTCGAGGGCCTCGGCATCGTCTACCTGGAGGCGTCCGCGACCGGGCTGCCGGTCGTGGCAGGCGACTCCGGCGGCGCGCCCGACGCGGTGCTGGACGGCGAGACCGGCTGGGTGGTGCGCGGCGGCTCGCCCGAACAGGCCGCCGAGCGGATCAGCGCCCTCCTCGGCGACGCCGCGCTGCGCCGCCGCATGGGGGAGCGGGGACGCCGCTGGGTCGAGGAGAAGTGGCGCTGGGACCTGCTGGCGGAACGGCTGAAGACGCTGCTGTAGCGCCCCGGGGAGGGACCGCCCTGCGTGGTCCCTCCCCGGGGCGCCCGGCGGGCTACTTCGCGTAGATCGCCTCGATCTCGGCCGTGAAGTCCTTGGCCACCACGTTCCGCTTGAGCTTCAGGGACGGGGTGAGGTGGCCCGAGTCCTCGGTGAACTGCGCGGGCAGCACGCGGAACTTGCGCACGGACTCCGCCTTGGACACCGCCGCGTTGCCGTCGTCGATCGCCGTCTGGATCTCGGCCAGCAGGTCCGGGTCCTCGCGCAGCGACGCCGCGGTGGAGCCGGCCGGCTTGCCGTGGTCGGCGCACCAGCGGCCCAGGAACTCCTCGTCCAGGGTGACCAGCGCGCCCACGAACGGCCGCCCGTCGCCCACCACCATGCACTCCGCGACCAGCGCGTGGGCGCGGATGCGGTCCTCGATCACGGCCGGGGCGACGTTCTTGCCGCCCGCGGTGACGATGATCTCCTTCTTGCGGCCGGTGATCCGCAGGTAGCCGTCCTCGTCCAGGGTGCCGATGTCGCCGGTGTGGAACCAGCCGTCGGCCAGCGCCTCCTGGGTGGCGCCCGGGTTGTTCCAGTACTCCTTGAACAGGTGCTCGCCGTGCAGCAGCACCTCGCCGTCGTCGGCGATCCGCACCACCGAGCCGGGCAGCGGCTGGCCCACCGAGCCGACCTTCGGCCGGTCCCACGGGTTGAACGTGGTCGCCGCGCAGGACTCCGTCAGGCCGTAGCCCTCCAGGACCGTGAAGCCGATGCCCCGGAAGAAGTGCCCCAGGCGCTCGCCGAGCGGGGCGCCGCCGGAGATGGCGTACTCGCCGCGCCCGCCGAGCACCGCGCGCAGCTTGCCGTAGACCAGCTTGTCGAAGGTCTTGTGCGTGACGCGCAGCCGCAGCGACGGGCCCCCGGGGGCGTCCAGCGCCTTGCTGTAGGCGATGGCCGTGTCCGCGGCCCGGTCGAAGATCTTGCCCTTGCCGTCCGCCTGCGCCTTGGCGCGCGCCGAGTTGTAGACCTTCTCGAAGACGCGCGGGACGCCGAGGATCAGCGTCGGGCGGAACGAGGCCAGCTCGTCGGTGAGGTTCTTGATGTCCGGGACGCAGCCCAGCCGGATCGGCGCCATCATCGGGGCGATCTGCACCAGCCGGCCGAAGACGTGCGCGAGCGGCAGGAACAGCAGCACCGAGCACTCCCCGGTGCGGAACAGCGGGCGCAGCCGCTCCACGACGTTGCCGCACTCGGCGAAGAAGCTGCGGTGCGAGAGCACGCAGCCCTTGGGGCGGCCGGTGGTGCCGCTGGTGTAGACGATGGTCGCCGGGTCGTCGGCCTTCGCCAGCGAGCCGCGCTCCTCGACCGTGGCGTCGCTGATGCCGTGCCCGGCGCGGCCCAGCTCCTCGACGGCGCCGGCGTCGATCTGCCAGAGGTTCTTCAGCGCCGGCAGGCTCTCGCGCACCGACTCCACGGCGGCGGTGTGGGCGTCGGTCTCCACCAGGCAGGCGGTCGCGCCGGAGTCGCCGAGGATCCACCGCACCTGCTCGGGCGAGCTGGTCTCGTACACCGGCACGGTGATCGCGCCCGCGCTCCAGATCGCGAAGTCGAGCAGCGTCCACTCGTAGCGGGTGCGGGACATCAGGCCCACCCGGTCGCCGGGCTGGATGCCGGAGGCGATGAGGCCCCTGGCGGCGGAGTGCACCTCGGCGAGGAAGTCGCGCGCGGTGACGTCCTGCCAGGCGCCGCCCGCCTTCCGGGCTATCACGGCGACGTCGGGATGCTGCGCGGCGTTTCTGCGAATGATGTCGGTCAGATTGCCGTCCGCAGGGACCTCGTACAAAGCCGGAAGGCTGAACTCGCGCAAGACTGCTGCTCCTCTTAGGGCGCCGGCGCCACGACGTGGTGCGATGCGACGGTGCGTCCGCGGCTCGATCTGGTGCCCGGAGCTTCGCCAGGAGCCGTTTCGAGCTCGGTGGTTGAAATCCAGAGCACGACTGGACCGCCCGGACGTTACCCGCCGGTACGGCCTCTTCGACAGGGGCGCCCGGCGAGATGTTCGCTGCGTCACACGCTGGATGTTCCTTCGCGCACAGTAGTCGACCCGCTGATCGACTGGCCAGCGACGACGGCCTCCGCCGCCACTGTTCACAAGGGCGACGCTCCGCCTACCCTCGATCACCATGGCACCCACACCGACCGGCGGCGGCAGCACCCGGATCCACGTGGTCAGCGACGTGCACGGCAACGCACGCGACCTGGCCCGCGCCGGCGAGGGAGCCGACGCCCTGGTCTGCCTCGGCGACCTCATCCTCTTCCTCGACTACGCCGACCACTCGCGGGGCATCTTCCCCGACCTGTTCGGCGAGGAGAACGCCGACCGCATCGTCGCCCTGCGCACCGCCCGCCGCTTCGCGGAGGCCCGCGCCCTCGGCGCCCGGCTGTGGGCGGGCGTCGACGGCGACCGCGCCCAGGTGATCGAGCAGGCGGTGCGCCGGCAGTACGCCGAACTGTTCGCCGCCTTCCCCACCCCGACCTACGCCACCTACGGCAACGTCGACATGCCGCCGCTGTGGAAGGAGTACGCCCGCGAGGGCGTCACCGTCCTGGACGGACAGCGGACGGAGATCGGCGGCCGCGTCTTCGGCTTCGTCGGCGGCGGCCTGCGCTCGCCCATGAACACGCCCTACGAGATCGGCGACGAGGAGTACGCGGCGAAGATCGAGGCGGTCGGCGAGGTCGACGTGCTGTGCACCCACATCCCGCCGGACGTGCCCGAACTCCTCTACGACACCGTCGCCCGCCGCTTCGAGCGCGGCAGCCGCGCCCTGCTCGACGCGATCCGGCGCACGCGCCCCCGCTACGCCCTCTTCGGGCACGTCCACCAGCCGCTGTCCCAGCGGATGCGCGTCGGGGCGACCGAGTGCGTCAACGTCGGGCACTTCGCGTCCACCGGCCGTCCGTGGGTCCTCCAGTGGTGACGGGGCGCCGTCTTCCCGCCAGGCCCGCAGGCAGGGGTGGAGTCCGCCGCCCGGCCGCGCGGTAGCCTTCACGCTGCACACCCGTGCGCACACCACGAGAGACTTCCGGCCCGCATCTACAGGAGCCACGCCGATGGCGGAACACACCAGCTCGAGCATCACCATCGAGGCGGCACCGGCCGAGGTGATGGCGGTGATCGCCGACTTCGCCCGCTACCCCGACTGGACCGGCGAGGTGAAGGAGGCCGAGGTCATCGAGGCCGACGAGCGGGGCCGCGCCCGGCAGGTGCGCCTCGTCATGGACGCGGGCGCCATCAAGGACGACCAGGTGCTGGGCTACACCTGGACCGGCGAGGACGAGGTCTCCTGGACCCTGGTGAAGTCCCAGATGCTGCGCTCCCTGGACGGCTCCTACCTGCTCAAGCCGTCCGGCGCGGGCGCCACCGAGGTCACCTACCGGCTCACCGTCGACGTCAAGATCCCCATGCTCGGCATGATCAAGCGCAAGGCCGAGAAGGTCATCATCGACCGCGCCCTGGCTGGCCTGAAGAAGCGGGTCGAGTCGGGCGCCTGACCGCCCGGGGCGCGGACGGGCCCCGAACCGGGCCGCGCTTCCGCAGCCTTCCGGCAGCCCCGCCCCGGCTGCGCTCGCGGCGGCCGATGCCTTCCGGTGGCTACGGCGCTTGCGGTGCCCCCCGGTGCTCCCGGCGGCTACGGGGCCCGTAGCCGCGCCCGGGGTCACGGCGCTCCCGGGGCCGGACACGGGGCCCGTAGCGCTCCCGCCGTCCGCGGGGCTGCGGGGGCTCCCGGCGGCTACAACGCACGCGGCGGCCACGGGGCTCGCGGTGCCTCCCGGTGGCCACGGCGTCCGTGGTGCCTTCCGGCGGCCACGGCGCTTGCGGTGCCCCCCGGCGCTCCCGGCGGCTACGGGGCCCGTAGCGCTCCCGGGGTCACGGCGCTCCCGGGGCCGGGCACGGCGCCCGTAGCGCTCGCGCCGTCCGCAAGGGTGCGGGCGCTCCCGGCGGCCAAGGGAGGCCCGCGGTCCCGGTGCTCGTGGTGATCTCGCCCCTCGCGCCTCCACTACGGTTCAC
This sequence comes from Streptomyces sp. NPDC046985, assembly GCF_040644415.1. Classification (NCBI taxonomy): domain Bacteria; kingdom Bacillati; phylum Actinomycetota; class Actinomycetes; order Kitasatosporales; family Streptomycetaceae; genus Streptomyces; species Streptomyces sp. NPDC046985. The sequence goes on from NZ_JBEYWK010000002.1 coordinate 122,959, forward strand.
CCTCATGCGCACCCTCCTGATCACAGGACCCGGCGGCAGCGGTCGTACGACCGTCTCCGCGGGCACCGCACTCGCCGCCGCCCGTGACGGCGCCGACACCCTCGTCCTCAGCGCCGACCGGACGGACGCCCTCGGCGCGGTCCTCGGGACGCCGACGGGCGCGGAGCCGGTGCGCGTCGCGCCCCGCCTCACCGCCTGGCGGCCGGACGCCGCGGCCGGCTTCCGCGCCGACCTCGCCGCCTTCCAGGAGCGCGCGGCGACCGTGCTGGACCTCCTCGGCGCCGCCCGCCTGGACGCCGAGGAGGTCACCCCGCTGCCCGGCGCCGAGGAACTGGCCCTGCTGCGCGCCCTGCGCGACGCCGCGCTCTCCGAGCGCTTCGACCTGCTCGTCGTCGACCTCCCGGCCGTCCCGCAGGCCCTCGCCCTGCTCGCCCTCCCCGCCGAGCTGCGCCGCTACCTGCGCCGCCTGCTCCCGGCCGAACGGCAGGCGGCCCGCGCCCTGCGCCCGGTCCTCGGCCGGCTGGCCGGCGTCCCCCTGCCGTCCGCCCAGCTCTACGAGACCGCCGGCCGCTGGGCGACGGAGCTGGCCGCCGTCGAGGCGGTCCTCGCCGACCCCGGCGCCTCGGTCCGCCTGGTCGCCGAGCCCGGCCCGGCCGGCGCCGACGCCGTGCGCGCCGCCGCCCTCGGTCTCGCGGTGCACGGGCTGCCCGTGCAGGACGTGGTCGCCGCCCGGGTGCTGCCCGAGGCCCCCGCCGACTCCTGGCTGGCCGGGCCCGCCGCCCAGCAGCGCAAGGCGCTGGAGGAGTGGCAGCAGACGTACACCGTCCACCAGGCCGCTCACCTGGGCCGCGACCCGAGGGGCGCGGACGACCTCGCCGACCTCGCGCTGCCCGCGGCCGGTCCCGCGCCCGGCCCGGTGCGGTGGCCGGTCGCCGACCAGACCGCCGAGGACGGCGTGCTGGTGTGGCGGATCCCGCTGCCGGGCGCCGAGCGCGACGAACTGGAACTGGTCCGGCGCGGCGACGAACTCGTGCTCGCCGCCGGGCCGTTCCGCCGCATCGTGCCGCTGCCCTCGGTCCTGCGGCGGTGCGCGGTCGACGGCGCCGCCCTGCGCGAGGACGAACTGCGCATCCGGTTCGCCCCGGACCCCGCCCTGTGGCCCCGCGAGAAGTGAGCGGCCCGGACCCGTTCGGGTAACGTCGGAGGGACGAACCGTAGTCAGGAGTCCCCCATGAGCGAAGAGCGCCCACCGTCCGACGCCGCCCGGGACGACGCCGCTCGGCAGCGGAGCGCAGGCCAGGCGCCGCCGGACGCCGACGCGTGGGCCGCGGCCTGCGCCGAGGATCTGGCCGCCGAGAAGTCGCGGCGCGGCGACCGCTCCGCGCCGCCCCCGGGCTCGGCCGCCGAAGAACTGCGCCGGTTCGTCGACACCGTCGCCGACCGGCTGTCCTCGTGGCAGGGGCCGCTGCTCGGCGCGGTCGGCGGACCGGCGGCCGCGCACGCGGTCCGCCAGGTCGTCGAGCAGGCCAGGGCGGCCGTGGAACCGGTGGTCGAGCGCAACCCGGAGATCTTCGGCCACCTCGCGGCGGCCGGCGGCGAACTGCTCGCCGCCTACCGCTCGGCCGTCGAGGCCCAGGAACGCCGCTGGACGGGCCGCGCCACGGCGCCGGGAGACGACCCCGCGAGTCCGGGGAAGAACCGGGGCGACGGCCCGGCGGACCGGGCGGACCGGCCCGGCGACCGCCGTGACCGGGGCGAGGGCGCCGGCGGAGGCGAGCGCATCGACTTGGACTGAGGGCCTCTCGGGTACGGTTGGGCCGTAGCGGGGCTCGACCGGAACTGAGGGATTCATGGGACTCACCATCGGCGTCGACATCGGCGGCACGAAGATCGCGGCCGGCGTGGTCGACGAGGAGGGCGGCATCCTGTCGACCTTCAAGGTGCCGACCCCCGCCACGCCCGGGGCCATCGTCGACGCCATCGCCTCGGCGGTGGACGGCGCGCGTGCGGGGCACGAGATCGTCGGCGTGGGCATCGGCGCCGCCGGCTACGTCAACCGGCAGCGCTCCACGGTCTACTTCGCGCCCAACATCGACTGGCGGCAGGAGCCGCTGAAGCAGGAGGTCGAGGAGCGCGTCGGCCTCCCGGTCGTCGTGGAGAACGACGCGAACGCCGCGGCCTGGGGCGAGTACCGGTTCGGCGCCGGCAAGGGCCACCGCAACGTCATCTGCATCACCCTCGGCACCGGCCTCGGCGGCGGCATCATCATCGGCAACAAGCTGCGCCGCGGCCACTTCGGCGTGGCCGCCGAGTTCGGCCACATCCGCATGGTCCCGGACGGCCTGCTGTGCGGCTGCGGCTCGCAGGGCTGCTGGGAGCAGTACGCCTCCGGCCGCGCCCTCGTCCGCTACGCCAAGCAGCGCGCCAACGCCACCCCGGAGAACGCCCAGGTGCTGCTGGGCCTCGGCGACGGCACCCCCGACGGCATCGAGGGCAAGCACATCTCGATGGCCGCCCGCCAGGGCTGCCCCGTCGCCGTCGACTCCTACCGCGAGCTGGCCCGCTGGGTGGGCGCGGGCCTGGCCGACCTGGCCTCCCTCTTCGACCCGTCCGCCTTCATCGTCGGCGGCGGCCTCTCCGACGAGGGCGAACTGGTCCTGGACCCGATCCGTAAGTCGTACAAGCGCTGGCTGGTCGGCGGCAACTGGCGGCCGGTGGCCGACGTGCTGGCCGCGCAGCTCGGCAACGAGGCCGGGCTCGTGGGCGCGGCCGACCTCGCCCGGGAGCCCGACCCGATCATGTGAGGCGGCTGCCGTCGCCCGAGCGTCCTCCGCGCGCCCACCGCGCCCGCAGCGCCTTGAGCGTCCTCCGCTCTCCAGCCGGGGCGGGGGGCGCTGGCGCGTTCCGGTCGAGGTGGTGGGCGCTGGCGCTTTCCGGTTGAGGCAGTGGGCGCTTGCGCTTTTCGGCCGGGGCGGTGGGTGCTGGCGCGTTCCGGTCGGGGCGGTGGGTGCTGGCGTTTTCCGGCCGTCGCATCCCCGTCCTGGGGACGGGCGGCTGCCGCCCGGACGCCGCGTGAGCCGACTGGCAGCCGTCGTACGGGCGCGCATGGGGGTCCGTGACCTGGGCCTGCGCGGGCGTATGTTGATCGTCATGCTGCTGCCCAACTCCCGTACCGAGCCGGACGGTTCCGCCGTGGTCCGCGTCCTGTCGTACAACATCCGCTCGATGCGCGACGACACGGACGCCCTCGCCCGGGTGATCCGCGCCTGCGCGCCCGATCTCGTCCTGCTCCAGGAGGCGCCCCGGTTCTTCCGCTGGCGCAAGAAGCTGGCCCGGCTGGCGGCGGCGTCGGACCTGGTGGTGCTCACCGGCGGCGCCACGGCCGCGGGCCCGGCGGTGCTCTGCTCGATGCGGGCCGTGGTCGAGCGGACCGAGGACGTGCTGCTGCCGCTCACCCCGGGCCTGCACCGGCGGGGCTTCGCCACCGCCGTCGTCCGCTTCGGCGGGGCCCGGCTCGGGGTGCTCTCCTGCCATCTCTCGCTCGACGGGGACGAGCGCCGCGCGCAGGGCGGTCTGCTGCTCGACCGGCTGGCCGGGCTGGGCGTGGAGCACGCGCTCGCGGGCGGCGACCTGAACGAGGGGCCGCAGGGACCGACGTTCCAGCGCCTGGCCGGCGCCTTCCAGGACGCCTGGGCCGCCGCACCCCGGGGCGGCGAGCACACCTGGACCTCCGCCGCCCCGCACCGGCGCATCGACGCGATCTTCGCCACCCCGGGCGTCGAGATCCTGGGCTGCGGCGTGCCCGTGGACGCCCCGGGGATCGCCGCCCTGGACCTGACGGCGGCCACAGACCACCTGCCGGTCCTGGCGGCGGTGAGGATTCCGGCGGCTGCCTAGCCAGTGCGGTGGGCGGACGGTCTCACGGGGGCGCGGTGCCTTGGCGCGTGATCGCGCTTCCCGGGCACGTCCGTCCCGTACGGAGGCGGTGCTCCGCCGCGCGAGGCGCCGCACCGGACGTCTCACCGGCGTGCGACGCCTGGCATGGCGCGTCGCCGTGTGGGCGCGCTTCCCGGGTACGTCCCGTGCGCGGGCGGTGCTCCGCCGTGCGACGCGCCGCGCTGGACGTGGAGCGCCGGACGCCGGATGCCGCGAGCTTTCCGGCGGATCCTTCCCGCCGCAGCACCAAGTGCGCCGAGGGTCGCCCCTACGTGGCGGCGTCCGCGTTCCGGGCGCACGCCGGGGACGCTCCGCGGGTCCGCCCGGCCCGGCCGCCCGCGACAGCGGACCGGTGGGTTCCGGTGCGGCGGCGACGGAGTGCGGCGACGCGGCTCAGCCGGCGCCCGCCCCCCCCGCCGCTACACCACGGCACCCCGTCCAGGGTCGTCGTCCTCGTCGTCGCCCGGGTTCATGCGGGCCACCAGGGTCACGACGCCGCCGAGGAAGCCGCCGACGCACAGCGTGGTCAGCCACCAGGTCATCTCCCAGCCGAGCAGGACGGCCAGCAGGAGCAGGACGGGACCGCCGACCACCCCCAGCCAGGCGAACTTCGCGGTGGCGTCCGCCTCGGGCAGCGGCGGCGGCTCGGGCGGGACGAAGTGGTCTGCGTCGTCCTCCTCAGCGCCCGACGACTCGCGCGGCGTATGGTCGCGCGGACCCGTGCCGGGCCGCGCGACGCCGGGCGCGAACGACACCGAGCTGCCCAGCGGCTTGGCCGGAGGCGGCTTCTCCGTCTGCTTCCGCTCCGCGCCGGAGCGTCCGTCGGCGCCGTCCGGCAGGTCCGGCAGCGCCAGATCCTCGATCGGCCGGTACGGCCTCGTGCCTGGCGGGTCCGGCGGCTCATCGCCGTAGCCGGCGACGATCGCCGCCCAGGCGGCCGCCTCGTCGAGCGGGGCGGCGCCCCCGCCCGGACGGCCGTCCCGGCCGCCGGGTCCGCTCCGCTCCGCCGCCGGCCCCACCGGCTCGCCCGGCCGCACCGGCTCGCCCGAAGCGGCCTCAGCGGCGGCGGCCTCGGCGGAGGCGCCGGGCTCGGCGGCACCGGGCTCCGCAGAGGGACCGGGCTCCGCAGAGGCACCGGGCTCCGCGAAGGCGCCGGGCTCGGCGGAGGCGGCGGCCTCGGCGGCACCGGGCGGCTCCGCGGAGGCGGCGGGCTCGGCCGGCCGCACCGGCTCCGTCGGCTCGCGGTTCTCCCGGTCCTCGCGGCCCGCGTCCTGCTCAGCCACCTGCGGCCGTCCCTTCCTTGCCGACACTCGGGGCGAGCCGGGCGACGAAGGCGTAGCTCTCCTCGAAGATCCGGTCCGCATCGTTGTCCAACGTCGCGACGTGGTAGCTGTGTTCCAGCAGCACCTCGGTGACGTCCAGCGAGGAGACGCGGCCGAGGATCCGGGCCGAGTCGACCGGCGGCACCACATGGTCCTGGGGGCTGTGCATCAGCAGCAGCGGCTGCGTGACCTGCGGAAGCTCGCCGTCGACCAGCCGGAGGAAGTTCCGCAGCGAGTGCGCGGCGTGCAGGGGCACCCGGTCGTAGCCCAGCTCGGCGGCCCCCTCGAGAGCGATGTCGCTGGCGATCCCCTTCGTGCTCCGCACCAGGTGCCGGGCCACCGGCAGGGCGCGGCCGGCCAGGCCGTGCACCTTGTTCGCCGGGTTGACCGCCATCACCCCGGCGACCGCGTCCCCGTGCTTCGCGGCCAGCCGCAGGGCCAGCGCGCCGCCCATGGACAGTCCCGCCACGAAGACCCGCGCGCACCGCTCGGTCAGGGCGCGCAGCTCGCGGTCCACCTCCGCGTACCAGTCCTGCCAGCCGGTGACCTGGAGGTCCTCCCAGCGCGTCCCGTGTCCGGGCAGCAGCGGCAGCGAGACCGTCAGGCCGCGCTCGGCCAGACGTCCGGCCCAGGGGCGCAGCGACTGGGGGCATCCGGTGAAGCCGTGGCAGAGGAGGACGCCGACCTCGCCGCCCTCGTGGCGGAACGGTTCGGCTCCGGGGAGGACCGGCACGTCGGTCTCCTGTTCGTGAAGTGGGCCAAGGGACATAGAGAGACGCTGAGAGACGCTCACCCAGCGCGGGACGCTCGGTGGGGGGAGGCGGAGACAGGGCTCGTCGATGAGGGGCGGATCGCTGACGGGGCGGGGCGGGGCGGCTCGGTGTGGTGCGGCGGGGCGGCTCGGTGCGCTGGGGCGGCTCGGTGCGGTGGGGCGCGGCTGCGCCGACGGCACACAGCCGCCGATCGCGGGTACTTCACCGTACGCGACGGCACGGACACCGACCAGGGCCGTCGGCCCCTTCGGCGCCGTCGCGGGTTATGGTCTGACCGACACACACAGGAGGCACTCCGTTGTTCTACGGCACGATGAAGGTCGCCATCGGGGCGCCGCTCAAGCTCGCCTTCCGGCCCTGGGTGGAGGGCCTGGAGAACATCCCGGCCGAGGGCGCCGCCGTCCTGGCGAGCAATCACCTGTCGTTCTCTGACTCGTTCTTTCTCCCCGTGATGCTCGACCGCAAAGTCACCTTCATCGCGAAAGCCGAGTACTTCACCACGCCCGGGGTGAAGGGGCGGATGACCGCCGCGTTCTTCAAGGGCGTCGGCCAACTGCCCGTGGACCGCTCCGGGGCGCGCGGCGCGGGCGAGGCGGCGGTGCAGAGCGGCATACAGGTGCTGGAGCGCGGCGAGCTCTTCGGGATCTATCCCGAGGGCACCCGCTCGCCCGACGGCCGCCTGTACCGGGGCAAGCCGGGCGGTCTGGCGCGCGTGACGCTGGCCACCGGGGCGCCCGTGATCCCGGTCGCCATGATCGACACGGAGAAGATCCAGCCCCCGGGGAAGGTCGTCCCCAAGCTGATGCGTCCGGGCATCCGGATCGGCCGGCCGCTGGACTTCAGCCGCTACCGGGGCATGGAGCACGACCGCTTCGTGCTGCGCGCGCTGACCGACGAGGTCATGTACGAGATCATGAAGCTGTCCGGCCAGGAGTACGTCGACGTCTACGCGACCGCTGCCAAGCGGCAGATGACGGAGGCGGCGAAGGCCGAGAAGGAAGCGGAGAAGGCGGCCAAGGCCGCACTCGCCCAGGCTGGCAGGGAGCCGGTCGGCAAGGGGCCGGTCGTGCAGCAGCAGCCCGGCGGGGACCAGGGCGCGGAGTAGCCGCCCGCGCCGCGGATCCGGGCCGGAGCCGCGCCGGATCCGCGCTGGACACGTGAAGGACGGCGCCGCGGACACCCGGGGCGCCGCCCGGGACAGGCCGGGACAGGGGGAGGCATGGCCAGGCGCGAGCGTGTCATGAGGATGTCGGTCGAGCAGCCGCTGTGGCGCGCGCTGACCGCGTACCGGGTGCTGGCCGTGTGCTACGCGGTCGGCCTGTTCGCCACCGCCTACGACCGCTTCCCCCGCCCCTGGATCGCCGTCGGCTACTACGGCGTGCTGTTCGCGTGGACCATGGCCACCCTGCCCCGGGTCGCGGGCGCCGCGCGCTGCACCCGGCGGTTCCTCGCCGCCGACCTGGCGCTGGCCGCGACGGGCATCCTCCTGACGCCGCTCGCGGACGCCCCGGCGCGGATCGCGGGCGGCGGCCCCACGCTGCCATCGATCTGGACCGCCGGTTCCGTGCTCGCCTTCGCGCTCAAGGGCGGGTGGCGCTGGGCCGCCGCCGCGTCCACCGCGGTCGCCCTCGCCAACCTGGTCGAGCGCGGCTCCCCGGCCCGGGACACCGTGCACAACGTGATCCTGGTCTGGGTCGCTGCCATCGCCATCGGCTACGTCGTCGAGGTCGCCCGCGCCTCCGAGCGCACCCTCGCCCGCGCCCTGGAGATCGAGGCCGCGACCAGGGAGCGGGAGCGGCTGGCCCGCGACATCCACGACGGCGTGCTCCAGGTGCTGGCCATGGTGCAGCGGCGCGGCGCGGTCATCGGCGGGGAGGCGGCCGAGCTGGGGCGGATGGCGGGCGAGCAGGAGGCGGCGCTGCGCACCCTGGTCTCCGGCGGCCTCGTCCCCGTCTCCCGGGTCTCGGAGGACGCGGCCGACGGCGCGGTCGTCCGCCTCGTAGACGAGGGCGCCGAGGGCCCCGTAGGCGGCGACGGTGACGAGCGCGACAAGAGCGACGAGGGCGCGGCCACCGACCTGCGCGCCCTTCTCGCCCCCTATGCCGGGGCCCGGGTCAGCCTCGCCGAACCGGGCGCCCCGGTGCCGCTGCCGTCCGCCGCGGCACGGGAGGTGGCGGCGGCCGTGGGCGCGGCCCTGGACAACGTCCGGCGGCACGCGGGCCCGGACGCGCGGGCCTGGATCCTGGTCGAGGACGAGCCGGACCGCGTCCTGGTGACCGTGCGGGACGACGGGCCCGGCATCCCGGAGGGGCGGCTCGCCGAGGCCGAGGTCGAGGGCCGGCTCGGCGTCGCCCAGTCGATCCGCGGCAGGCTGCGCGACATCGGCGGCAGCGCCGAGCTGATCTCGGTGCCGGGCCAGGGCGCCGAGGTCGAGCTGAAGGCGCCGAAAGGCGCCGCGGGCACGACAGCCGCCGAAAGCACGCAGGGCACGCAGAGCGCGCGGAGCACGAACAAGACGAACCGGCCGGACGGCGCCGACGCGGACGGCGCCGCCGCGGCGCGGGCGCGGGGGAGGACGAGCAGGCGATGAGCACGACGCAGCCCACGCGAGCGGCGCAGGCGCCGCGGACGCCCCGCACGGCGCCCGCGGCGGACGGGCGCCGGGAACCGGACGGCCCCGTGCGGGTCATGGTGGTCGACGATCACCCGATGTGGCGGGACGCCGTCGCCCGGGACCTGGCCGAGGCCGGTTTCGAGGTGGTCGCCACCGCGGGGGACGGCGCGCAGGCGGTGCGCCGCGCCAAGGCGGCGGGCCCCGACGTGCTGGTCCTCGACCTGAACCTGCCGGCCAAGCCCGGCGTCCAGGTCTGCAAGGAACTCGTCGGCGCCGACCCGGCGCTGCGGGTGCTGGTGCTCTCCGCCAGCGGCGAGCACGCCGACGTCCTGGAGGCGGTGAAGTCCGGCGCCACCGGCTACCTGCTGAAGTCGGCCTCCACGGAGGAACTCCTGGACGCGGTGCGGAGGACGGCCGTGGGCGACCCGGTGTTCACCCCGGGCCTGGCCGGGCTGGTCCTGGGCGAGTACCGGCGCCTCGCCGCCGAGCCGGTCACGGGCGTCACGGCCGCCGGGAGCGGGCCCGCGGCCCCCCGGCTCACCGAGCGCGAGACCGAGGTGCTGCGCCTGGTCGCCAAGGGCCTGAGCTACAAGCAGATCGCCGAACGCCTGGTCATCTCCCACCGCACGGTGCAGAACCACGTGCAGAACACCCTCGGCAAGCTGCACCTGCACAACCGCGTCGAGCTGGTCCGCTACGCCATCGAGCGCGGACTCGACGGCGAGTAGCCGCGCCCGGCCACAGCACTGGACCCTCCCCTCGGCGGGCGTCCCGCTCGCGGGCGTGCCGAGCGCTTGCTGATCAACTGTCCGCCATTGCACGGGAATTGACCGTCCCGCCCATGCCGGAACGCCCCGCGCCGCCAGTAGCGTGAGCCGCTTCAGGCAACCGCGGCGAAGGGATCTTCCATGCGGATCGGAGTACTGACCGGAGGCGGCGACTGCCCCGGGCTCAACGCCGTCATCCGAGGCGTCGTCCGCAAGGGCGTGCAGGAGTACGGCTACGACTTCGTAGGCTTCCGGGACGGCTGGCGGGGCCCCCTGGAGAACGACGCCGTCCCCCTCGACATCCCCGCCGTGCGCGGCATCCTGCCCCGCGGCGGCACCATCCTCGGCTCCTCGCGCACCAACCCGCTGAAGCGGCCCGACGGCGTCTGCCGGATCAAGGAGAACCTCGCCAAGCACGAGGTCCAGGCGCTCATCGCGGTGGGCGGCGAGGACACCCTCGGGGTGGCCGCGCGGCTCAGCGAGGAGCACGGCGTGCCCTGCGTCGGCGTGCCCAAGACCATCGACAACGACCTGTCCGCCACCGACTACACCTTCGGCTTCGACACCGCGGTGGGCATCGCCACCGAGGCCATCGACCGCCTGCACACCACCGCCGAGTCCCACATGCGTGTCCTGGTCTGCGAGGTGATGGGCCGGCACGCCGGCTGGATCGCCCTGCACTCCGGGCTGGCCGGCGGCGCGAACGTCATCCTCATCCCCGAGCAGCGCTTCGACGTCGACCAGGTGTGCGCCTGGATCGCCTCCCGCTTCCAGGCGTCGTACGCGCCGATCGTGGTCGTCGCCGAGGGCGCGACGCCCCGGGACGGCGAGATGGTCCTGAAGGACGCCTCGCAGGACTCCTTCGGGCACGTGCGGCTGTCCGGGGTGGGCGAGTGGCTGGCCAAGGAGATAGAGCGGCGCACCGGGAAGGAGGCGCGGACCACCGTCCTCGGGCACATCCAGCGCGGCGGCACGCCCAGCGCCTTCGACCGCTGGCTCGCCACCCGCTTCGGGCTGCACGCCGTCGACTGCGTGCACGACGGCGACTTCGGCAAGATGGTCGCCCTGCGCGGCACCGACATCGTGCGCGTCCCGATCGCGGAGGCCACCGCGACCCTGAAGACGGTCGACCCGAAGCTGTACGAGGAGGCCGGCGTCTTCTTCGGCTGACCCGCGCCCGGCGGGCGGCGCCGGACGAACGGCGCGGTAAGGGTGCGGGAAGGGCTCGGGAAGGGGATGGCGGCAGGCGCACCGCACCGGCGGCGCCGTCCGGCGGATCCCGGGCGGCGCGGCGGCGCGCGACGCCTTCGGAAGTTCCCCGGCGGCGCCGCGGGGCCCGGCGTCTCCAGGATTCCCGGCGCCGCCGCGGCACCCGGCGTCTTCGGGATTCCCGGCGGCGCCGCGGCGTTTTCGGGACCCCCGGCGGCGCCGTGGCACCTGATGTCTCTGGGACCCTCGGCGGCGCCGCAGCGCCCGGCGTCTTATGGATCCCCGGCGGCGTCCGACGGCCTCGGCTACCGCGCCGGCCGGCGCTCGCAGACCGCGCCAGTCCCGCTGAGTAGGCCCATCAGCTCGGTCAGGATCGCGGCGCCGTTCAGCGTCAGCACCGACTCCGGGTGGAACTGCACCCCCGCGAAGCCGGGCCCGCGCAGCGCGTGCACCTCGCCGTCCGCGCCGCGGCTGACCTCGACGCCGTGCGCGGCCAGTTCGGCGGCCGCCTCGTCGTCGCAGCGCGCCGTGAAGCTGTTGTAGAAGCCGACGGTCTCGGTGCGCCCGAACAGGTCGACCTCCGTCTGGGCGCCCTGGTACGGCACCCGCTTGCGGACGATCTCCAAGCCCAGCTCGGCCGCGATCAGCTCGTGTCCCAGGCAGACGCCGAGCACCCCGTGCCGGTGCCCGGCGAGCGTTTCGGCGGCCAGCGCGCGCAGCAGCCGCATCTTCGGGTCGGCGAGGTCCGCCGGGTCGCCGGGGCCCGGCCCGATCACGACCGGTCCGCGGTGCGCGAGCACCGCCTGCCGCAGCCTGGCCTCGTCGTAGCGGCGGACGGTCACGCCGAGGCCGGACGAACGCAGCACATGGGCGAGCATCGCGGTGAAGGCGTCCTCGCCGTCGACGACCAGGGCATGGCCCTGAAGCGTCCGCGCGGGCTGCCGCATGCGCAGCCAGAACGGGGCCAGCGAGGACCGCCGCCCGTCCAGGGCGGCCCGCACCCGCGGGTCGTCGGCGAGCCGGGGCCGGGCCCGCTCGGCCCGCGGCCGTCCGGGCCGCACGCCCAGCGCCGTCAGCACGGCCGCCGCCTTCGCGTGCGTCTCGGCGACCTCGCCCGCCGGATCGGAGCCGCGCACCAGCGTCGCGCCGACGTCGACCCGCAGCCGCCCGGCCGCGTCGACGTCCGCGGTGCGGATCAGGATGGGGGAGTCCAGGGTCTGCGCGCCGCCGGAGTCCCGGCCGAGCAGCGCCAGCGCGCCGCCGTAGTAGCCGCGACCCCCGGCCTCGTGCCGCGCGATCACCCGGCAGGCGTTCTGCACCGGCGACCCGGTGACCGTTGCGGCGAACATCGTCTCCCGCAGCACCTCGCGGACGTCGAGCGAGGACCGGCCGCGCAGCTCGTACTCGGTGTGCGCGAGGTGCGCCATCTCCTTCAGCCGCGGCCCGATCACGACCCCGCCCCGGTCGCCGACCGTGCACATCATCTTCAGTTCCTCGTCGACGACCATCGACAGCTCCTCGATCTCCTTGCCGTCGGCGAGGAAGCCGAGCAGGTGCTCGGGGGAGGGGCCCTCGGCGGGATAGCGGTAGGTACCGCTGATCGGGTTCATCACCACCGTCCCGCCGGACATCCGCACGTGCACCTCGGGGCTCGCGCCGACCAGCGTCCGCTCCCCGGTGTGCACCGCGAACGTCCAGTACGCGCCGCGCTCGCCCTCCAGGAGCCGCCGGAACAGCGCCAGGGCGTCGGCCCGGGAGAAGCCGGGGATCTCCCCCCGGTAGGAGCGCCGGACGACGAAGTTCGCGCCCTCGCCCGCGCCGATCTCCTCGCGCAGCACCCGCCCGACGGTCGCCGCGTACTCCTCGTCGCCGACGTCGAAGCCGCCATTGCGCACGCTCACCTCGTGCGCGGGCAACTGCGCCAGCGCCTCGGCGAGCGGCAGCGTGTGCCGCTCCTCGGGGACCAGGACCGCGAGCGGCGCGCCGTCGTCGCGGGCGTCGAAGCCGCGCTCGCGGATCTGCCGGAAGGGCACCAGCGCGAGGCCCTCGTCGGGCAGGTCGGCCAGCCGGTCGCAGGTGTGCACAGGGCCGAGCAGCACCTCGACCGCGTTGTGGTCGTGTCCGGGGGCGCGGCGCCGCAGCAGGGCGAAGGGGCGGGGATCGGCCGGTAGGCGTGCCAGGTCCACGGGGTCCATGGGGTGTCCTCTTCCGTAGCGTTCCGTCGCGTCTCGTCGAGCGCGATGTGGGTCGAGGAACGCCCCCCGGTGCCGCACACACCGAAGGCCGCCCCTCGGGCGGCCTTCGCGAAGTGTGGGAGTACGCGCAGTCAGCGGGCCGCCGGAGAAGCGGTCCGCCACCAGTTCTGGGAAAGGCGCGCGTGCATGTCCCGCACCCTAGCGCATCGGCCGGACACGGCGCTGTCCGCGATGCGCACCGTCCGTCTCACGTGCTGAGCTGGGGAAGGGACCGGCCGGGGGAACCCGTAATGTGGACGATGTGACCGTGAACGCTGATTCCCGAGCCGTCGCCGCCGAGGCGACCTGGCGAGACCTGCCCGCGGCGCAGCAGCCTGACTACCCGGATGCCGAGGCGCTGCGCGAAGTGACCGCGGAGCTGTCGACGTATCCGCCCCTCGTCTTCGCCGGCGAGTGCGATCAGCTTCGTTCCCGCATGGCCGCCGTCGCCAAGGGAGAGGCGTTCCTGCTCCAGGGCGGCGACTGCGCGGAGTCCTTCGACGCCGTGGGCGCGGATCAGATCCGCGCCAAGCTCAAGACGCTGCTCCAGATGGGCGCCGTGCTGACGTACGCCGCCTCGGTGCCGGTCGTGAAGGTCGGCCGGATCGCCGGCCAGTACTCCAAGCCGCGCTCCAAGCCGACCGAGACCCGCGACGGCGTGACCCTGCCGACCTACCGCGGCGACTCCGTCAACGGCTTCGACTTCACCGAGAAGGCCCGCGTTCCGGACCCCGAGCGGCTGAAGCGGATGTACCACGCCTCCGCCTCGACGCTGAACCTGGTGCGCGCCTTCACCACCGGCGGCTACGCGGACCTGCGCCAGGTGCACGCCTGGAACCAGGACTTCGTGAAGTCCTCCCCGTCCGGCCAGCGCTACGAGCAGCTCGCCCGGGAGATCGACGACGCGCTGAACTTCATGCGGGCCTGCGGCGCCGACCCCGAGGAGTTCAAGACCGTCGAGTTCTTCGCCTCGCACGAGGCGCTGCTGCTGGACTACGAGTCGGCGCTGACCCGGGTCGACTCGCGCACGGGACGGCTGTACGACGTCTCGGCCCACATGGTCTGGATCGGTGAGCGCACCCGGCAGCTCGACCACGCGCACGTCGAGTTCGCCTCGAAGATCCGCAACCCGATCGGCGTCAAGCTCGGCCCGAGCACGACGGCCGAGGAGGCGCTGCGGTACGTGGAGCGCCTGGACCCGGACCGCGAGCCGGGCCGGCTGACTTTCATCGTGCGGATGGGCGCGGACAAGGTCCGCGACAAGCTGCCCGAGCTGGTCGAGAAGGTCACGGCCTCCGACGCCACCGTGGCGTGGGTCGCGGACCCGATGCACGGCAACACCTTCGAGGCGGCCTCCGGCCACAAGACCCGCCGCTTCGACGACGTGCTGGACGAGGTCAAGGGCTTCTTCGAGGTGCACAAGGAGCTGGGCACCCACCCGGGCGGCATCCACGTGGAGCTGACCGGCGACGACGTCACCGAGTGCGTGGGCGGCGGCGACGAGATCTTCGTCGACGACCTGCACCAGCGCTACGAGACGGCCTGCGACCCGCGGCTCAACCGCAGCCAGTCGCTGGACCTCGCCTTCCTGGTCGCGGAGATGTACCGGGACCAGTGACGCGGTCGCCGGGACGCCGGCGCGGGAGTGGGGCGCGGATCACATGCGATCCGCGCCCCCTTCCCTTTCACGGCCCCTGCCCCGTGGGTAAGGTTAGGTTTGCCTCACCGAGCAGGTGGGGCGCCGTGAACCGACCCCGGCGTGAGGTGAACCGAGCGTGTACGTGTGCAGTTGCTTCGGCGTCACCGAGCAGCAGGTCAAGCAGCACGTGGAGAACGGCGCCCGCACGCCCCGCCAGATCGCCTCCGCCTGCAAGGCGGGCACGGACTGCGGGGGCTGCGTGCGCCGCATCCAGGCCGTGCTCGGCCGGGGCGCGTGCCCCCGCCGCGAGCTGATCGACCAGCGGCGCCCGCCGCTCGCGGCGGGAGCGGGCGTGCCCGCGCCCGAGGATCGCGCGCGGTCGCTGGACGCCGCGTAAAGCAGACCGGCGGCCGGCGCTCGGCGTCCGCGTCCGGCGGACGGGGGCTCAGACGATGCCCGGCGGCCCGGCGGACGGTGTTCCGGCGCGCTTAGACGCTGCTCAGCCGGTGCTCGGGCGGTGCTCAGGCGGGGCTCAGGCCGTCGAGAACCCGCCGGTGCCGGGGCCCGAGGCGTCCGGCTGGCTCTGCATCACGACCGTCGAGAGGTACAGCGCCTCGCCCAGCTTGTCGATCAAGTGCAACTGGGTGTCCAGGTAGTCGATGTGGTGCTCCTCGTCGGCGAGGATCGCCTCGAAGATGTTCGCCGAGGTGATGTCGTTCTTCGCGCGCATCAGGTCCACGCCCCGGCGCAGCCGGTCGACCGCCTCCGCCTCGAGCTGGCGGTCGGCCCGGAACATCTCGCTCACCGTCTCCCCGACCTGCACGTGGAAGAGCCGCTGGTAGTTCGGAAGGCCGTCGAGCAGCAGGATGCGGTCGGTCAGAACCTCCGCGTGCCGCATCTCGTCGAACGACTCGCACCGCGTGTACTCGGCGAGCTTCGTCCACCCCTTGTGGTCCTGGAGCTTCGAGTGCAGGAAGTACTGGTTGATCGCGGTCAGCTCGGCGGTGAGCTGTTCGTTGAGCAGTTCGATGACCTCGGGGTCGCCTTGCATCGCGGAGGACTCCGTCCAAGCGGTCTGACCTGACAGCGCGGATGATCTCACCGGCGTTCGCCCGTGTCCAGTAAGTGCACACTTAATGTGATGTGACGGATATGCCGGATTGTCTTGTCGGGTGCACCTCGTCCGGTCTGTCAGGATGGAGACATGGGTCAGCCGGTGGAACGCGCCTCTGGACACGCGTCGGGAGCAGGGACAGGGGGAGCGGCGGACCTGCCGCCGGGGCAGCGGCTCCAGCGCGGCTGGCCGGTCACGCACTACGGGCCGGTGCCCAAGTTCCGGCCCGAGCGCTGGGACTTCCGGGTCTTCGGGGCCACCGCCGACGGCGAGAAGCAGAGCTGGACCCACGAGGAGTTCACCGCCCTGCCCTACGCCACCGTGACGGCCGACCTGCACTGCGTCACGAAGTTCAGCATGCTGGGCGCCGAATGGGGCGGCATTCCGGCCCGCACCATCCTGGACATCGCCCCGCCCGCCCCCGACGTCACCCACGTGATGGTCTGGGCGGAGTATGGCTTCAGCTCCAACCTCCGCCTCGCGGACTTCGTCTCCGAGCGCACCCTGTTCGCCACCCACAAGGACGAGGAACTGCTCACCGCCGAGCACGGCTTCCCGCTCCGCCTGGTCGTCCCGCACCTGTACGCCTGGAAGGGGCCCAAGTGGGTGCGCGGGGTGGAGTACATGACCGCCGACCGGCGCGGCTTCTGGGAGGAGCGCGGCTACCACAACGTCGGCGACCCCTGGAAGGAGCAGCGCTACTCCTACCAGGAGACCCCGGGGGACGGCCCCGAACTGTGACGGCGGGGAGCGGCCCCGAACTGTGACGACGGGGGACGGCTCCGCACTGTGACGGCAGGGGACGGCCCCGAACTGTGACGGGCCGCCCAGCGCCGCGCCCGCTCAGCCGTCCCTGAGCTTCTTCAGCCGCTCCACGTCCGCCGCGTGCCCCTCCCTGCCGCCCGGTGTCTCGATCACCAGCGGCACGCCCTCGGTGGCCGGGTGGGTCATCAGCGCACGGAAGGGCGCCTCGCCGATGCGGCCGGCGCCGATGTTCGCGTGCCGGTCCTTGCGGGCGCCCGCCGCGTCCTGGGAGTCGTTGGCGTGGATCAGCTTCAGCCGGTCCGCGCCCACCGTGTCCGCCAACTGGTCCAGCGTCCGGTGCACGCCGTCCGGTTCGCTCAGGTCGTGCCCGGCGGCGAACACGTGGCAGGTGTCCAGGCACACGCCCAGCTTCGGATGGGCGTCCAGCGCCTCGAAGTACGGCCCGAAGTCCCAGATCCGCGCGCACAGCGAGGCGCCTTGCCCGGCGGTCGACTCCAGCAGCAGGAACGGGTCGTCGTCCTGCGTCAGCTCGTCGAGCAGCGGCAGCAGCAGCTCGCGCACCTGGCGCAGCGCGGCGGACCGCTCCCGGCCGCCGGTGGCGCTGCCCGTGTGCACGACCACGCCCCGCGCGCCGATCTCCCGCCCGCGCCGCAGCGAGTGCCGCAGCGACACGACGGAGCGCTCGGCCGTCGCCTCGGTGTGCGAGCCGAAGTTGATCAGGTAGGGCGCGTGGACGTAGGCCGGGACCGACTCCTCGGCGCAGGCCGCGCGGAACGCCTCGTCCTGCCGCGGGCTGCCCGCCGGCGTGGCCCAGCCGCGCGGGTTGGCGACGAAGACCTGTACGGCCTCCGCCTTCAGCTCACGGGCGTAGGACAGGCCCACCGAGTGCAGGCCGCCCGCGACGGGGATGTGGCCGCCGATCGGATTGCGGGCGCGGCCCGCGACGCCGGAGGCGGGCGCGCCGGGCGTATCGGGTGTGCCGGGCGTGTCGGGTGTGCCGGAGGAGGACGTGCTGCTCACCCGTTCAGGGTGTCACGGGACCGGAACGATCATGACCAGAGGCCCTGGTCCGGGCCATGAACCGGGCCCTGGACCTCGGTCTCATACCCCCGGCAGGGGTTGTCCCGCCCCACGGGGATCGTCCCCCGGCGTCGCTCGCCGGGAACGGCGGTCACCTGATGGTGAGCGTTATCGTCGAGCCCTTCGGCGCCTGGTCGCCGCCGCCGACCGACTGCCGCTTCACGGTGTCGCCGAACAGCCCGAGGATGCCGCGGTCGTCCTCGGCCTGGAAGCCGGCCTTCCGCAGCGTGCGATGCGCGTCGTCGACGCTGTCGCCGGTCACGTCGGGGACCTGGGCCATCTCCGGTCCCTTGGACAGCGTCAGCGTCACCGTGTCGCCCTCGGCGGCCTCGTCGCCGCCGGACGGCGTCTGCTGGGCGACCTGCCCCTTGTCGTAGTCGGAGGTGACCTGCTCGTCGACGACGCGCACCTTCAGGCCCGCGTCCTTCAGGTCGGACGTCGCCTCGTCGGAGCCCTCGCCGGTGACGTCGGGCACCTCCAGCGGGCGGCCCTTGCTGACGACCAGCGCGACCGCCGACCCCGCGTGCCGCTCGGCGCCCGGCGCCGGGTCGGTGCCGACCACGGCGCCGCCCTCCACGTCCTCGTCGAACCTCCGGCTGACCATGCCCGGCTCCAGACCGGCCTTCTTCAGCGCCTGCTGCGCCGCGTCCAGCGAGCGGCCCGCCAGGTCGGGCACCCGCACCTTCTCCGGCCCGTCGGAGAGGGTGAGGGTCACCGCGTCGTTGCTGCGGATCCGGTGGCCGGCCCCCGGGTCCGTGCTGATCACCGTGCCGCGCTTGACCGTGTCGCTGTAGGCGTGCCGTACGCCCTTCACGTCCAGACCGGCCGAGCCCAGCCGCTGCCTGGCCTGCGCCTCGGTCTTCGCCAGCAGCGGCGGGACCTTGGTGAACTGCCCGGAGTTGATGTACCAGACGCCGCTGACCAGGCCCAGGGCGAGCAGCGCGGCGACGACGGCGGTCAGCGGCCCGCGCCGGGTCCGGCGGCGCCGGCGACGCGGCTCCGGCGGAGGGCTCTCCAGGAGGCTGGTGCGGTGGAGGGCGTCCTCGGCCCGCGGCTCGTCCCCGTCGACGGGCAGCGACCGCATCGCCGTGAGGGCGCGCGGCAGCACGCTCGTGCGGTCCTGGGCGTTGTCGTGCCCCGGGGCCAGAGCCTGCGGCGGGAACGCGTCCAGTTGCTCCGGGCGCAGCCCGGCGCGCGCCTCGCGGACCCGCGCCAGCAGCGCCACCGCGTCGTGCGGGCGGGCGTCCGGGACGCGCGCGGCGGCCGCCGCGACCAGCGCGTCCAGCTCGGGCGCCAGTCCCGGCACGGCCGCGGACGGGGCGGCCACGTCCTCGTGCAGATGCTGGTAGAGCACCTGGGCGGGGCTGTCGCCCTGGTGCGGCTTGCCGCCGGTCAGCATCTCGTACAGCACGACCCCGCACGCGTACACGTCGGCCCGGGGGTCGGCGGCGCCGTGCTCGATCTGCTCCGGGGCGAGGTAGGAGACCGTGCCGAGGATCGCGCCGGTGGTGTGGGTGACCGTGTCCACGCCCCGCACCAGGCCGAAGTCCGCGACCTTGACCCGGCCGTCGTCCCCGATCAGGACGTTCTCCGGCTTCATGTCGCGGTGCACGAACCCGGCCCGGTGCGCGGCGCCGAGCGCGGCCAGCACCGGCTCCATGATGTCCAGCGCGGCGCGCGGCTGAAGCGCCCCCCGCTCGCGCAGCACGTCCCGCAGGGTGCAGCCCGCCACGTACTCCATGGCCAGGTAGACGTACGAGCCGTCGGCGCCCTGGTCGAAGACCTGCACCACGTTGGGGTGGTCCAGGCGGGCCACCGACTTCGCCTCCCGGATGAACCGGTCCACGAAGGAGCCGTCGGCCGCGAGCGAGGGGTGCATCACCTTGAGCGCGAGGACGCGGTCCAGACGGGTGTCCAGGGCCCGGTACACCGTGGCCATCCCGCCGACGGCGATCCGCGCGTCGACGCGATACCGGCCGTCGAGCACCTGGCCGACGAGAGGGTCCTGAAGCGTATCCACGCTGGCGAGTGTACGAGCCGGGACCGACACAGAGGCTCGTCGACAGGGCCCAGCGGCGGTACTGGGGCAGACCTGTGACGCTTCTCCCACCTACCGGAGGGGGCCCGGACGCGTCCGGATCACGCACGGAAAACGCCCTCTAAACCCCCCGAACGCGCGCTGGACGTGGACCGGAGGCGAGCGGGGGGCGGATGGGAAGCGGACCGGAAGCGGTTCGGACGCACGAGGGCCTGGGGTCGCCGCCAGGCCGTGAGCGGGAAGCGGACCAGAAGCGTCCGGATGTACGAGCCCGGGGTCGCCGCCAGGCCGCGGGCGGCCCCCGATCAGGTCGTCGCCGGGTCCGTCGCCGGGCCATGAGCCGGTTCCAAGGCCGGGTCCAGGGCGGGGTCCGGGAAGGCGGGCCGCTCCGGGTCCAGCCGGGCCAGCCCCTCGGTCGGCGAGGACGCCTCGGCGAAGCGCCGCCTCGGGATGCGTCCCGCCCCGTAGGCCAGTCGGCCCGCCGTCACCGCGTGCCGCATCGCCTCGGCCATCCGCTCCGGGTGCTGCGCCCGGGTCACCGCCGAGGCCAGCATCACCCCCGCGCAGCCCAGCTCCATGGCGAGCGCCGCGTCGGAGGCCGTCCCGGCGCCCGCGTCCAGGATCACCGGCACGCGCGCGTGCTCGACGATCAGCTCGAAGTTGTGCGGGTTGCGGATGCCGAGGCCGGAGCCGATCGGCGAGCCCAGCGGCATGATCGCCGCGCAGCCCGCGTCCTGGAGGCGGCGCGCGAGCACGGGATCGTCGTTGGTGTACGGCAGCACCGTGAAACCGTCGTCGACCAGCGTCTCCGCCGCGTCCAGCGTCTCGATCGGGTCCGGCAGCAGGGTCCGCTCGTCGGCGATGACCTCCAGTTTGACCAGGTCGGTGCCCAGCGCCTCGCGCGCCAGGCGGGCGGTGAGCACCGCCTCGCCCGCGGTGAAGCAGCCCGCCGTGTTGGGCAGCACGCGGATGCCCAGCCGGTCCAGCACCGAGAGCACCGAGCCGTGCACCGAGGGGTCGACCCGGCGCATCGCGACCGTGGTCAGCTCCGTGCCGGAGGCTGCCAGCGACCGTTCCAGCACGTCCAGGCTGGGGGCGCCGCCGGTGCCCATGATCAGTCGGGAGCCGAAGGACGCGGCGCCCAGGAGCAGCGGATCGTCGGCCATGGGTCAGCCTCCCTGTACGGCGGTCAGGACTTCGACGCGGTCGCCGTCGGCCACGGGCGTGGACGGCCACTGCGCGCGCGGGACGACGGTCTCGTTGAGGGCGGCGGCCACTCCGGAGGGCGCCGCGGTCAGGCTCCGCACGACCGCGTCCAGAGCCGTGCCGGGCGGGATCTCACGGGGCTCGCCGTTGACGGAGACGTTCATGCCGGCTGCTCCGAGAGGTCGGCGGCGAAGCGCCGCGGGGTGAACGGACGGGCCTCTTCCGGCAGGTCGCCGGAGGTCAGGACGTGCGCCATGACGTCGCCGGTGACCGGGGTGAGCAGCACGCCGTTGCGGTGGTGCCCGGTGGCCAGCAGCAGCCCGTCGAGACCGGTCGGTCCGAGCAGCGGCGCGTTGTCCGGCGATCCGGGGCGCAGCCCGGCCCGGGTCTCGGCCAGCGGCAGCTCGGTGATGCCGGGCACCAGCTCGTGCGCGTCGCGCAGCAGCCCGTACACGCCGCCCGCCGTCACCGTGGTGTCCCAGCCCAGCTCCTCGCTGGTGGCCCCGACGACCAGTTCGCCGCTCAGCCGCGGCACCAGGTAGACGTGGCTGCCGCGCACCACGGCCCGCACGGTCCGGCTAAGGAACGGCGCGTATCGCGGGGGCACGGTCAGCCGCAGCACCTGCCCCTTCACCGGCCGCACCGGCGGCAGCACCTCCCGCGGCACCCCGGCGAGCCGCCCGCTGAGGCTCCCTCCGGCCAGCACCACCTGCCCCGCCTCCAGCACGGCGCCGTCCCGCAGCACACAGCCCGCGGCCCGGTCCCGTACCACCGTGAGCCGGTCGGCCCAGGAGCGGTGGAAGACCGCCCCGGCCCGCTCGCAGGCGGTCACCAGGGCGGCCGCGAGCCGCCGCGGATCGATCTGGTGGTCGCCGTCGGCCCGGAGCCCGCCGCGCACGCCCGGCGCCAGCATCGGCTCCAGGCGCCGGCACTCCCGCCCCGTCAGCCACTGCGACGCGAGACCCGAGGCCCGCTGGAGGTCGTGCACCTCCCGCAGATGGGCCCGGTCGTCGGCGTCCAGGGCGACGGCGAGCGTGCCGCAGCGGCGGTAGCCGAGATCGTGCCCGGTCAGCTCGCTCAGCTCGGCCGCGAAGTCGGGGTAGCGGCGGGCCGAGGCCAGGTTCAGGCCGAGCAGCGTCTGCTCGCCGTGGTGCAGCTCCGTGACGGCGGCCAGCATCCCGGCGGCCGCCAGCGCCGCCCCGCCGCCCGGCTCGGGGTCCACCACGGCCGTGACCAGGCCGCGCTGCGCCGCGCGCCAGGCCGTCACCAGCCCGATGATCCCGCCCCCGATGACGAGGACGTCTGACGTACGTGGCAAGGACATGGGCGTCCAGCCCCTCCCTTCGCCGGCATGACCCGGATCAGGTTCGTACGGTCGGAGGCCGCCAGCCTCCCTCTCAGCCCGGTGCGTCCGGGCTCCCGCGAGTGCTTGTACGGCAGCCACCCTAGTGCCGCGTCCGCGAAAGTTCACCGGCGCGCACGCCTTCCCGGCCACAGCACGGGCTCGCCGGGCAGCACCCGTAGCGCTCGCCGGGCAGCGCGCCCGTAGCGGCGGCGCACGCGCGCGAGGGCGCCGCGCGCGCCGATGGGAGCCGCGCTGGCCGCGTGAAGCCGCCCGTGCCGCGTGGCGCCGCCCGCGTGCCGTGCGGATCCGGGCCGCCCGTGCGGGCGGCGACGTCGTACGCGGTCGCCCGCGCGGGCGGCGACGACGTACGCGGTCGCCCGCGGGGTAGGAGGCAGGGAGACCGCCGCTCGGCTTCCGCCGCCTCCGGTCCGGGCGCGGCGGCACGTCGTCCCCGGGACGCCGCGTGCCGACGGCGGCGGAACCGCCCGGCGGGCGGCTGCGGCAGGGGGAGGGCAGGGCGTGGGAGTCGCGGGCGGGGAGCGGTACGAGCGCGTGCGGAGCAGGTGCGGCGTCAGGTCCGGTGTGCAGCGAGTCACCCTGCCGGGCCGCAGACTGACCGTACGTCAGGTGGCTATGGTGATCGGGTGAGCGAGCAGACGCAGGAACACGGCACGTCACAGCCGCGGCGCGTGGTCGTCGCGGGCGCGGGCATGGCCGGCGTGCAGACCGCGGTCGCCCTGCGCGAGCAGGGCTTCACCGGCGACGTCACCGTCATCGGCGCCGAACCCCACCAGCCCTACGACCGGCCTCCGCTGTCCAAGGCGGTCCTGCTGGGCAAGGCGGACGGCTCCGCGTTCGAGATCGACTTCGCCTCGCTCGGCCTCGACCTGCGGCTCGGCTGCGAGGCGCTCGCCGTCCGCGCCGAAGCCCATGTGCTCGACACCTCCGACGGACCGGTCCCCTACGACGCGCTCGTCCTCGCCACCGGCGCGGAACCGATCCGCCTCCCGGGCGCCGAGGACACCCCCGGGGTGCACCTGCTGCGCACCCTGGACGACGCCGAGCGGCTGCGGCCGGTGCTCACCGAGCAGCACGACGTCGTGGTCGTCGGCGCCGGCTGGATCGGCGCCGAGTTCGCCACCGCCGCACGCGAGGCGGGCTGCGCCGTCACGGTGGTCGAGGCCGCCGACCGGCCGCTCGTCGGGGCGCTGCCCGCTGAGGCGGCCGCCCCGATGGCCGGCTGGTACGCCGACAGCGGCGCCGTGTTGCGCACGAACGCGCGCGTGGAGCACGTGGAGCCCGGCGCCGTGGTGCTCGACGACGGCTCGCGGCTGCCCGCGGGCGCCGTGGTCGTCGGCATCGGCGCCCGCCCGGCCACCGGCTGGCTCGTCGGCTCCGGCATCGAGCTGGGCGAGCACGGGGAGGTGCTCGCCGACGACGGCCTGCGCACGTCCGCGCCGGACGTGTACGCGGTCGGCGACTGCGCCTCCTTCCCCTCCGCGCGGTACGGCGAGCGCCTGCTGGTCCACCACTGGGACAACGCCCTGCAAGGACCGCGCACGGTCGCCGCCAACGTGATCGGCCTCACCCCCTCGGTCTACGACCCGGTGCCGTATTTCTGGTCCGAGCAGTTCGGCCGCTTCGTGCAGTACGCCGGTCACCACACCGGCGCCGACGCCGCGGTCTGGCGCGGCGAGCCGTCCGGACCGGCCTGGACGGTCTGCTGGCTGCGCGAGGGTCGCCTCGTCGCCCTGCTGGCGGTCGGCCGGCCACGGGACCTGGCGCAGGGCAGACGGCTCATCGAGGCGGGCGCGCTGATGGACCCCGCCTTGCTGGCGGACCCGGCCCGGCCGCTGAAGGCGGCGACGGCTTAGGCGCCTCCGCCGGGCGCCTCCGCCTGGAAGCGATCTGACGACCCTGCCTGGACGTGGCTTGGACATGGCCCAGAGGTGAGCCGGCGCCCCCGCCGCCGCTCCGCATACCGCGTACGGGCCTCCTGTCGGGAGGCGGGAGGGGCCGCGGCGCCACCGGGTGGCCGGACCCGACTTCCTCCTGTCGGTGGCAGATGGCAGGCTTGTCCCGTGACCGAGAATGACGCGAAGATCGATGCGCTCGTCCCCGCCTGGCTCACCCTTCCCGACATCGCCGACCATCTCGGCGTTGAGGTGACGCGTGTGCGGCAGCTAGTCAAGGAAGGCCAGCTCGTCGCCGTGCGCCGGGGGGAGAACCGCGCGCTGTACGTCCCCGCCGCCTTCATCGACGGGGACAAGGTCGTCAAGGGCCTGTCCGGGACCCTGACACTGCTGAGGGACGACGGCTTCACGGTCGAAGAGATGATCGAGTGGCTGTTCACCCCGGACCCGTCCCTGCCCGGCACCCCCGCGCAGGCCCTGAGCGAGAACCGCGGCACGGAGGTGAAGCGCCGCGCCCAGGCGCTGGCTGTCTGAGGATCCGCCGCCGGACGGCCCGAAGTGGGGGGCGCGGGGGTTGCCAGGGGCCGAGCCGCGAGCCCGGCAGGCTCACAGGGGAAAGCCCTGGCCGACCGCCCGTCCGGCGTAGGGGTCGGCCCTGGTTCCTTCCCGTACGGGCGGGCGCCCGATCCGTCCCCTACGGGCCCTACGGGCTGGCTCCCGCTCCTTCGGCGTACGGGTCGGCCCCGTTCCTCGGGGCGTGCGGGGTTCCCTGGGGCGTGCGGGTCGGCCCCGGATTCTTCCGCCGCGCCCGTACGCCCCGGCTCACCGGCTCCCGCACCGCCTCTCCAGCCGGTGCGGCGCCGCACCGCGTCGGCGCCGCACCGGCAACGCACCCGACGCGGCGCCGACGCCGCACCGATGACGCACTGACTCCGGGGGGAGCCCACCCATGCCCGATACCGCCGATACCGCCGACACCGACACCGCTGGCGCCCGCGCCGCCCGTACCGCTCGCGACCGGCTCGCCGACGCCCGCCTGTACCTGTGCACGGACGCCCGCACCCGCCAGGGCGACCTGCCCGAGTTCCTCGACGCGGTGCTGGCGGCCGGGGTCGACATCGTGCAGCTCCGCGACAAGGGCATGGAGGCGGCCGAGGAGCTGGAGCACCTGGAGGTGTTCGCCGACGCCTGCGCCCGGCACGGCAGGCTGCTCGCGGTCAACGACCGCGCGGACGTCGCCCACGCCGCCCGCGCCGACGTGCTGCACCTCGGCCAGGGCGATCTGCCCGTCTCCGCGGCGCGGGCGATCCTCGGCGACGACGTCCTGATCGGCCGCTCCACGCACGCCGAGCCGGAAGCCGCCGCGGCGGCGGTCCAGGAGGGCGCCGACTACTTCTGCACGGGCCCCTGCTGGCCCACTCCCACCAAGCCCGGCCGCCCCGCGCCCGGTCTGGAGCTGGTCCGGTACACCGCCTCCCTCGGCACCGACCGGCCCTGGTTCGCCATCGGGGGCGTCGACCTCGGCACCCTGGACGAGGTCCTGGACGCCGGCGCCCGGCGCGTCGTCGTGGTCCGGGCGATCACCGCGGCCGAGGACCCCGGGGCGGCCGCGGCGGAGTTCGCCGAGCGGCTGCGGCAGGCGGGATAGCCAGTGCGGCCAGTGCTGTGGCCGGTCGGGCGGCGAGCCCGGCATGTCCCTGACGAGACCGCAGCCCCCGTCCGTCCCCCAGTCCGTCCGCCGAGCCCGGCCGCCCGCCGAGCGGAGGACCCGCCGAACGAAAGACAGGGCCGAGCGGAGGGCCCGCCGAGCGGAGTACCCGCCGAACGGCGGCCGGGGCTGAACGGCATGCACGACGTCTCGCGGTGCGGACGCCCCCGGTGCCCGGACCCGGACTTTTCGCCCGCGCCCGTCCGAGGGGTGGACGAGAAGGCGGCAATTCAGGCGAATTCCCCGCGTTCGGTTGGGACACCGAGGGCCCCTGGATAACCTGCGAGTATGGCCCTCGGAACCGCATCCACCAGGACTGATCGCGCACGCACCGTGCGCGACATCCTCGCCGCAGGCAAGACGACGTACTCGTTCGAGTTCTCGGCGCCGAAGACCCCCAAGGGCGAGCGGAACCTGTGGAGCGCGCTGCGCAGGGTCGAGGCGGTGGCGCCGGACTTCGTCTCGGTGACCTACGGGGCGGGCGGTTCCACCCGCGCGGGCACGGTCAAGGAGACCGAGCAGATCGTCGCCGACACCACGCTCACCCCGGTCGCCCACCTCACCGCGGTCAATCACTCCGTCGCCGAACTGCGCAACATCATCGGGCAGTACGCCGACGCGGGCATCCGCAACATGCTCGCGGTGCGCGGCGACCCGCCCAGCGACCCGATGGGGGACTGGGTGGCGCACCCGCGCGGGCTGACCTACGCGGCGGAACTGGTCCGGCTCATCAAGGAGTCCGGCGACTTCTGCGTCGGCGTCGCGGCCTTCCCGGAGATGCACCCGCGCTCCACCGAGTGGGACACCGACGTGGCGCACTTCGTCGCCAAGTGCCGCGCGGGCGCCGACTACGCCGTCACGCAGATGTTCTTCCAGCCGGAGTCCTACCTGCGCCTGCGCGACCGGGTCGCCGCCGCGGGCTGCGAGACCCCGGTCATCCCCGAGGTCATGCCGGTCACCAGCGTCCGCATGCTGGAACGGCTGCCCCAGCTCAGCAACGCCGTGATCCCCGCCGCCCTGAAAGAGCGGATCCTCACAGCGAAGGACGATCCGGCGGCGGTACGCTCCCTGGGAATCGAGTTCGCCACGGAGTTCTGCGCGCGGCTGCTGGCCGAGGGGGTGCCCGGACTGCACTTCATCACGCTGAACAACTCCACGGCGACCCTGGAGATCTACGAGAACCTGGGTCTGCACCGAACACCGCGGGCCTAGACCGGCCGCACCCGTGTGCGACACACTGCGAAGCGTTCACTGGGAGAGGGGCGTACATGGGCTGGACGGTCCTCTACATCGCGTTCGGCGGCGTCGCACTGTGGCTGCTCGGCGAGGTGCTGCTCCAGTACAAGGCGCGGCTGCGCTGGCGGCTGCTCGCCTTCGGCGGCTTCCTGTGCGTGGTGCTCGGCGTGCTGATGCCGTCGGTGCTGGTCATCGGTCTGGGCGCGGCGGCGTTCGCCGTCGGGCAGACCTACGTCACGCTGTCCTTCCGCCGCGGCTTCGCGTCCGGCTGGGCCGTCCGGCACCCGGGCCCCGAGGAGGCCAAGAGCCGCCGCGGCCGGGCCGGGCGCAAGGACCGGGCCCCGGACCCCTCCGGCCGCGACGCGGCGGACGGCGCCCTCGACGCGGGCGACCACGGCGAGACGGCGGCCATGTCCGCCCTGCCGGCCCCGGACGGCACGGACTCCGCGGATGCCGCGAACGGCCTGCTGAGCGGCGACGGACTGCCGTACGGGCACGAGGACTACGACCACGACGACGTCTTCTCCCCGGCCCGGCCCCTGGCCTCCCCGAACGCCGTATACGAACCGCAGCCCCTGCCCGACGACACCGGTTCCTACGGCGTCTACGGCGACGGCGCCCACCGCGACCCGTACGCCGCCGCCCAGACGGCCGATCAAGGCTACGGCTACGACTACGCGGGCTACGGGCAGCAGAACTACGGCTACGACGCCACCGGCCAGCAGCACTACGCGGGTTACTCCGACCCGTACGCGAGCGTCCCCTCCTACGACGCCGCCGCCTCCTACGACCCCGCCGCCTACGGCGGGCAGCAGGGCTACGGCCAGCAGTACGCCGCCCCGGACCCGTACGCCGCGAGCGGCTACGGCGAGGGCGCGTGGGTCCCGCAGCAGCGCTCCGACGAGGGGCACGACGGGGCAGGCGGGCACGGCGGCGAACTCCCGCCCGAGCAGCCCCACCACCCCTACCAGGGCCACGGTCAGTCGCAGCACGGCGCGGACTACGACGAGCAGTACCGCTTCTGATCCGCGCGCCGGGCGCCCGGCACGCCGTCCGGCCGCCCGCTGTCCGCCGCCGGGCGACCGGGTCAAGCGACCGGGCCTGGCGGTCCGCCCACGGGCGGTCTCACTGCGAGCCGCGGAACTCCGGTCCCTCCACGATCAGTCCGGCCGCCAGGGCGCCCGACATCCCGGCGTGCGGCAGTCCGCCGCCCGGGTGCGACCATCCGCCGACCGTGAACAGCCCCGCCAGGGCCGTGGAGTTCGCCGGGTGCAGCAGCCGGCCTCCGGCCGCGGCCAGCGCCGGCGGCGGCACGGCACCGCCGGGCGCGCCCGTGGCGTCCGCGACGTCGGCCGGGGTGCGGACCTCGCGCCACAGCAGCCGGTCGCGCAGTCCGGGGACGGCCCGCCCGGCGGCCGCGATCATCCGGTCCGCCTGCGCGTCCAGCGCCGCCCGGTCCGCACCGCCCGCAGCGGCGGGCGCCGTGGCGGTCAGCACGACGGCCTCGTGATCGGGGTCCGGGACCAGCGCGGGGTCGTCGGGGCGCGACACCGCGACGGTGGGCCGCTCGGGCAGCCGGGGCGCCGCGCCGAACAGCGCGGCGAGTTCGCCCTCACGGTCCTCGGTGTGCACCACGGTCCGGTGGGCCGTGCCCTCCGGGCGTCCTCCGCGCAGCGCCAGCAGCACGGTCAGCCGGCTCGGCAGGCCCCGCTGCGGCGCCGCGTCCCCGTCCCCGCGCGGCGCCGTCCCCCCGGCCAGGCCGCTGAGCGCTTCCGGCGCCACCCCCGCGACCACGAAGTCCGCCTCGGCCACCGCGCCGTCCGCGAACTCCACACCGGTCGCCCGGCCGTCCCGCGCGACGATCCGGACGGCCTCGGCGCCGAAGACGAACCGCACCCGGCGGGCCGCGCATCGCTCGTACACGGCGCGCGCCAGCTCGCGCAGACCGCCGCGGACGTACCAGATCCCGAACGCGTGCTCCATGTACGGCAGCACCGCAGCGCTCGCCGGGGCGCCGCGGGGATCGAGGCCGTAGGCGAGCGCGTGACTCTCCAAGAGCGCGGCCAGGCGGGGGTCGCGCAGCTCCCAGGCGCCGACCTCGGCGAGCGTGCCCGCCCGCCGGGTGCGCAGCAGGCGCTTGTGCGGGACGGCCGGATAGGGCTCCCGCTCGCCCAGCACCCGCCAGTCGGGCCACAGCGGCTCCTCCAGGAGCGGCCGCCGGGTGCGGTCCCACGCTTCGCGCGCCCGGACCAGGAAGTCGCCCCAGCGCTGCCCGGCGCCCGCGCCGAGCGCTTCGTCCAGCGCCGCGACCGCTCCCGCGCGGGAGGCGTTCGGCAGCGCGACCTCGGCGCCGTCGGCGAACACGTGCCGGGCCGCCGGGTCGACCTGGACCAGGTCGACCACGTCCTCCAGCGGCTCCTTGCCGGTCTTCACGAACAGGTCGCGGTAGACGGCGGGCAGCGGCAGCACTCCGGGGCCGGTGTCGAAGGCGAAGCCGTCCCGCTCGAAGCGGCGCACCGCCCCGCCGTACGTCTCCGTCCGCTCGTACACCGTCACCCGGTGGCCCGCGACGGCCAGCCGGGCAGCCGCCGCCATCGCGCCCGTCCCGGCGCCGATCACCGCAATCCGTGCCATGCCGCGACTTTACCGAGCACCGCCGACAGAGCCCGCCGCGGGGCGGTGACCAGCGACTTCCCCGCCCGAGGGGGAGGCGCCGGGCAGCGCCGGGCGGGGCTGAGCACGGGTACCTAGGCGGACAGATGAGTACCTGAGCGGATGGGGTCCGGCCGGCGTCCGGGGGAGAGTGGAGCCGCGGGACGGGGCAGGGCGCCGGCACCGCCGACACGGGGCGGCGGAACGGCGCCGCCCTGGACCGCCCCGGCCGCTTCCCGCGCCGCCCGCTTTCCGCCCGTGCCGCTTCCCGCGCCGCCCGCGGCGCGCCTCAGCGGGTCCCGCTGACCCGGCCCTGAAGGAGCCGCGACAGCGCGGCGTGCACGTCGTCCAGGGAGCGCTCCGGCTGGAAGGACTTCCAGTCCAGAGCGGCCACCAGCACCATGCCCACCAGTGCGGCGGCGGTCAGCGGCACGTCGATCTCCTCGCTGAACTCCCCGGCCGCCACGCCCTCCCGCAGCACGCCCTCCACGACGGCGACCGCCTGCTGCCGGACCACCATCAGGGTGGACTGCCAGGCGCGGTTGGTGCGCCACAGCTCGGCCACGTAGAGCTGGGTGAAGGCCGGATAGCGGTCGATGAAGGCGAGACCGGCGCGGATCATCGCGTCCAAGGCGTCCACCCGGTCTCCGCCCGCCCGTTCGGTCTCCTCGGCCGCCTCCCGCAGGGACGCGGTGAGCAGGCCCACGCCGTGCCGCAGCAGCTCCTCGAAGAGGACTGACTTGCTCGCGAAGTTGTAGTACACGGTGCCCTTGGCGACTCCGGCCCGCTCGGCGATCTCGTCCACCGTGGTGGCGGAGAAGCCCTGTTCGGCGATGAGCGTGACGGCGGCCTCGTAGAGCTTCTGCCGGGTGGCCTCGCGACGGCTGCCGCCGCCCGGCGTGACGCTGCTGCTTTCCATGGCCCCGATTGTCACAGCAACGGGCGCCCCGCCGGGGACGCCGGGTCCGCCGGGAGACGCCGGCCGCCGGGTCACAGGGTCAGCTCCGGGTGCAGCCGGTCCAGCGTCCACACCTGCCGGCGCCGCGCCGACAGCGCGGTCAGCGCGAGCGCCGCCGCGGTGAAGCCGGCGAGCACCGCGCAGGCCAGCCAGACCGGGCCCAGACCGCCGCCCGTGATCAGCCTCCTGAGCGCGGCCACGACGTAGCTCATCGGCAGCAGGGGGTGCAGCGCGTTGAAGAAGCGGGGGCTGGTCTGCACCGGGTACGTGCCGCCCGCCGACGTCAACTGGAGCATGAGCAGCGCGAGGACGAGAATCCGTCCGGCCGGGCCGAACCGGGCGTTCAGCCACTGCACGATCGCCGCGAAGCACGCGGCCACCAGGAACAGGAAGGCGATCGTGCCGTCCGCGCGGGTCATCTCCAGGCCGATCGCCCAGTGCAGCACCGCCATCAGGGCCGCGGTCTGCGCTGCCCCGACCGCGACCACCGGCAGCCAGCCCGCCAGCGCGATCCGCCACGAAGGAGCGCCCATCGCGAGCGCGCGCCGGTTCATCGGCGCGATCAGCATGTACGCCACCATGGCGCCCACCCACAGCGACAGCGGGATGAAGTACGGGGCGAAGCCGGTGCCGTAGTTGGGCGCGTGATGCAGGTCCTGGGAGGCCAGCCGGACCGGGTCGGCCATGACGCCGGTGCGCTGGTCGCGGGCCTTCTCGTCGTAGTCCGGGATCTGCCCGGCGCCGCGGTGCAGCCCCCCGGCGAGCTTCCCGGAGCCGTCGACCAGCTTGTACAGGCCGCTGTGCAGGGCGTCGGCGCCCGTCGTGAGCTTGCCCAGGCCCTTGTCGAGGCCGGCCGCACCGGTCCTGGCCGTGCCGAGCCCGGTGTGCAGCTTCTTCGCGCCCGCGGCGACCTTCCCGGCGCCCTCGTTGAGCTTGTCGATCTTCCCGACGGCGTCGGCCAGATCCTCCGACAGGCGCGGCGCGCGCTCAGCGAGCCGCTCGGCCTGGTGCTGGAGAGCGGCGAGCTGAGCGTCGAGCTTCTTCAGGTCGCCGTGGCTGTCGGCGACGAGCGTGCTGACGTCGTCAGCGACCGCCGCCACGTCCGCGGCGGCTTCCTTGGCCTTCTTCAGATCGGGGCACGCGGGGTCGGGCAGCGGCGCCTGCTCGCCGCAGCGGCGGGCGTAGACGCCGTCCAGCAGACCGGAGGCCGTGCGGGCCCGCTCGGCGGCCTGCGGGGCCTGCCGGGCCAGCGTCGCGAGGTTGCGGCGGATCGCCTCGGCCGCGTCGGCGACCAGCCTGGCGGAGTCGCCGATCGCCTTCTCGTTGTGCTTGAGGAACGGGCCTGCCGTGGCGTCGACCGCGTCGGCCTTGTCAGCGAGGGTCTGCGTGCCGGCGGCGACCTGCCGCGAACCGGTCTCCAGCTCGCCCGCTCCCGCATCGAGCCGTTGGAGGCCCTTGGACAGCTTGCCGCTGCCCTTCTCGGCCTCCGCCAGTCCGTCGGCCAGCTCCTTGGAGCCCTTCTCCGCCTTGTCGATGCCGCCGTGCAGCCGGTCGGCGCCCTTCGCGGCCTCGACCGTCTGCCCGTGGATGTCGGAGAACGAGACGAAGATCCGGTCCAGGAAGGACCGCGACGTCTTGGCCGACGCGGCCGCGCGCACCTCGTTGAACACGGTCTTGGAGATCTGGCCGACGATGTAGTTGTCCGCGTCGTTCGTCCGGACCTGGAGCGCGCCGGTCTCGGGGGAGTCGCCCGAACTGGAGGCGATGCGCCTGCTGAAGTCCGCGGGCACGGTCAGGGACAGGTAGTAGGAGCCGTCCTCCACGCCCCGGCGGGCCTCCTCGGCGCTCACCCGGCGCCAGTCGAACACCTTGCTCTTCACCAGCTCCTCGGTGAGGTCGTCGCCCGCCGTGATCCGCCGGCCGCCGGCCGTCGCCCCGAGGTCGTCGTCCACCAGCGCCACGGGGACGCGGTCCAAGCGGCCGTACGGGTCCCAGAACGACCACAGGTACAGCGCGCCGTAGAGCAGCGGCAGCACCAGCAGCGCGACGAGCGCGGCCCGCGGCAGCGCGCCGCGGCCGAAGCGCCTCAACTCAAGAGCGGCCAGTCTCGGCGCGCGCATCGGCCGCCTCCTTCGGGGGGTTGCGTCGGGTCGCGGGGGCGGGGGTCGGGTCGGTGGCGGGGGCGGGGGCGGTCCACGGGGTGGGGTTCGGGTCGGTGGCGGCGGACGGCGGCGGGGCGGCGGTCGGTTCGGTGCCGGGGGTGCCAGGGGTGGTGCCAGCGCTGCTGGGAGTGCCGGGGGTGCTGGGGGTGGTGCCAGCGGTGCTGGGGGTGCGACTGCCGGGGGCGCGGGGTGCGTCGTCGGGGGTCTCCTGGGGCCGCCGAGCGCCGGTCGCCTCGTTTGTGGGCTCACCGGCCTCGTCGGACTCACCTGCCGCGCCGACCGCACCGGCGCCGTCGGCCGCCGTCGTGTCCGTCGCGGCGGGGCGGGTGCGCGTCCGCCGGGGCGCGGTGGAGACGGTCACGGCGTCCCCGGGCGCCTCGCCGCACACCGCGAGCACGGTCGTCCCCGCCTGGGCGAGGGATCT
The DNA here is from genome assembly GCF_040644415.1 of Streptomyces sp. NPDC046985. Lineage (NCBI taxonomy): Bacteria > Bacillati > Actinomycetota > Actinomycetes > Kitasatosporales > Streptomycetaceae > Streptomyces > Streptomyces sp. NPDC046985. The sequence goes on from NZ_JBEYWK010000002.1 coordinate 156,054, forward strand.
CAACAGCGCCCAGATCTCGTCCCGTTCGGAGGCCGAAAGCTTGAAGTCGGCGTCGTCGACGGCGAGCAGCCGCGGCCCGGACATCAACGCCAGGGCGACGGAGAGGCGCAGCGCCTCGACGCGCTCCAGATCGCGCACCGCGGTACGGGCGCCTTTGGGCAGCGCGCCGCGGTCCAGTCCGGCCGCGTCCAGGGCGGTGCCGAGCAGCCGCTCCCGCTCCGCCCGCCGCCGCGCGGGCGAGCGCGGCAGAAGGCCGGGACCAGAGCCGAACCGGTGTGTCAGCAGGGCCCGTTCGCGCAGGTGCTCGCCGACCGTGAGGGCCGGTTCGAGGTCGGTGACCCCGGCGACGTTGGCGAGCGCGCACACCCGGCGCAGGGCGGACATGCGGCGCGGAGGCTTGAGGCCGCCCATGTCGGCCACCCCCTCGGTGGGCCGCATCCGCCCGGTGAGCGCCAGCAACAGGCACGTGCGGCCGGACCCGGACGGGCCCGTGACCGCGATCAGCGCCCCGGGTTCCGCTTCGAGGTCCACGTCGCGGAACGCCCACCCCCGGGGCCCGCGCAGTCCTAAGCCGCGAACCGTGAGGGGGAGGCCGTGCGCCTGGTCCCCCGAGCTGTCCTGCGGGTCGTCCACGGATCCCCTTCCGCCGGACCATGAGGCGAACTTTTGAACTGACTGGTCAGTCCAAAAGTACCTCTTTCCTTGCAGGCGCGGCAAAACCGCAGGTCAGAGTGGATTGTCAGTGGCCTGCCCCACCATGGACACAGACGGCACCTGTGCCGTCACCCAGACGACAGGAGGTTCGTCATGGCCCACTCGTCCGCAGCCGCCGCCCGTCGGCGCCGCGCAGCCGGCCCTGCCCCCTCACTGACCGGCCCAGCGGGCGACGTGCATCCCGTGCTCCGCCGGGCCACGGCGCCGCCCGCCGCCCTCGACCTGCTCGCCCAGGCCCGCGCGGGACTCGACGAGGCCACCGTCCTCCAGACGCCGAACGAGCGCTACGCCACGGCTCACCTCGCCGCCCTGCGCACCGCCGCGGCCGTGCTCGCCGCGCGGGGGCGCCCCGAGACCACGCCCCGGCGCCGGGCCCGGATCCGCAGCGCCTGGGAGGTGCTTCCCGAGATCGCGCCCGAACTGACCGAGTGGAGCGCGCTGTTCGCCTCCGGCGCCCGCCGCCGCGCTCGGGCCGAGGCCGGGATACAGGGCGCGGCCAGCCGCCGGGACGCCGACGACCTGATACGGGACGTGGGGATGTTCCTGCGCATCGTCGAGCGGACCCTGGTCCTCGAACCGGTGCTGCCCCAGCCCCGCGAGGACGCGGACGAGGCCGGCTCCGCCCGCCCGGGACGCGCCGCCCGGGGAGGGATGCCCGACGCGGGCTGAGCGCGCCCTGAGCCGGCGCCGACGGCCGGGCGCGCCCGCGTCGGGCTGCGGGCGGACGCGCCCGGGGAGGCAATAGGGTGGAGGCGCCTGAAGCCCTCCCACCTCCGCTGTTCGGTGCGGGGAGGCAGCCCGATCGCCCCGCCGCGCCAGAGGCGGCGCCGCCTCGAGGAGTCAAAGCCGTGTCGGACCCGATGCGCCCGCCCGTCTCCCCCCGCCCCGCTCCACCGGCCTCGCTGCGCTCCGACCCCTCCCGGTCGCGGGCCTCCGTCCGCACTGCCGTGGTCTGGGAGGTGCTGCGGGGCGCCCTGGACCAGCGGGTCGAGGCCACGGGCAGGGAGTCGCTGGACGTCCTCGACACCGGTGGCGGCAGCGGCAACTTCGCCGTGCCCGTCGCCCGTCTCGGCCACCGGGTCACCGTCGTCGACCCCAGCCCCGACGCGCTGTTCGCGCTGGAGCGCCGGGCCGCCGAGGCCGGGGCCGCCGACCAGGTCCGGGGCGTGCAGGGCGATGTGCACGGGCTGTTCGACGTGGTCGAGCGCGACGCCTACGACGCCGTGCTCTGCCACGGGGTCCTGGAGTACGTCGACGACCCGGCCGAGGGCGTGCGCAACGCGGTGGCCGCCCTGCGCCCCGGGGGAGTGCTCAGCCTGCTCGCCGCCGGTCTCGGGGGCGCCGTGCTCGCCCGTGCCCTGGCCGGGCACTTCACGGAGGCCCGGCGCGCGCTCGGCGACCCCGACGGCCGCTGGGGCGAGGGCGACCCGATGCCGCGCCGCTTCACCGTCGAGCAGCTCGCCGCGCTCGTCGAGGACGCCGGGCTGAGGGTCGGCGCGGTGCACGGCGTCCGGGTCTTCGCGGACTTGGTGCCCGGCGTGCTGGTGGACACCGAGCCGGCGGCGCTGGACGCCCTGCGGAAGCTGGAGGCGACGGCCGCCGAGCTGCCCGCGTTCCACTCCGTGGCCACCCAGCTCCACGTGCTCGGCGAGACCCGACCGGCCGACGCGGGCTGAGCCGCGCCGCCGGGGGCCGAACCGGGCCGCGGCGAGCGCGGTCACGCCCTGGCGCCGGACGGTCATGGAGTGCGCCACAGGCCCCCCGTTCCCGGGCCGTGCGCCGTATGATCGGGAGAGACCGACCGGCATGACGGGTCGGCCGCCGGGGAATGGAAGCCTGAGCGAGCCGGGCCGCCGTGGCGGAAACGGTTGGCCAATTGGCGCAGAGGGGCGGGTTTCACGGGGGCGATTCCCTGCCTATCCTGAAGGGACCCCCCGGGTCGCCCCGGCGACTGCACGATGAGGAGGACTCCGTGCCGCTCTCGGAGCACGAGCAGCGCATGCTCGAGCAGATGGAGCGAGCGCTGTACGCCGAAGATCCCAAGTTCGCGTCAGCGCTCGAGGGAAGCGGGCTGCGTACGTACACCCGGCGGCGGGTCTACCAGGCGGTCGCGGGCTTCCTCGTCGGTATCGCGCTCCTCATGGCGGGCGTCATCGTCCCTTACTACTGGGTGAGCGTCGTGGGCTTCCTGGTCATGCTGGGATGCGCCCTGCTGGCCGTGACCGGCTGGCGCAAGGCCCCCAAGCCGGGCGAGCGCCCCGTGGGCGGCCCGCACGGCCGCGGTCAGGCCCGCCCGAAGCGCTCCATGATGGACCGCATCGAGCAGCGCTGGCAGCGCCGCCGCGACGAGCAGGGACGCTGACTCCGAGCGGCACTCCAAACCTTGCCGAGGGGCCGACCACCAAGGGTGGTCGGCCCCTTCGGCCGTCTCCGCTCGCCTGGCCCTCGGCCGTCTCCGCTCGCCGGTTCCCGGCTGTCGCCGCCCGCCGGTTCCCGGCTGTCGCCGCCCGCCGGGCCCTTGGCCGTCGCCGCCCGCCGGGCCCTTGGCCGTCTCCGCCCGCCGGGCTCCTTCGGCTCTCGCCGCTCGCCAGGACCAGTTCGGTTTTCGCCGGGTGCCGGCCCTCCAGCCGTCTTCGCGCGCCGGGCCCTTCGGCCGTCGCCGCGCGCCGGGCCCGCGCCCTTCTCTGCCGACCGGCACCGCGCCGCTTCCCTTGCCTCCGGCCCCCTGCCTGGTCCTCTCTCTCGGACCCCGCGCCTGGTCCCTTGTTTCGGGCCGCGTGCTGCGCCGCATGTCCCTGGTCGGGCGTTTGGTCCCTTGCTTCGAGCCGCGTGCTGCGCCGCATGTCCCTGGTCCGGCGCATGGTCCCCTGCCTCGGGCCGCGTGCTGCGCCTCGTGCCTCCGGCCTTGCGCCAGGTGCCTCGCCTTCGGCCCCCCGCCGCGCCCCTGCCTTCGGCCCCGCGCCGCCCACCGTGCCTCCGGGTCGCGTGCGGGGGCGGCGGTGGTCGCCGCGCGGTGCCGTGGAACGTTCCTCAGCCGCGCTGACCCGGGGCCCCGCGCGGCGCCGGGCGTAGGGCGGAGGCTTGGGACCTCACCTGGGCCCAGCGGTCCGCGGCCGTCCAGGCCAGCCGCGCCGCCGAGCGCGGAGCGAGGGCGGCCCGCAGTCTCGTGCGGCGGGAGGCCGTGCCGCGCAGGCCGGTGAGGACGCGGCGCACGTCCTCGGCCAGCCCGGCCGCCGGACGCGGTCGCGGCGCGTACAGCACCTGCTCCACCGCGCCGGCCAGCCGGTGCGCCGCGGCGGCCGCCTCCGCGTCGAGCCGCCCGAGCCGGACGACCCGCTCGGCCGCCCGGCGCGGCGTCCGCGACTCGTCCGGCGCGATCCCGAAGTCCCAGGCGGTGTCGGTCAACTCCCGCCATAACGCCAGGACGTGGGCGGCCGTGTCGGCCTCCCCGCGCTCCCCGCGCTCCCCGCGCCCGCGCGCGCCGAGCCGGATCGCACGCGTCCGCCTACGCCACAGGAACGGGGCGAGGAGGAGGGCGACGGCCGCCGGTGCGGCCAGCGCCCAGAGCGCGACCGCGTGCCAGCGCGGGCCCCCGCCGCCGTGCGGCAGGACCGTCGGCGCCGACGGGGTCGGGCACTCCCGGAGCCGCTTCATCTGCGGCGGGCAGTCCGTGCTCGCCGAGGGGGCGGCGGACGGCGCCGCGCTCGCCGCGGAGGAGGGGAGCGCGGGATTAGGCAGGGTCGCGCCCGGTGAGTCCGAGCGGGTGTACGAGGGCGCGGCGCCCCGCGTCGGCGTCGGCTCGAAGCGGGTCCAGCCGATGCCCTCGAAGTACAGTTCCGGCCACGCGTGCGCGTCCTTCAGGCCCACCGCGATCGTGCCGTCCCCCTGCGGCGCGCCGGGCGCGAAGCCGACCGCGACCCGGGCGGGGATGCCGAGCGTGCGCGCCATCGCGGCCATCGCGAAGGAGAAGTGCACGCAGAAGCCCCGCTTGTCCCGCAGGAACCGGGTGATCGCGTCCTTGTCGGTGCCCACCTCCACCTGGGTGTCGTAGCGGAAACCGCCGTCGAGGGCGAACCAGTCCTGGAGCCTGACCGCCTGCTCGTAGTGGTTCGCCGCCCCCTGGGTGACCTTCTGCGCGGTGGCCGCCACGGTCTTGGGCAGCGAGCCGGGCACCTCGGTGTACTCCCGCTTCAGAGCCGCCGGCGGCTCTGGCGCGGCGGCGAGCTGCTCCGCGGACGGCTGCACCTCCAGGCTCCTGACCAGGTACGTCAGCCCGTGCGTGTTCTGGCCGCGGTCGCCGGCCACGGTCATGCCCACGGGTTCGTAGCGCCAGTCGCCCTTGACCTGGACGCGGCTCGGGGGATACGGCATGGGCAGCCAGTCCTGGGCGTACCAGTCGGCCGCCGAGATCAACGTCGTGATCTCCGAGCGCCGTACGTCGCCGCTCAGTCCGGCCGGGGTGGGGAAGTCGTCGGGCAGGGCCGTCCTGGCACGCTGGGAGGGCCGCCAGGACGTGCCGTCGAAGCGGTCCAGAGACGCTATCCGCACGTACAGGTCCGAGGAGTCGGCCGCGTTGGTGCGCATGCTCAGGACCGTGCGGTCCTCGGCGACGTTCAGACTGTCGCGCAGCGCGACCAGCGGGTTCACCGCCGAGACGCCGCTGCCGTCCCCGACGCCCGGACCGACGCCGCTCCCCGCGGCGTCCAGCAGTCCGCCCCGCATGCTCGGCAGCAGGAGCGGGACGACGAGGGCGACGCCCAGCGCCAGCGCGCCGATCCGCCGTCCGGCGCGCACCGGCGCCGTCGCGCCGCCGGACCCCCCGCCGCCCGGACGGGACGCCCCGCTGAACACACGGCCCCACTGCGACAGCCGGTCCCGCCCCTCGGCCAGCAGCAGCATCAGATAGCCGGCCGCCGCGATCAGGAAGTACAGCCAGTCCGCGCCGCCGGCGGACAGCCCCGCGGCCACGGAGTACAGGGCGAGCAGGGGCAGACCGGCGGGGGCGGCGCTGCGCAGGGTCACCGCCAGCGTCTCCACGACCAGCCCGATCACCAGGACGCCGCCGACGAGCATCAGCCGGATGCCGTCCGTCAGCGGCGCCGGTATCGCGTACCGCGAGACGTCGTCCGCTCCCTGCTGGAGCAGCGCGGTCAACTGCCCGAAGGCGTCCGGGCCGGGAAGCAGCCCGCCCAGGGCCTGACCGCGGGCGAAGACCAGCGTCAGCAGGACCAGCCCGACCAGGGCCTGCACGGCCACGACGAGCGGCCGGGCCAACGGCGCCCGGCGGACCGCCGCCCCCGCTCCCGACTGCACCGCCAGCAGCAGCGCCGCCTGCACGATCCAGCCCGAGGAGGAGACCAGCGGCAGCAGCGCGCACGCCGTCATCAGCGTGGCCGACGCGGCGCACAGCGTCATCCTGCTCCGCCCGCTCACGTTCGCCCCTCTCCCAGCGCGGCCCCGCCGACCGCCCCACCGAGCCCGGCCCCGCCCAGCCCCGTATCGCCGAGCCCAGCCCCGCCGCGACCCGCCTGACCGAGCCCAGCCCCGCCTAGCCCATGCCCGCCGAGCCCGGCCCCGCCGCGCGTCGCCCCGCCGACTCCCGCCGCGCTCGCGACGCCGTCACCGGCCCCCCACGCGCCGAACGCCCCCGCGGCCGGAGCGCTTCCGCCGACGCCGCCGCTGCCGCCCTCGCGCTCCGCCTGGCGCCACACCTCGCCCAGCGCGGCGCCCCGGGGGACGCGCACGACCGTCCAGCCCGCCTCGCGCAGCAGCCGGAGCCGCTCCCGCGCGTCCTGCGCGGCGGAGGCGCCGGCCGGCTCCCGCAGCCATTCGCCGCTGTCCAGCACGAACGCCACCGCCGCGCCGCCGCGCCGCCGCATCCTGGCGACTACCGCAGTCTGCGCCTCGTCGAGATCGCCGAGGAAGGCCACCAGCAGCCCGTCGCCGTCGCGCAGCGCGTCACCGGCGCGGGACAGCCCCGCCCCGTCCGAGTGGTCGATCACGGCGAGGGCGTCCATCAGCAGCCCGGCGGTGTCCGCCGCATCCTGCCCCGCCCCGGTGAACCCGCCGGACTCCTCGCCCGGCGCCGAGCTGCCGGTGTCCGTCAGCAGCCGCACCGAGAACCCCCGCTCCAGCAGGTGTGCGAGCACCGACGCGGCGCCGGACACGGCCCACTCGAAGGCCGAGTCCGGGCCCGCGCCCTGGAAAGCGACGGCCCGGGTGTCCAGCAGCACCGTGCAGCGCGGGCGCTGCGGCTGCTCCTCGCGGCGCACCATCAACTCGCCGTAGCGCGCGGTGGAGCGCCAGTGCACGCGGCGCAGGTCGTCGCCATGGCGGTACTCGCGCGGGATCACGTCGTCGTCGCCCGCCAGCGCCAGCGAGCGCTGGCGCCCCTCGCCGTACCCCCCGGCCGCGCCGCTCAGCCGGACCGGCGGCAGCGGCTCCACGCGCGGGACGACGGTCAGAGTGTCGTGCGCCGAGAACGAGCGGGTCAGCTCGCACATCCCGAACGGGTCGGTCAGGCGCAGTCGCAGGGGGCCCAGCGGATAGCGGCCCCGCAGGTCGGAGCGGACCCGGTAGGACACCTCGCGGCGGCCGCCGGGCTCCACCCGGTCGAGCACGAAGCGGGGCCGCGGACCGAGCACGTAGGGCACCTGGTCCTCCAGCATCAGCAGGCCCGTGGGCAGCCGGGAGACGTTGTCCATCCGCAGCCGCACCCGGGCCTCGCCGCCGGCGGGCACGCGGGCGGGGGAGAGGAGGCGGTCGCCGGCGACCCGGTGGCGGGTGCGGGAGAGCACGGTCGCGCAGGCCGACGGCAGGAAGGCGAGCAGCAGCCCGACCCGCAGCAGGTCGGGCTGGCCGAGGACGTACGCGCAGACGGCGGCGGCGACCCCGGCGGCCAGGAAGGAGCGCCCGCGGGTGGTGAGACCGGCCAGCGCGGCGCGCACGCCGTCCCGCGCGTCGCCGGCGTCCTCCACACCCCTTAAGCCACTCGCGGCCCGCAGGCCACTCGCGTCCCCCAAGCCGCCACCCGCGCCTCGCGAGCCACCCACACTCCCCAAGCCACCCGCGCCGCGCGAGCCACCCACACCCCCCAAGCCACTCGCGCCCCGCGAACCCCGTGGGCCCGCCGCCCCCGCCTCGCCCATCACAGCCTCCGCGGCAGCGGCCGGCCGAACTCGGGCGCGCTGCGGCCGAGGCCCCCGCCGCCCTGCGCGGACTCCCCGGGCACCGGCGTGAGCCGCAGGATCTCCTGGACGACCTGCTCCGCCGTACGCCGGTTGAGCTGGGCCTGCGCGGTAGGCAGCAGCCGGTGCGCGAGGACGGCCACGGCCAGCGCCTGCACGTCGTCCGGCAGCGCGTAGTCCCGGCCGTCGAGGGCGGCGGACGCCTTCGCCGCGCGCAGCAGATGCAGCGTCGCACGCGGCGACGCGCCGAGTCTGAGGTCCGGGTGGACGCGGGTGGCGGCGACCAGGTCCACCGCGTAGCGCCGCACGCCCTTGGCGGCGTGCACACCGCGCACGGCCTCGATCAGCTTGAGCACCTCATGCGCGTGGGCCACCGGCTGCATGAAGTCCAGGGGGCTCGGCCCGCTGTGCACGTCCAGCATCTGGAGTTCGGCCTCCGGGCTCGGGTAGCCGATGGAGACCCGGGCCATGAAGCGGTCGCGCTGCGCCTCGGGCAGCGGGTAGGTGCCCTCCATCTCGACCGGGTTCTGCGTGGCCACCACCATGAAGGGGCTGGGCAGTTCGTAGGTCTGCCCGTCGACGGTGACCTGGCGCTCCTCCAGGGACTCCAGGAGCGCCGACTGCGTCTTGGGCGACGCCCGGTTGATCTCGTCGCCGATCACGATCTGCGCGAAGACGGCGCCCGGCTTGAACTCGAAGTCCCGGCGCTGCTGGTCCCAGATGGACACGCCGGTGATGTCCGACGGCAGCAGGTCGGGCGTGAACTGGATGCGCCGCACCGAGCAGTCGATGGACCGCGCCAGCGCCTTGGCGAGCATCGTCTTGCCCACTCCGGGGACGTCCTCGATGAGGAGATGCCCCTCGGCGAGCAGCACGGTCAGCGAGAGCCGTACGACCTCGGGCTTGCCCTCGATCACTCCCTCCACCGAACCGCGGATCCGCTCCACGGTGGCGGTCAGATCAGTGAGGCTCGCTCGATCCTCATAGGTCGTCACCCGGCCCTCCTCGGCCCTTCCCCGCGCTCCCGCGGGAGCGGGGGATTCCCCTGGCTTTCCGGACCGGCGCCCCTGCTGAGCGGACCGGCCCACCGCGAACGCGGACCACGCGGGGCAGGCCCCGCGTGGATCCACACCCCGTATTCTTGCCGCCCCCGCCGATCCGTGTCACCGCCTGTGGACAACTGGTCGCGATCTCGCCCCCGCCGCAGGTGACGGCGGCGGGCGACGGGGCGGCCCGACCGCGGGGCGTCCGCGCCGGCGGCCCGGGATCGGGCGGGGCCGATCTCGCCGGACGCCCGGGATCAGGCGGGGTCGATCTCGCGCAGTCGGCCGGTGTGGACGTCGAAGACGAAACCGCGCACGTCATCGGTGGCCAACAGGAACGGCGAGGTCCGCACCCGTTGCAGGGACTGCCGCACGTCCTGGTCGACGTCTGCGAACGACTCCACGGCCCAGGAGGGGCGCTGACCGACCTCCCTCTCCAGCTCGTTGCGGAAGTCCTCGGTGAGGGTCTCCAGGCCGCACTGCGTGTGGTGCACGAGCACGACGCTGCGGGTGCCGAGCGCCCGCTGGCTGATGGCGAGGGAGCGGATCACGTCGTCGGTGACCACGCCGCCCGCGTTGCGCAGGGTGTGGCAGTCGCCGAGCCGCAGGCCGAGCGCGGCGGGCAGGTCGATGCGGGCGTCCATGCAGGCCACGACGGCCACCTGGCGTGCGGGCCGGGCGTCCATCGCCAGGTCGGTGAACGCGTCGGCGTACGCCGCGTTCGCCTGCACGACGGCGTCTGTGACACCGACGCCACCGACGGCGCCAACGGTGCGGTCGGCGCTGACCGTGCGGTCGGCGCCGGGGCCGCCGCCGGCCGGGGCGCCCGGCACTGCGTCTATGGCGTCTTCGGAGCCGGCGGGAACTGATGCGAAAGTCGTCATACTCATGACGTTAATGGTCGGCCGCGTTCCGGTCCTGCCCTGGGATGAGGACAAAGGAGCCCACCCCGGCGTGTTGTGACCGACTCCACACGTACGGCGGATCGCCCGCCCGCTGGGTCCTTCGGGTGAAACCGCCCGGCGCGACGTGTCGTCGTCACTGAGCCGAACGACGCGCAGGCCGGTTGATTGACCGGGCGACACGGTGGACTAAAGTGACGCGAAGCGGGAGGCGCGGCCGTCCCCGCTGGACAGCACTTCCCCAGGCCCCGGCACACCCGATCGGCCTCCCCGCGTGCGCGCCGCGTACGTACGGCCCGGCCTCCACCCGCTCCCGGTCGGCCGGCGCCTCCGGCGCCGGCAGGTCCTCTCGCCCGCGAGCGGTCGGGGACCCGGCGGTGCGGACGAGGCGCGCCGGATCTGAGAGGGCCCCTTGCGCAACAGCCGACACGTCCCCGTGATGCTCCAGCGGTGCCTGGATCTGCTGGCGCCCGCCCTGGAGCGGCCCGGAGCGGTGGTCGTCGACTGCACCCTCGGCCTGGGCGGCCACAGCGAAGCGCTGCTCACCCGGTTCCCCGAGGCCCGGCTCGTCGCCCTCGACCGCGACAAGGAGGCGCTGCGCCTGTCCGGCGAGCGCCTCGCGCCGTTCGGCGACCGGGCCGTCCTGGTGCACGCCGTCTACGACGAACTGCCCGACGTGCTGCGCCGACTGGGCGTCCCGCGGGTGCGGGGCGTGCTGTTCGACCTCGGCGTCTCCTCCATGCAGCTCGACGAGGCCGACCGCGGCTTCGCCTACGCCCAGGACGCGCCCCTGGACATGCGCATGGACCAGTCCACCGGCGTCAGCGCCGCCGAGGTCCTCAACACCTATGCGCCCGGCGAACTGGTGCGCGTCCTGCGGGCCTACGGCGAGGAGAAGCAGGCCAAGCGGATCGTGTCCGCGATCGTGCGCGAGCGCGAGAAGGCGCCGTTCACCGGCAGCGCCCGGCTGGTGGAGCTGATCCGCGACGCCCTGCCGCAGGCCGTCAAGCGCACCGGCGGCAACCCGGCCAAGCGCACCTTCCAGGCGCTGCGCATCGAGGTCAACGGCGAACTCGCGGTGCTGGAGCGGGCGGTCCCGGCCGCCGTGAAGGCGCTCGACGTCGGCGGGCGGATCGCCGTACTGTCGTACCAGTCTCTCGAAGACCGCCTGGTCAAGCAGGTGTTCGCGGCCGGTGCGACCTCCACCGCGCCTCCCGGGCTCCCGGTGGTCCCCGAGCGCTACCAGCCCCGGCTCAAGCTGCTGACGCGCGGCGCCGAACTTCCCACCGAGGAAGAGATCGCCGAGAACCGGCGCGCGGCGCCCGCCCGGCTGCGCGGGGCCGAGCGCATCAGGGAGGACGCCGAGTGAGCCAGGGGGCCCCGTGAGCAGGAAACCCGAACCGCCCGCACTGAGGGGGCGGGCGGCGCGGCTGGCGCGGCTCCTGCCGTCCAAGGGGCCGCAGGCCGCCCGCACCCCGTTCGTCCTGCTCGTCGTGCTGCTCCTGGGCGGCGGCCTCATCGGGCTCCTGGTGCTGAACTCCGCGCTCAGCGAAGGCGCGTTCCAGCGGGACGACCTCCAGAAGGACACCAAGAACCTCACCGACGAGGAGCAGGCCCTCCAGCGGGACATCGACTCCTACTCCGCGCCCGACGCGCTCGAACGCCGCGCCCGGCGCCTGGGCATGGTCCCGGGCGGCGACCCGGTCTTCCTCGGCCCGGACGGCGCCGTGCGGGGCGTGCCGTCGCCCGCCGCCGCCGACCAGTCCGCCGCCGACCAGTCCCCGGTCCACGGCGACCCGGCGGCGGTCCTGCCGCCCGAGGCGCTCACCGCCGCCCAGGCCCCCGGCGGCGCTCAAGCCCCTGGCGGCGCTCAGGCCCCCGCCGCCCCCGCGGCCGGTCACACCGCCCCGGCCGCCGCCCGCACACCGGCGGCGACGGCCCCCCGCGCCGCGGCCACGGCGCCGACCGCTGCCCCCACCGGCGCGGCCCGTACCGCCGCGCCCCCCGGCCCGGCCGCCGCCGCGAAGACCCCCCAGCCCGCCACACCCCCGACCCCCGGCAGGTGACGGAAGTGACCGACAGGGAACCGCCGCGCCGCCGCGTGCCCGGACCCGCCCGGCCGGACCGCCCCGGCGGCGCCCGGCAGCGCCCCGGGCCCGCCCCGAGGCCGTCCCGCGGCCCGCACGCCTCCCGGCGGCCGCAGCCGCCCGCGCGCGTGCTGCACCTGGGCAGCCCCCGCCCCCGGCTGCGCCTGGTCGGCCTCGCCCTCACCCTGGTGATGCTCGCCTTCGTGGTCCGGCTGCTCCAGGTGCAGGCCGTGGACGCCAGCGCCTACGCGGCCAAGGCCGACGAGAACCGTTACGTCGTCCACACCCTCACCGCCGCCCGCGGCGGCATCACCGACCGCAACGGCGTCGCCCTCGCCGCCAGCGTGGACGCCGAGGACATCACCGCCGACCCGACCATGTTCACCCGCCGGCAGCTCAAGGTCGGCGACGGCCCCCAGCAGGCCGCCGCGCTGCTCGCCCCCATCCTCGGTCTGGACCAGGACGGCCTCGCCGCGAAGCTCGCCGCCCGCGACACCCGGTACGTGCTGCTCGCCCGCCGGCAGACCCCGCAGGTCTGGAAGCAGATCAAGGATCTGAAGGCCGCGCTCACCCAGAAGAGCCAGACCGACAAGACCGCGGTCAACGTGCTCGCGGGCGTCTTCTCCGAGCCCAGCAGCAAGCGGGTGTACCCGGGCGGCGACCTGGCCGCCGGGATACTGGGCTGGGTCAACTCCGAGGGCCGGGGCGGCGGCGGCATCGAGCAGCAGCTCGACAAGCAGCTCTCCGGCACGCCCGGCAAGATCCGCTACGCCCAGTCCGGCGGCCGCGAGGTGCCGACGGCGGGCTCGGCCGAGACGCCCGCGGTGCCCGGCTCCGACGTAGAGCTGACCATCGACCGCGACATCCAGTGGGCCGCCCAGAACGCCATCGCCGAGCAGGTGCGCAAGTCGGCCGCCGACCGCGGCTACGTCGTCGTCCAGGACACCCGGACCGGCCAGATCCTGGCCATGGCGAACTCGCCGGGCTTCGACCCCAACGACCTCTCCCACGCCGACCCGGCCGCGCTGGGCAACGCCGCGGTCCAGGACGCCTACGAGCCCGGCTCCACCGCCAAGCTCATGTCCATGGCGGCCGTCCTCGAACGGCACGCGGCCACCCCGCTCACCCACGTCGTCGTCCCCAACCGGCTGCACCGCGGCGACCGGCTCTTCCAGGACGACGTCGACCACGGCACCTGGTACCTCACCCTCAACGGCGTGCTCGCCAAGTCCAGCAACATCGGCACCATCCTGGCCACCGGCCAGCTCGGCAAGACGCAGCCGGAGGCCAACCAGGTCCTCTACTCCTACCTGCGCAAGTTCGGGATCGGCGCCTACACCGGCATCGGCTTCCCCGGCGAGACCCGGGGCATCCTCGCGCCCGCCGCCGCCTGGTCGACCTCCCAGCAGTACACGATCCCGTTCGGCCAGGGCTTCTCCATCAACGCCCTCCAGGCGGCCTCCATCTACTCCACGATCGCCAACGACGGGGTGCGGATCCAGCCGACCCTGGTGCGCGGCGCCAAGGGCGCCGACGGCCGCTTCAGGGCCGCCCCGAAGCCCGAGACGACCCGCGTGGTGAGCGCCCAGACGGCCCGGGAACTCGCCCAGATGCTGGAATCCGTCGTGGACGACGAGCAGGGCACCGGCCTGATGGCGCGCATCCCCGGCTACCGCGTCGCGGGCAAGACGGGCACCGCCAACCGGGTCGATCCGGCCACCGGCAGATACCACGGCTACACGTCCTCCTTCGCCGGCTTCGCACCGGCCGACAGCCCCCGCGTCACCGTCTACTGCGCCATCCAGAACGCCACCAAGGGCAGTTACTTCGGCGGCCAGATCTGCGGCCCCGTCTACAAGCAGGTCATGGAGTTCGCGCTGAAGACGCTCCAGGCGCCGCCCACCGGGAGAGCGGCCGCCAAGCTCCCCGTCGACTTCAAGCCCTGAACCCCGCCCGCCGCCGGGACGCACGCCCCGTGCCACCGGACGCCACCGGATCAGAACATCAGGAAACAGCCCGTGACGACGATCACCCCCGACCCCGGGAACCGCCCCCCGCCGCGTCGCCCGCAGCCGCCCTCGCTTCGCCCGCGGCCCGCCGCGCCCGGTACGCTCACCGCCGTGCCACACGCTGATCAGTCCCCCACCACTCAGAAGGGCGCTTCCGTGACATACCCGGGGCCGCCGAGACCGGACCAGGTCTGCGCCACATCCCTCGCGGAGCTGGCCGATCAGCTCGGCGCCGAGCGGCCCGGCGGCGCCGCCGAGGTCACGGGCATCACCCACGACTCGCGCGCCGTGCGCCCCGGCGACCTGTACGCCGCCCTGCCCGGCGCCCGCGCGCACGGCGCCGACTTCGTCCCCCAGGCGGCGAGCCTCGGCGCGGCCGCCGTGCTGACCGACCCGGCCGGCGCCGAGCGCGCCGCCGCCAGCGGCCTGCCGGTCCTGGTGACCGAGGACCCGCGCGGCTCGATGGGCGAGCTGGCGGCGACCGTCTACGGCCACCCGGGCCCCGACCTGCTCCAGATCGGCATCACCGGCACGTCCGGCAAGACCACCACCGCCTACCTCGTCGAGGGCGGCCTGAAGACCGCGCGGTCCACCGGGCTGATCGGCACGGTGGAGACGCGCATCGGCGAGGAGCGCGTCAAGTCCGAGCGCACCACGCCCGAAGCCACCGACCTCCAGGCCCTCTTCGCGGTGATGCGCGAACGCGGCGTCGAGGCGGTCGCCATGGAGGTCTCCAGCCACGCGCTGGTCCTCGGCCGGGTCGACGGCTGCGTCTTCGACGTCGCCGTCTTCACCAACCTCAGCCCGGAGCACATGGAGTTCCACTCCGGGATGGAGGACTACTTCCAGGCCAAGGCGCGGCTCTTCACGCCCGAGCGCAGCCGGCTGGGCGTGGTCAACTACGACGACGAGTACGGCCGCAGGCTCGCCCGCGAGGCCGCCGTCCCGGTGGTCACCTACTCCGCCGAGGGGCGCCCCGACGCCGACTGGCGCGCCGAGAACGTCGAAGTCGGCACGCTGGACTCGACGTTCACCGTGACAGGCCCCGACGGGCAGCGGATCGCCGCCAGGTCGCCGCTGCCGGGCCCGTTCAACGTCGCCAACACCCTCGCCGCCGTCGTGGCGCTGGCCGCCGCCGGGCTCGACCCGCAGACCGCCGCCGACGGCGTCGCCGCGGTGCCGGGCGTGCCGGGCCGCCTGGAGCGCGTCGACGCCGGGCAGCCCTACCTCGCCGTCGTCGACTACGCGCACAAGACGGACGCCGTCGAGTCCGTGCTCAAGGCCCTGCGCAAGGTCACCAAGGGCCGGCTGCACATCGTGCTCGGCTGCGGCGGCGACCGCGACCGCACCAAGCGCGAGCCGATGGGCGCCGCCGCGGCGCGGTTCGCCGACACCGCCGTGCTGACCTCCGACAACCCCCGCTCCGAGGACCCGCTCGCGATCCTCGCCGCCATGCTCCAGGGCGCGGCCTCGGTGCCGGCGCACGAGCGCGCGGAGGTGCTCCTGTTCGAGGAGCGCGCCGCCGCCGTCGCCGCCGCCGTGGAGCGCGCGCGGCCCGGCGACACCGTGCTCGTCGCGGGCAAGGGCCACGAGCAGGGCCAGGACATCGCCGGCGTGATCCGTCCGTTCGACGACCGCCAGATCCTTCGCGAAGCCATCCGGAACACCCAGGGATGAAAATCCAGAAGACCCACGGGATGAACTTGTGATCGCCCTCTCCCTCGCCGAGATCGCAGAAGTCGTCGGCGGGCAGACGCACGACATACCGGATCCGTCCGTCCAGGTCACCGGACCCGTCGTCCGGGACTCCCGGGAGGCGGGGCCCGGCAGCCTCTTCGCCGCCTTCGTCGGGGAGCGGGCCGACGGCCACGACTACGCCGCGGCCGTCGTCGAGGCGGGCGCCGTCGCCGTGCTGGCGTCCCGGCCCGTCGGCGTGCCCGCGATCGTCGTCGAGGACGTCCCGAGCGCCCTCGGCGCCCTCGCCCGGCACGTCGTGCGCCGGCTCGGCGCGACCCTCGTCGGCCTCACCGGCTCCGCCGGCAAGACCAGCACCAAGGACCTGATCGCCCAGGTGCTGCGGCGCGCGGCGCCCACCGTCTTCACGCCGGGCTCCCTCAACAACGAGATCGGGCTGCCGCTGACCGCGCTCAGCGCCACCGAGGAGACCCGTTTCCTGGTGCTGGAGATGGGCGCGCGCGGCATCGGCCACATCCGCTACCTCACCGAGCTGACCCCGCCGAAGGTCGGCCTGGTGCTCAACGTGGGCACCGCGCACATCGGCGAGTTCGGCGGCCGGGAGCAGATCGCCCAGGCGAAGGGCGAGTTGGTGGAGAGCCTGCCCCCCGCCGAGGAGGGCGGCGTCGCGGTCCTCAACGCCGACGACCCCTTGGTACGGGCCATGGCCTCCCGTACGAAGGCGAAGGTGACCCTTTTCGGAGAGTCCGGCGAAGCGGACGTACGCGCCGAGAACGTGAGACTCACGGACACCGGGCAGCCCGCCTTCCTGCTTCGCACACCCTCCGGTGCAGCCGAAGTGACCATGCGCCTGTACGGTGAGCACCACGTGTCGAACGCGCTCGCCGCGGCCGCCGTCGCCCATGAGCTGGGCATGCCCGTAGCTGAGATCGCTGTCGCGCTCTCCGAGGCGGGCTCCCTCTCCCGCTGGCGGATGGAGGTCACCGAGCGCCCGGACGGCGTCACCGTCGTCAACGACGCCTACAACGCCAACCCCGAGTCCATGCGGGCCGCTTTGCGCGCGCTCGCGGCGATGGGCAGGGGGCGGCGGACCTGGGCGGTGCTCGGCAAGATGGCCGAGCTGGGGGACGAGGCGCTCGCCGAGCACGACGCGGTCGGGCGGCTCGCCGTCCGGCTCAACGTCAGCAAGCTCGTCGCGGTCGGGGGCAGGGAAGCGTCCTGGCTGCAACTGGGCGCTTACAACGAGGGTTCGTGGGGTGAGGAGTCGGTGCACGTGTCCGACGCACAGGCGGCGATCGACCTGTTGCGCAGCGAGTTGCGCCCAGGAGACGTCGTCCTCGTGAAGGCGTCCCGTTCGGTCGGTCTGGAGGGCGTCGCCCAGGCGCTCCTGGAGACCGGGACCGAGGGCGAGGTCGCCGCCCGATGATGAACCAGATCCTGTTCTCGGGAGTCATCGGCCTCTTCCTGACCTTGATCGGCACCCCGCTGCTGATCAAGCTGCTGGCCCGCAAGGGATACGGCCAGTACATCCGGGACGACGGCCCCCGAGAGCACGCCAGCAAGCGCGGCACGCCCACCATGGGCGGCATCGCCTTCATCCTGGCCACGGTCGTCGCCTACTTCCTGAGCAAGGTGATCACGGGCAAGCCCCCCACCTACTCCGGGCTGCTGGTCCTCGGCCTGATGTGCGGGATGGGCCTGGTCGGCTTCCTCGACGACTACATCAAGATCGTCAAGCGGCGCTCGCTGGGTCTGCGGGCGAAGGCGAAGATGGCCGGCCAGCTCATCGTCGGCATCAGCTTCGCGGTGCTGTCGCTGATGTTCTCCGACAGCCGCGGCAACACCCCGGCGTCCACCAAGCTGTCGTTCATCACCGACTTCGGCTGGTCGATCGGCCCGGTGCTGTTCGTCGTCTGGGCGCTGTTCATGATCTTGGCGATGTCCAACGGCGTGAACCTGACCGACGGCCTGGACGGCCTGGCCACCGGCGCCTCCGTCCTCGTCTTCGGCGCCTACACGTTCATCGGCGTCTGGCAGTGGCAGGAGTCCTGCGCCAACGCGGCGACCCTGACCCAGCCGTCCGCCTGCTACGAGGTGCGCGACCCGCTCGACCTCGCCGTCATCGCCTCCGCGCTGATGGGCGCCTGCCTGGGCTTCCTGTGGTGGAACACCTCGCCGGCGAAGATCTTCATGGGCGACACCGGCTCGCTCGCCCTCGGCGGCGTCCTGACCGGTCTGGCCATCCTCTCCCGCACGGAGCTGCTGGTGGCCATCATGGGCGGCCTGTTCGTCCTCATCACCATGTCGGTCGTCATCCAGGTCGGCTCCTTCCGGCTCACCGGCAGGCGGGTCTTCCGGATGGCGCCGCTCCAGCACCACTTCGAACTCAAGGGCTGGTCCGAGGTCCTGGTCGTGGTCCGCTTCTGGATCATCCAGGGCATCTGCGTGATCGTCGGACTGGGCCTCTTCTACGCGGGATGGGCAGCCAACAAGTGACCGACTGGCAGGGGAAGCACGTCACCGTCGCCGGACTCGGGGTCTCCGGGATCCCGGCGGCCAGGGTGCTGCACGGCCTGGGCGCACAGGTCACCGTCGTCAACGACGGCGACGACGAGCGCTCCCGGGCGCAGGCGGCCGAGCTGGCGGCCCTGGGCGTCACCGTGCGCCTCGGCGACGGAGACACCCTGCCCGAGGGCGCCGAGCTGATCGTCACCGCGCCCGGCTGGAAGCCGGACAAGCCGCTCTTCCAGGCCGCCGCCGAGGCCGGCGTCCCGGTCTGGGGCGACGTGGAACTCGCCTGGCGGCTGCGCGGTCTGGACGGCAGGAAGCCGGCCCCCTGGCTCGCCGTCACCGGCACCAACGGCAAGACCACCACCGTGCGGATGCTCGCCTCCATCCTGAAGGCGGCGGGCCTGCGCACGGCGGCGGTCGGCAACATCGGCGTCTCCCTGCTGGACGCCGTCCTCGGCGAGAGCGAGTACGACGTCCTGGCCGTCGAACTCTCCAGCTACCAGCTCCACTGGTCGCCCTCCCTGCGCGCGGACTCCGCCGCGGTGCTCAACCTCGCCCCGGACCACCTGGACTGGCACGGCTCCATGGCGGCCTACGCCGCCGACAAGGGCCGCGTCTACGAGGGCAACCGCGTCGCCTGCGTCTACAACGCCGCCGACCCGGCCACCGAGGACCTGGTGCGCCAGGCCGACGTCGAGGAGGGGTGCCGGGCGGTCGGCTTCACCCTCGGCGCCCCCGGCCCCTCCCAACTCGGCGTCGTCGAGGGCCTCCTGGTCGACCGGGCCTTCGTCGAGAACCGGCAGACGAACGCCCAGGAACTGGCCGAGGTCGCCGACGTCCGCCCGCCCGCCCCGCACAACATCGCCAACGCGCTCGCCGCGGCGGCCCTCGCCCGCTCCTTCGGCGTGCCCGCCGCCGCCGTCCGGGAGGGCCTGCGGGCCTTCACCCCGGACGCCCACCGCATCGCGCACGTCGCCGACGTGGACGGCGTGGCCTACGTGGACGACTCCAAGGCCACCAACACGCACGCCACGGAAGCCTCGTTGGCGTCGTATGACCCGATCGTATGGATCGCGGGCGGACTCGCGAAGGGCGCGACCTTCGACGACCTCGTCGCGGGCTCGGCGAAGCGGCTGCGCGGCGCCGTCCTCCTCGGCGCCGACCGCGCCCTGATCCGCGACGCCCTCGCGCGACACGCCCCGGAAGTCCCCGTCGTCGACCTCGACCGGACCGACACTGGGGCGATGCTCCAGGCCGTCCAGGAGGCGCGGCGGCTCGCCCGGCCCGGCGACACGGTACTGCTGGCCCCGGCCTGCGCATCGATGGACATGTTCGCTGACTACAACCAGCGCGGCGACGCGTTCGCGGAGGCCGTCCGCGAACTCGGCGACCGCTGACCCCGGCCGCCCCCGCCGCCGGGCGACCTCGGGAGGGACGCGTGGGACCCGCGAGCCGGATCAGAGGGATGCGGCCGACGTACAGCGGAGGCCGAGATGCCCGGTAGCTCTCCCAGCCGCACCGGCCGCCCGCCCGTTCAGCGGGCCGCCGGACGGCCCGCCCCCGGCGGCGTCCCGCGCCAGAACCCCGCACGGCAGCTCCTCGACCGCGCCCGCAAGGCGTGGGACCGCCCGCTCACCGCCTACTACCTGATCCTCGGCGGCGGCTCGCTGATCACCGTGCTGGGCCTGGTGATGGTCTACTCGGCCTCCCAGGTCACCGCGCTCCAGATGGCGCTGCCCGGTTCGTACTTCTTCCGCAAACAGCTCCTGGCGGCCGCGATCGGCGCTGTCCTGCTGCTCGCCGCCGCGCGCATGCCGGTCAGACTGCACCGGGCGCTGGCCTATCCGATCCTGGCGGGCGCGGTCTTCCTGATGGCGCTGGTGCAGGTGCCGGGGATAGGGATGTCGGTCAACGGCAACCAGAACTGGATCTCGCTGGGCGGCTCCTTCCAGATCCAGCCCAGCGAGATCGGCAAGCTGGCGCTGGTGCTGTGGGGCGCCGACCTGATCGCGCGCAAGCAGGAGCGGCGGCTGCTGACCCAGTGGAAGCACATGCTGGTGCCGCTGGTGCCGGTCGCCTTCATGCTGCTCGGACTGATCATGCTAGGCGGCGACATGGGCACCGCGATCATCCTCACCGCCATCCTCTTCGGCCTGCTGTGGCTGGCGGGCGCCCCCACCCGGCTCTTCGTCGGCGTGCTGTCGGTCGCCGCGCTGATCGGCCTGATCCTGATCAAGACCAGCCCCAACCGCCTGGGCCGGTTCGCCTGCGTCGGCTCCTCCGACGCCTCCAAGTGCTGGCAGGCGGTGCACGGCATCTACGCGCTGGCCTCCGGCGGCCTCTTCGGCTCCGGCCTCGGCGCGAGTGTGGAGAAATGGGGACAACTGCCCGAAGCCCACACGGACTTCATCTTCGCCGTCACCGGTGAGGAACTGGGCCTGGCGGGGACGCTGTCGGTGCTCGCCCTGTTCGCGGCTCTAGGCTATGCGGGCATCCGCGTGGCCGGACGCACGGAGGACCCCTTCGTGAGGTACGCCGCGGGAGGCGTGACCACCTGGATCATCGCGCAGGCGGTGATCAACATCGGTGCGGTGCTCGGCCTGCTGCCGATCGCCGGCGTCCCGCTCCCGCTGTTCTCCTACGGCGGGTCCGCCCTGCTGCCGACGATGTTCGCCATCGGGCTGCTGATCGCCTTCGCGCGAGACGAGCCCGGTGCGCGGGCGGCGCTTGCCATGCGGCAGCCTCGCTTTGGCAGAAAGCGGGCAGGAGGCTCCACGGCCGGCCGGGCTTCCGGCCGGAAACCCGTGCGGGGCGCCGACCGGAAGCCCGGCGGCGGCGCCGGACGGGAGCCCGGCGCACGCTCCGGCCGCGGATCCGTCCGGGGATCCGGGGCAGGATCGGGTCGGGGATCCGGTCAGGAGCCTCGGAGATGGAACACGATGCGACGGCGCGCCTCGGCGGCGCGTCCGTCCGGAGAGCGGTGAATTTCGGTGCATGTCGTACTCGCCGGCGGAGGTACCGCGGGCCACATCGAGCCCGCGCTCGCCCTCGCGGACGCCCTGCGCAGGCAGGACCCGACCGTGGGGATCACGGCCCTGGGCACGGAGCGCGGTCTGGAGACCCGGCTGGTGCCCGAGCGGGGCTACGAGCTGGCGCTGATCCCGGCGGTGCCGCTGCCGCGCAAGCCCACTCCCGAACTGATCACCGTGCCGGGCCGGCTGCGCGGCACCATCAAGGCGGCCGAGCAGATCCTGGAGCGCACCAAGGCGGACGCCGTGGCCGGCTTCGGCGGCTACGTCGCCCTGCCCGCCTACCTGGCCGCCAAGCGGCTCGGCGTGCCCATCGTGATCCACGAGGCCAACGCCCGCCCCGGCCTGGCCAACAAGATCGGCTCGCGCTACGCGGCCCAGGTGGCCGTCTCCACCCCCGACAGCAAGCTCCGCGGCGCCCGCTACATCGGCATCCCGCTGCGCCGGGCCATCGCCACCCTGGACCGCGCGGCCGTACGCCCCGCGGCGCGCGCGGCGTTCGGGCTCGACCCCCACCTGCCCACCCTGCTGGTCTCCGGCGGCTCCCAGGGCGCCCGGCGGCTCAACGAGGTGGTCCAGCAGGTCGCCCCGTGGCTCCAGCAGGCAGGCATCCAGATCCTGCACGCGGTCGGCCCGAAGAACGAACTGCCGCAAGTGCAGCAGATGCCGGGCATGCCCCCCTACATCCCGGTAAGTTATCTGGACCGGATGGACCTCGCGTACGCCGCGGCAGACATGATGCTCTGCCGCGCGGGCGCGATGACCGTCGCCGAACTCACCGCCGTCGGACTCCCGGCCGCCTACGTCCCGCTGCCCATCGGCAACGGCGAACAGCGGCTGAACGCCCAGCCGGTGGTGAAGGCCGGCGGCGGCCTCCTGGTCGACGACGCGGAACTCACCCCCGAGTGGCTCCAGCACAACCTCCTTCCCGTGCTGGCCGATCCGCACCGGCTGTACCAGATGTCCCGCGCCGCGGCCGAGTTCGGCCGCCGGGACGCCGACGACCTGCTCGTCGGCATGGTGCGCGAGGCCATCGCCTCGCACCGCTAGGACCATGTGAGCGAAGGGGCTTGAAGCGTGGCCGGACCGACGACCGCCGAACGCGGCGACCGCTGGCGGGAGTCGTCCGGCCCGCCCCCGATCCGCAGGCTCCGGCGGCCCCGCCCGCGCACCGTCGCGGTCGGGGCGCTGGCCGCCGCCCTCCTCGGCGGCGGCGCCCTGTGGCTCCTGTACGGCTCCGCGTGGACCCGCGTGGAGCGCGTGACCGTGTCCGGCACACGGGTGTTGACGCCCGCCCAGGTGCGCGCCGCCGCTGCGGTCCCGACGGGCGATCCGCTCGCCTCGGTGGACACCGGCGCCGTCGCCGCCCGGCTGCGCCGCCGCCTGTCCCGCGTCGACTCGGTCGACGTGGAGCGCTCCTGGCCGCACGGCATCGCGCTGAAGGTGGTCGAGCGCACCGCGGTCATGGTGGAGGACAGGGGCGGGAAGTTCGTCGAAGTGGACGCCGAGGGCGTCCGGTTCGCCACCGTCGCCCAGGCGCCGACGGGCGCTCCCGTCCTGCGGCTGTCCCTCTCCCGCACCGGCTCGGCGGCGGCCAGCGCGCGGCGCTTCGACGAGGCCGCGCTGGTGCGCGAGGCGGTGGCCGTCGCCGGGCGCCTCCCGAGGGCCGTCGCGGGCCAGACCCGCACCGTGAACGTCCGTACCTACGACGACATCTCGCTGGAGCTGACCGGCGGCCGCACGGTGAACTGGGGCAGCGGCGAGGACGGCGCCGGGAAGGCCCGCGCGCTCACGGCCCTGCTGAAAGCGGCCCCGCGCGCACGGCACTTCGACGTGAGCGCCCCCACCGCCCCCGCGTCATCCACGAGTTGACGCACATCTGACCAGGCCAGCACCCTGGCTGGGCACCGCTATGCCTGATCACATAGGGTGAAAAGAAAAACGGGAGGTTCGGCGTGTTCGTTGAACGGGCGCCACGTGTCGACTTAGTGTCCTGTTCAGAAGACTTCACGGAACAGGCACACTGGTAACCCTAAACTTCAACGTTAGGGTTCGGGTCGGCATTACGGACCGTCCCATTCGGCATCAGTCGGCGGATCGCGGGCAAACGCGAGACGGCGACACGTAACTCGAGGCGAGAGGCCTTCGACGTGGCAGCACCGCAGAACTACCTCGCAGTCATCAAAGTCATCGGTGTCGGCGGCGGTGGTGTCAATGCCATCAACCGGATGATCGAGGTCGGTCTCAAGGGCGTCGAGTTCATCGCCATCAACACCGACGCGCAGGCGCTGTTGATGAGCGACGCCGACGTCAAGCTCGACGTCGGCCGCGAACTCACCCGCGGACTCGGCGCCGGAGCCAACCCGGCCGTCGGCCGCAAGGCCGCCGAGGACCACCGCGAGGAGATCGAGGAGGTCCTCAAGGGGGCCGACATGGTCTTCGTGACGGCCGGCGAAGGCGGCGGCACCGGCACCGGCGGCGCGCCCGTCGTGGCCAACATCGCCCGCTCGCTCGGCGCCCTCACCATCGGCGTGGTCACCCGCCCGTTCACCTTCGAAGGGCGCCGCCGCGCCAACCAGGCCGAGGACGGCATCGCCGAGCTGCGCGAAGAGGTCGACACCCTCATCGTCATCCCCAACGACCGGCTGCTGTCCATCTCGGACCGCCAGGTCAGCGTGCTCGACGCGTTCAAGTCCGCGGACCAGGTGCTGCTCTCCGGCGTGCAGGGCATCACCGACCTGATCACCACCCCCGGCCTGATCAACCTCGACTTCGCCGACGTCAAGTCGGTCATGTCCGAGGCCGGTTCGGCCCTCATGGGCATCGGCTCGGCCCGCGGCGACGACCGCGCGGTGGCCGCCGCCGAGATGGCGATCTCCTCGCCGCTGCTCGAAGCCTCCATCGACGGCGCCCGCGGAGTGCTGCTGTCCATCTCCGGCGGCTCCGACCTCGGCCTGTTCGAGATCAACGAGGCCGCCCAACTGGTCAGCGAGGCCGCCCACCCCGAGGCGAACATCATCTTCGGCGCGGTCATCGACGACGCCCTCGGCGACGAGGTCCGGGTCACCGTCATCGCGGCCGGATTCGACGGCGGCCAGCCGCCGGCCCGCCGGGACAACGTCCTGGGCTCGGCCTCCGCCGCGCCCCGCCGCGAGGAGTCCGCGCCGGCCCGCCAGTCCGAGAGCCGCCCGACCTTCGGCTCGCTCGGCAGCGTGACGCCGAAGGAGGAGCCCGAGCCCCAGGCCCCCGAGCCGGTGAGCGAACCCGCCGCGCCGGTCCCGCCCGCCCCGCGGACCTACTCGGACAGCGCGGCCGAGGAACTGGACGTACCGGACTTCTTGAAGTGATAGGGCAGCGCGACACCGTGAGCGGCGCGCACTTCGCCTTCACCGACCGGTGGGGCGGGGTGAGCGCCGTTCCGTACGAGGAGCTGAACCTCGGCGGCGCGGTCGGCGACGACCCCGGCGCCGTGGCCGCCAACCGCGAACGGGCCGCCCGGTCCCTCGGACTCGATCCGGGCCAGGTGGTCTGGATGAACCAGGTGCACGGCGCGGACGCGGCGGTCGTCGACGGGCCGTGGGACGCCGCGTCCGGCGTCCCCGCCGTCGACGCGGTGGTCACCCGCCGGCGCGGGCTCGCGCTCGCCGTGCTCACCGCCGACTGCACCCCGGTGCTGCTCGCCGACCCCGTCGCGGGGATCGCGGCGGCGGCGCAC
Source organism: Streptomyces sp. NPDC046985 (assembly GCF_040644415.1). Lineage (NCBI taxonomy): Bacteria > Bacillati > Actinomycetota > Actinomycetes > Kitasatosporales > Streptomycetaceae > Streptomyces > Streptomyces sp. NPDC046985. Next base: position 180,946 of record NZ_JBEYWK010000002.1, read on the forward strand.
GCCGGACGGCCCGGCATGATGGCCGGGGTGGTCCCGGCCGCCGTCCGCGCGATGACCGGACTCGGCGCCGACCCCGCCCGGATCGTCGCCCGCACCGGCCCCGCCGTGTGCGGCCGCTGCTACGAGGTGCCGGAGGCGATGCGCGCGGAAGCGGCCGCGGCCGAACCGGCGGCGTACGCCGAGACGAGCTGGGGCACGCCGGCCGTCGACGTGAGCGCCGCGGTGCACGCGCAGTTGGAGCGCCTCGGCGTGCGCGACCGGGAGCAGTCGCCGGTGTGCACGCGGGAGTCGAAGGACTGCTTCTCCTACCGCCGCGACCGCACCACCGGCCGGCTCGCCGGCTATGTCTGGCTGGACTGATCGGACATGACGGACCGCAGAGCGGAGATCGCCGCGAACCTGGCGACGGTGGAGGAGCGCATCGCCGCCGCGTGCGCGGCGGCGGGCCGTCCGCGCGAGGAGGTGACCCTGATCGTGGTCACCAAGACCCACCCGGCGGCGGACGTGCGGATCCTGTCGGAACTCGGGGTCCGCCAGGTCGCGGAGAACCGCGACCAGGAGGCGGCGGCCAAGGCCGCTAGGTGCGCGGATCTGCCGCTCGCCTGGCATTTCGTCGGGCAGCTCCAGACCAACAAGGCGCGATCCGTTCTTGAATACGCCGACGTCGTGCAGTCCGTCGACCGCGCCCGGCTGGTCGCCGCGCTCTCCCAGGAGGCGGTGCGCGCGGAGCGCGAGTTGGGCTGCCTCATCCAGGTCGCCTTGGACGCGGGGGAGAGCGGCCGGGGGGAGCGGGGCGGCGTGGCGCCGGGCGGAGTCGCGGAGTTGGCCGACCTGGTCGCCGCCGCCGACGGGCTCAGGCTGGACGGTCTGATGACCGTCGCCCCGCTCGCCGGGGAGTACGCCGGCCGTCAACGGGCGGCCTTCGAACGTCTCATGGATTTGTCGACGGACCTGCGCGGGACCCATCCGGCTGCCACCATGGTCTCGGCAGGCATGAGTGCGGACCTGGAGCAGGCCGTGGCCGCCGGGGCGACACATGTGCGCGTCGGCACCTCGGTACTCGGAGTCCGCCCCAGGCTCCGGTAACGTCGCCAAGAAGTCGGACCACAGCAGAAAATATGGTCAACACCGCCGAAGCAGGCGCAACGACCTCGTGGATCGCGGGGACTTGGCGGTCGTCAGCCGATCCACCACAGAGCGGAGGACTCAGAGCATGGCCGGCGCGATGCGCAAGATGGCGGTCTACCTCGGCCTCGTGGAGGACGATGGGTACGACGGCCGGGGCTTCGACCCCGACGACGAGTTCGAGCCCGAACTGGACCCGGAGCCGGAGCGTGACCGGCGACGGCACGAGCCGTCGCACCTGCCGCACGGGGCACATCAGGCGCAAAGGGAAGAACCGGTACGCATGGTGCAGCCTCCGGCACCACGGGAACCTGTGTCCCATTCCGCTTCGCTTCCGGCGGAATCGGGACGTCCGGCGCGGATCGCGCCCGTGGCGTCCATCACACAAGAACGCGCCAGCCTGGAGAAGAACGCACCGGTGATCATGCCCAAGGTCGTGTCCGAACGTGAGCCGTACCGGATCACCACGCTGCACCCCCGGACCTACAACGAGGCCCGTACCATCGGGGAACACTTCCGTGAGGGCACTCCGGTGATCATGAATCTGACGGAGATGGACGACACGGACGCGAAGCGACTTGTCGACTTCGCGGCCGGGCTGGTGTTCGGCCTGCACGGCAGCATCGAGCGGGTGACGCAGAAGGTGTTTCTGTTGTCGCCTGCTAACGTCGATGTCACGGCTGAGGACAAGGCCCGCATCGCAGAGGGCGGGTTCTTCAACCAGAGCTGAGACGCGTCATCGGAAGACCGCCAGGGAACAGGGGAGAGGGAAGCACCGATCATGGGCGTGGCCATGGAGGTTCTCTACATCGCGCTGATGGTGTTCCTCATCGTGCTGATCTTCCGGCTGGTCATGGACTACGTGTTCCAGTTCGCCCGCTCGTGGCAGCCCGGCAAGGCGATGGTGGTCGTTCTGGAGGCCACTTACACTGTCACCGATCCACCGCTGAAGCTTCTGCGGCGGTTCATCCCGCCGCTGCGTCTCGGGGGCGTGGCGCTCGACCTGTCCTTCTTCGTTCTGATGATCATCGTTTACGTGTTGATCGCCATTGTGGGAAACCTGGCGACGTGACAGTGGACGACACGGTCTTGCCGACTGCCGATGACTACTGAGGTGAAGAGATGCCGTTGACCCCCGAGGACGTGCGGAACAAGCAGTTCACGACCGTCCGCCTCCGAGAAGGCTATGACGAGGACGAGGTCGATGCCTTCCTCGACGAGGTCGAGGCCGAGCTGACACGTCTCCTGCGCGAGAACGAGGACCTGCGCGCCAAGCTGGCCGCGGCCACCCGTGCGGCCGCCCAGAACCAGCAGAACATGCGCAAGCCCCCGGAGCCGCAGGACCAGCAGCATCAGCAGGGCATGCCTCCGCAGGGCATGCGCGGTCCGGGCGCCCCGGTGCCCGCCGGGATATCGGGCCCGCCGCAGCAGCAGATGGGCGGCCCCATGGGCGGCCCGCCTCAGTTGCCGAGCGGCGCCCCGCAGCTTCCCGCAGGCCCCGGCGGTCAGGGCCCGCAGGGCCAGGGTCCGATGGGTCCGGGCCCGATGGGTCAGGGTCCGATGCAGGGTATGGGTCAGGGTCCGATGGGTCAGGGTCCCGGTCCGATGGGTCAGGGTCCGATGGGTCAGGGTCCGATGCAGGGTATGGGTCAGGGCCCGATGCAGGGTCAGATGGGCCCGGGTCCGATGGGCCCCGGTCACATGGGCGGTCCCGGCCCGATGGGTCAGGGCCCCGGCGGCGACAGCGCCGCCCGGGTGCTGTCGCTGGCCCAGCAGACCGCCGACCAGGCGATCGCCGAGGCCCGGTCCGAGGCCAACAAGATCGTCGGTGAGGCGCGTTCGCGTGCCGAGGGTCTGGAGCGCGACGCCCGCGCCAAGGCGGACGCCTTGGAGCGGGACGCCCAGGAGAAGCACCGCGTCGCGATGGGCTCCCTGGAGTCCGCCCGCGCCACGCTGGAGCGCAAGGTCGAGGACCTGCGCGGCTTCGAGCGCGAGTACCGCACGCGGCTGAAGTCCTACCTGGAGTCCCAGCTCCGTCAGCTCGAGACGCAGTCGGACGACTCGCTAGCCCCGCCGCGCGCCCCCGCGGCCGCGTCGCTGCCGCCGTCCCCGGCGCCCTCCATGGCCCCGGCCGGCGCCAGCGCCCCGTCCTACGGCGGCGGCAACCCGGCGATGGGCGGCGGCCCGTCCCCGGCCGGTCCGTCCTACGGCGGCCAGCAGCAGATGTCCCCGGCGATGACCCAGCCGATGGCGCCGGTCCGTCCGCAGGGCCCGTCCCCGATGGGACAGGCGCCGTCGCCGATGCGCGGTTTCCTGATCGACGAGGACGACAACTGACGGCCGCCTAGAGCGGTCCCCCGCAGAAGCAGTCGGCAGTCTGCGCGAACGGCCCCCGGAGGTTCTCCTCCGGGGGCCGTTCGTTTCGTCCGGGACCGGGAGGCGCGACACGGCGCGGGCACGCGGGGCGCGGCGCCGCGCGACGGAGCCGCGCGGGCGGTCTCGGTCACCCGAATGGCGGTGGCGCGGGACGGCGGCGGGGCGGGCGTCTCTTCGGACGCGCGCCCCGCCCCGCCGGGGTCAGACCTTGCGCAGGCGGAACGTCAGCGACAGGCCCTCGTCGGTGAACGTCTCGCCGTAGCCGCCGTCCGCCTCGCCCTGGGCGAAGTCCGTCGCCAGCACCTCCTCGGCGATCAGCCCCGCGTGCGCGGACAGCGCGGCGATGACCGCCGGGTCCGTGGAGGTCCAGCGCAGCGCGATGCGGTCCGCGACGTCCAGGCCGCTGTTCTTGCGGGCCTCCTGGATCAGCCGGATCGCGTCCCGGGCCAGGCCCGCGCGGCGCAGCTCCTCCGTGATCTCCAGGTCCAGCGCCACCGTCGCGCCCGCGTCGGAGGCCACCGACCAGCCCTCGCGCGGGGTCTCCGTGATGATCACCTCGTCCGGCGCCAGCGCGATCGTCTCGCCGTCGACCTCCACCGACGCCGTGCCCTCGCGCAGCGCCAGCGACAGCGCCGCCGCGTCGGCGCCGGCGACCGCCTTCGCCACCTCCTGCACGCGCTTGCCGAACCGCTTGCCCAGCGCGCGGAAGTTGGCCTTGGCGGTGGTGTCCACCAGCGAGCCGCCGACCTCGCTGAGCGAGGCCAGCGCCTCCACGTTCAGCTCCTCCGTGATCTGCGCGTGCAGCTCGCGGTCCAGGGAGTCGAAGCCCGCGGCCGCGATCAGCGCCCGCCGCAGCGGCTGGCGGGTCTTGACGCCCGACTCCGCGCGGGTGGCCCGGCCCAGCTCCACCAGCCGCCGCACCAGCGCCGTCTGCCGGGACAGCTCCGGGTCGACCGCGGACAGGTCGGCCTCCGGCCAGCTCGCCAGGTGCACCGACTCCGGGGCGCCCGGGGTGACCGGCACGACCAGGTCCTGCCAGACCCGTTCGGCGATGAACGGGGTGATCGGCGCCATCAGCTTCGTGACCGTCTCCAGGACCTCGTGCAGCGTGCGCAGCGCGGCCTTGTCGCCCTGCCAGAAGCGGCGGCGCGAGCGGCGGACGTACCAGTTGGACAGGTCGTCCACGAACGCGGACAGCAGCTTGCCGGCGCGCTGCGTGTCGTACGCCTCCAGCGCCTGCGTGACCTGGTCGGTCAGCGCGTGCAGCTCGCTGAGCAGCCAGCGGTCCAGGACGGGGCGGTCGGCCGGCGCCGGGTCGGCGTCGCCGGGGGCCCAGCCGGAGGTGCGGGCGTACAGGGCCTGGAAGGCCACCGTGTTCCAGTAGGTCAGCAGCGTCTTGCGCACCACCTCCTGGATGGTGCCGTGGCCGACCCGGCGGGCCGCCCACGGAGAGCCGCCGGCCGCCATGAACCAGCGCACCGCGTCCGCGCCGTGCTGGTCCATCAGCGGGATGGGCTGGAGGATGTTGCCCAGGTGCTTGGACATCTTGCGGCCGTCCTCGGCCAGGATGTGGCCCAGGCACACCACGTTCTCGTAGGCGGACTGGTCGAAGACCAGGGTGCCGACGGCCATCAGGGTGTAGAACCAGCCGCGGGTCTGGTCGATGGCCTCGGAGATGAACTGGGCCGGGTACCGGCTCTCGAACAGCTCCTTGTTCTTGTACGGGTAGCCCCACTGGGCGAACGGCATCGAACCGGAGTCGTACCAGGCGTCGATGACCTCCGGCACGCGGGCGGCGGTCTTCCCGCACTGCGGGCAGGGGAAGACGACGTCGTCGATGAACGGGCGGTGCGGGTCGAGGCCCGACTGGTCCGCGCCGGTCAGCTCGGTCAGCTCCGCGCGGGAGCCCACGCAGGTCAGGTGGTCGTCCTCGCAGCGCCAGATGGGCAGCGGGGTGCCCCAGTAGCGGTTGCGGGACAGCGCCCAGTCGACGTTGTTGTTCAGCCAGTCGCCGAACCGGCCGTGCTTGACGGTGTCCGGGAACCAGTCGGTCTTCTCGTTCTCCTCCAGCAGCCGGTCCTTGACCGCGGTGGTGCGGATGTACCAGGAGGGCTGGGCGTAGTAGAGCAGCGCGGTGTGGCAGCGCCAGCAGTGCGGGTAGCTGTGCTCGTACGGCAGGTGCCGGAAGAGCAGGCCGCGCTCGTCGAGGTCGGCGGTGAGCCGTTCGTCCGCCTTCTTGAAGAAGACGCCGCCGACCAGCGGGAGGCCGTCCTCGAAGGCGCCGTCCGGGCGCACCGGGTTGACCACCGGCAGGCCGTAGGCGCGGCAGACCTTGAGGTCGTCCTCGCCGAAGGCGGGGGACTGGTGGACCAGACCCGTGCCGTCCTCGGTGGTGACGTACTCGGCGTTCACCACGAAGTGCGCCGGCTCGGGGAACTCGACCAGCTCGAAGGGGCGCTGGTAGGTCCAGCGCTCCATCTCGGCGCCGGTGAAGGTCTCGCCGGTGGTCTCCCATCCCTCGCCGAGCGCCTTGCCGAGCAGCGGCTCGGCGACGACCAGCTTCTCCCGGCCGTCGGTGGCGACGACGTAGGCGACGTCCGGGTTCACGGCGACGGCGGTGTTCGAGACCAGGGTCCACGGGGTCGTCGTCCACACCAGCAGCGCGGCCTGTCCGGCCAGCGGGCCGGAGGTCAGCGGGAAGCGGACGTAGACGGACGGGTCGACGACCGTCTCGTAGCCCTGCGCCAGCTCGTGGTCGGACAGACCGGTGCCGCAGCGCGGGCACCAGGGGGCGACGCGGTGGTCCTGGACCAGCAGGCCCTTGCCGAAGATCTCCTTCAGCGACCACCAGACCGACTCGATGTACTCGGGGTCCATCGTCACGTAGGCGTCGTCGAGGTCGACCCAGTAGCCCATACGGGTGGTCAGCTCGGCGAAGGCGTCGGTGTGGCGCAGCACGGACGCGCGGCACCTGTCGTTGAACTCGGCGACGCCGTACGCCTCGATGTCCTTCTTGCCGCTGAAGCCCAGCTCCTTCTCCACCGCCAGCTCCACCGGGAGGCCGTGGCAGTCCCAGCCGGCCTTGCGGCCCACGTGGTAGCCGCGCATGGTGCGGAAGCGGGGGAAGACGTCCTTGAAGACGCGGGCCTCGATGTGGTGGGCGCCCGGCATGCCGTTGGCGGTGGGCGGCCCCTCGTAGAACACCCATTCGGGGCGGCCCGCGGACTGCTCCAGGCTCTTGGCGAAGATCTTCTGCTCGCGCCAGAAGTCGAGCACCGCGTGCTCGAGCGCGGGCAGGTCGACCTGGGCGGGCACCTGGCGGTACTGCGGCTGCGTATTCAAGGAGCTTCCTCCGGCGGACGTTCTGCCTTCCGTCGGAGGGACGAGAGCCTTCGTGCTGCCTACGCCGTGCGGCGCGCTCCCGCGGTACCACCCTCCTTGGCTCCCCGGCGCGTCCAGCGCTCCGGCGAGCCCCCTCATTGGGGTCGCGATGCCGGCTCTACTGGCCCCCGCTCGCACGGGTGCGTTCTTCCGGCGGCTCCGGGGTGATCTTCACGCCGCGCCGGCCCCCGGGCTCACACCGTCCCCGGGTCGCTCTGGGCTGCGTACGCCGCTACTCGTCCCCATCCACGCTTCTCGCTGCGCCCAGTGTACGGCGCGCGGGGGCGCGGGCCGACCCGGTTTCCCGCGGGCGGGACGCCCCGAATGGAGCGGCGCCCCGTTTCCGGCCCCGGCCGCGCGTGGCGGACCGGATTACACGGCGGTGAGCTGGGCACAACGGATGCATGCCGGCCGAGCGGCACGCGCGCGGGGGACGCATCGGGCGGCGTGCCCCGTTGCCGCGGGACTCAAGTCGATTTATCGTCCCAGCACGATTCGCGAGCATGGTCACACTATGTGAAGGGGCCGCGGGCATGGTGGCGAAGAAGACCGCCGAGCAGTCGGCGTCCGGCAGGTCCCGGACCTCGGGCGCCGGGACCTCGGCCGTCGTGTCGTCGGCGCAGGGGACCTCGGCTGCCGGGTCGGCACACCGAACCCCCGCTGCCGGGTCGTCGGCGCCGGACGGCGCCCGGCGGCCGAAGCGGGCGGCCGCGAAGACGGCGGGCAGGAAGGCCGGGGAGAAGCCGGTGGGCGCGAAGGCGGCCGATGCCGAGGCCGCTGGTGCGAAGGCCGCTGGTTCCAAGGGCAAGGCCACCAAGAGCACGGCCGCGAAGAGCGCGACCGCGAAGGCCGCGGACGCACACAGCACGACCGCGAAAGCCGCGGACGCACACAGCGCGACCGCGAAAGCCGCGGACGCACAAGGCACGACCGCGAAGAGCGCGGGCGCCAAGCGCGTCGGCGCCGAGAGCACGGGCAAGAAGGCGGGCGCGGCGCGGGCCGCGAAGCAGACGGGAGCCACGACGGTGGTCGCTAAGAAGACTTCTGGCAGGGCTGCCGCGGCCGAGACCGCGGTCCCCAAGGCACGTCCCGCCGCGGCGGCGGAGCCGGGCCCCCTCGCGGTGCGCCCGGGTGAGGACCCCTGGACGCCGCAGGAGGTCGACCAGGCCCGTGCGGAGCTGCAGTCCGAGGAGCAGCGGCTGCGCGCCGAGATCAGCTCGTCCGAGCAGTCCCTGGTGGGCCTGATGCGCGACTCCGGCGACGGAGCGGGCGACGACGAGGCCGACACCGGCACCAAGAACATCACGCGCGAGCACGAGCTGGCGCTCGCCGCCAACGCCCGGGAGATGCTCGTGCAGACCGGGCGCGCGCTGGACCGGCTGGACGCGGGCACCTACGGCCTGTGCGAGAACTGCGGCAATCCCATCGGAAAGGCCCGTATGCAGGCGTTTCCGCGCGCCACCCTGTGCGTGGAGTGCAAGCAGAAGCAGGAACGCCGGTACTGATCCGGGCGCCGGGCGTGCCGTACGCTCGTCCTCAGTCAGCACCTAGGTCGAGGGACTCACGTGGCAGAGGCGGAGCGCATCATCGGTACGCCGGACACCCCGGACGCGGCGGGGCCGGGACAGCAGCGGCCCGGCGGCCCGGACGGCGCCGGAGCGGACGGCACGGCCGCGCCGCAGGGCACGGCGGGCGCCGCCGGCGAGGCGGCCGAGCGGCCCCGGGGCCGGCGCCGGGTCGCCGTGCTGTTCTCGGTCGCGGCGTGCGCGTACGCCCTCGACCTGGTCAGCAAGCTGATCGTGGTCGCCAAGCTGGAGCACCACGCGCCGGTGCGCCTCCTCGGGGACTGGCTCCAGCTAGACGCGATCCGCAACGCGGGCGCCGCCTTCAGCTTCGGCGAGGCCTACACGGTGATCTTCACGGTGATCGCCGCCGCGGTGATCGTCGTGATCGCCCGGCTCGCCCGCAAGCTCTACAGCCTGCCCTGGGCCATCGCGCTCGGCCTGCTGCTGGGCGGCGCGCTGGGCAACCTCACCGACCGGATCTTCCGCACGCCCGGCGTGTTCGAGGGCGCGGTGGTCGACTTCATCGCCCCCAAGCACTTCGCGGTCTTCAACCTCGCGGACTCCGCGATCGTGTGCGGCGGCATCCTGATCGTGCTGCTGTCCTTCCGCGGCCTGGACCCGGACGGCGCCGTCCACAAGGACTGAGGCGGCCGGCGGGGGCGGGGCCCGCGGGTGCGGGACCGCTTCACCCGTCCGGCATACTCGACGGGTGAGCACGATTCCCGAGATCCGTACCCTGCCCGTGCCGGACGGCCTGGAGGGCGAGCGCGTGGACGCCGCCATCTCCCGCATGTTCGGCTTCTCCCGGACGAAGGCGGCCGAGCTGACCGCCGCGGGCAAGGTGCTGGTCGACGGCACGGTGGTCGGCAAGTCCGAGCGGGTGCGCGGCGGGGCCTGGCTGGAGGTCGAGATGCCGCAGGCGCCCGCGCCCGTGCGGATCGTCGCCGAGCCGGTCGAGGGCATGGAGATCGTGCACGACGACGACGACGTGGTCGTGATCGTCAAGCCGGTGGGCGTGGCGGCGCACCCCAGCCCCGGCTGGAGCGGCCCGACCGTCATCGGCGGCCTCGCCGCCGCCGGCTACCGCATCTCCACCTCCGGCGCCGCCGAGCGCCAGGGCATCGTGCACCGCCTCGACGTGGGCACCTCGGGCCTGATGGCAGTCGCCAAGTCCGAGCACGCGTACACCTCGCTCAAGCGCCAGTTCAAGGAGCGCACGGTCGACAAGCGCTACCACGCCCTGGTCCAGGGCCACCCCGACCCCACCAGCGGCACCATCGACGCGCCCATCGGACGCCACCCGAACCACGACTACAAGTGGGCGGTCACCGCCGAGGGCAAGCCGTCCGTCACGCACTACGACCTGATCGAGGCGTTCCGCGCGGCCTCCCTGCTGGACGTCAAGCTGGAGACCGGCCGCACCCACCAGATCCGCGTGCACATGGCCGCCCACCGCCACCCCTGCGTCGGCGACCTGACCTACGGCGCCGACCCCACCCTCGCCCAGCGGCTGAAGCTCGGCCGCCAGTGGCTGCACGCGGTCCGGCTGGGCTTCGAGCACCCCGGCGACGGCCGGTGGGCGGAGTTCGCCAGCGACTACCCCGAGGACCTTCAGAAGGCCCTCGACCAGGTCCGCGAGGAGACCTACGCGTGAGCCGCACCGCCCCGTCGTACCAGGTGCGCGTCGCGGAGGACCCCGCGGACCGCGAGGCGTGCTTCGCGGTGCGCAGGGAGGTCTTCGTCGTCGAGCAGGGCGTCGCCGAGGAGATCGAGTACGACGCCCTCGACGCCTGCGCCGTGCACGTGCTCGCCGTGCGCGAGGACGGCACGCCGCTCGGCGCCGGGCGGCTGCTGCACGGCGAGCCGGCCGCCGGGCGCACCGGCGGCGACGGGAGCGTCGGCGCCCTCGGGCGGCTCGCCGTCACCCGGCGGGCCCGCGGACTGGGCGTCGGCGTGGCCCTCGTGCGCGCCCTTGAGGACGCGGCCCGCGCCCGCGGCCTCGCGGCGATGGACCTGCACGCCCAGACGCACGCGCTCGGCTTCTACGCGCGGCTGGGCTACGAGGCGTACGGGCCCGAGTTCCCGGACGCCGGGATCCCGCACCGGGCGATGCGGCGCGCGCTCTAGCGCCGTGACCGGACGGCGCACCGGCTCGCGGCGCCCCTGGCGCCCGGCCTCAAGAGGCCGCTGAGCAGGGGGGCATGGCAGTCTTGAGTCCTGCCGTGTGTACGTCCGACCTCCCGGAGCGCCAAGCGTGGATCAGTTGGCCCTGCTGTTCATCGTGCTGCTCGGGGCGGTGATCAGCGTCCCGGTCGGAGACCGGCTCGGGCTGCCGTCGCCGGTGCTGATGACGCTGCTCGGGATCGTGCTCGCGCTGACCGACTTCGTGCCCGACGTCGACATCCCGCCCGATCTGATCCTGCCCGCGCTGCTGCCGCCGCTGCTCTACGCCGCCGTACGGCGCACCTCCTGGCGGCAGTTCACGGCGAACAAACGTCCGATCTTCCTGCTGGCCGTGGCGCTGGTGTTCGTCACCGGCTTCTGCGTCGCCGCCGTCGCCCACACCATCGTGCCGGGCCTGTCGGTGGCCGCCGCGCTGGCGCTCGGCGCGCTGGTCGCCCCGCCCGACCCGGTCGCCGCCACCGCGGTGGCCGGGCAGCTCGGGCTGCCCCGCCGCCTGGTGTCGATCCTGGAGGGCGAGGGGCTGTTCAACGACGTCACCGCCATCGTGCTCTACCACGTCGCCATCGCGGCCGCCGTCAGCGGGGAGTTCTCCGCCTGGCGGGCCGCGCTCGACCTGGTGCTCTCCGCGGTGGTCGCCGTCGTCGTGGGCGTGGCGCTCGGCTGGGGCACGAACAAGCTCCTCGACCTGCTCGGGGACGCCACCCTCCAGATCGGCCTCACCCTGCTCGTGCCGTACGCCGCCTACGTGCTGGCCGAGGAGCTGCACGGCTCCGGCGTCCTGGCCGTGCTCACCACCGCGCTGTTCCTGGCCGAGTACGCCTCCGACGCCGACGACGTGATGACCCGGCTGGCCGGGCACACCGTCTGGGACGTGGTGGACACCCTGGTCACCGGCGTCGCCTTCGGCCTGATCGGCCTGGAGCTGCACAACGCCGTGCGGACCGCCTCCGGGCGCTGGGGCGAACTGCTCGGCTGGGCCGGGGCGGTGGTCGGCGTGGTGGTGTTCGTCCGGCTGCTGTGGCTGCTGCCGGCGACCTGGCTGACCCGGCGCCTGCACGCGATGCGCGACACGGAGGAGGACATCCCGACCAGTTGGCGGGAGACGGTCGTCATGTGGTGGGCCGGGATGCGCGGCGTGGCCTCGGCGGCCCTCGCGCTGGCCGTCCCGCTGACCACGCGGAGTGGGGCGCACTTCCCCGACCGGGACGAGATCGTGTTCATCGCCTTCGGGGTGATCATGGTCACGCTCGTGGTCCAGGGCCTCACCCTGCCCTGGCTGGTCAAGCGCTTGGGCGTGCGGGCCGACACCGAAGTGGAGCAGGAGTTCGAGCGGGCCCTGGCGGTGCGCGCGGCCAAGGCGGCCAAGCGGCGGCTGCGGGAGATCGAGTCGGTCGAGGACCTGCCCGAGGACCTGTCCGAGCAGATGCTGCGCCGGGCCTTCGAGATCGGGCTGAGGATCAACCCGCAGATCGGGGACGAGGAGCGGCACGAGGCGCACGCGAAGCGGGTGCGCCGGCTCCGGCGCACCCGCAGGATCCAGAACGAGATGCTCAGCGCCGCCCGGCACGAGGTGCTGGCGGCGCGCAGCGAGCCCGGCGCGGACCCGGAGATCGTGGACCGGGTGCTGCGCCACCTCGACGTGCGCAGCCTGCGCTGACCCGGGCCGCGCCCCGCACGGTCGAGTCGCCCCGGCGGGAACGGCCGGAGGGGAAGTCCTCGCACGGGACGTGTGCGGGCCTTCGGCCGGTGCGGCGAGAGTGCGTGCCGGGCGTCGCCGGGCAGACGGGAACGCGACGGCAGGCCCTAGGCTTTCGACCATGACTCGCAACGTGGTGATCAGCGGCGCAGGCACGGGGATCGGGCGGGCCGCGGCGCACGCCTTCGCGGCCGACGGCGACCGGGTCCTGCTGCTCGGACGGCGGGAGGAGAAGCTGCGCGAGGCCAAGGTCCCCGGGGCGCTCGTCTACGCGGCCGACCTCAGTGACGCGGCGGCGGTGCGCGGGGCGGCCCGGTTCGTGGGCGACGAACTCGGCGCCGTGGACGTGCTGGTGCACAGCGCCGGAGGCGCCGGGCGCCACGAGGAGCGGGCGGAGCGGGACGACCCGCTGGACCGGATCGCGGACGACTGGACCTCTGACTTCCGGACGAACACCCTGACCGCCGTGCTGCTCACCGAGGCCCTGAAGGACCGGCTCGCCGACCCCGGCGGCCGGGTGCTCTTCCTCAGCTCCATCGCCGCCTACCGCGGCTCCGGCAGCGGCGCCTACGCCTCCGCCAAGGCCGCCCTGCACCCCTACGCCCACGATCTGGCCCGTCAGTTGGGGCCGCGCGGGGTGACGGTCAACGTGGTCGCGCCCGGTTACATCGAGGACACCGACTTCTTCGGCGGCGCCGTGAACGAGGAGTTCCGCGCGCAGCGCGTCGCGGAGACCTCCACCGGCCGCGCGGGCACTCCCGGCGACGTCGCCGCCACCCTGCACTGGCTGGCCTCGCCGGCCGCCGCCCACGTCACCTCGCAGGTGATCCAGGTCAACGGCGGCGCGGAGCGCGGCCACTGAAGCAGGTTCAGCGCCGGCCCGAGCCCGACTTGTCGAGGGAGGGCCGGCCCCCGGGGCCGCGCGACCGCTCCGGCGCATCGGCGTCGGCGCCGGACCCCTCCGGGACGTGGGCCGTGTGCACGCGGGGCAGCGCGTACGGGTGGTGCTCGCGCAGCCAGCGGATCATCTCCTCGCGCACCGCGACGCGCACCGTGAAGATGTCGTCGGCGTCCTTCGCCGTCACCAGCGCCCGGACCTCCACGGTGGTGGGGGCGGTGTCCGTGAGGTACAGGTTGTGGGCGCGGCCGTCCCAGGCGGGGCACTCGCGCAGGATGTCGCGCAGCTTCTCGCGCATCGCCTCCAGGGGCGCCGCGTGGTCGAGGTGCCAGAAGACGGTGCCCGTCATCTGCGGGGTGCCGCGCGACCAGTTCTCGAACGGGTTGGACGTGAAGTACGACACCGGCATGGTGATCCGGCGCTCGTCCCAGGTCCGCACGGTCAGGAAGGTCAGCGTGATCTCCTCGACGGTGCCCCACTCCTCGTCGACGACCACGGTGTCGCCGATGCGCACCAAGTCGCCGAAGGCGATCTGGAGCCCCGCGAACAAGTTGCTCAGCGTGGACTGCGCGGCGACGCCGGCGACGATGCCGAGGACGCCCGCCGAGGCCAGCAGCGAGGCGCCGGCCGCGCGCATCGCCGGGAAGGTCAGCAGCATCGCGGCCGCGGCGACCACGATGACGACCGCCGAGACCACGCGCATGATCAGCTCGACCTGGGTGCGCACGCGCCGCACCCGGGCGGGATCCCGGTGGGCGCGGCCGTGGGCGTAGCGCGAGTAGGAGGTCTCGACGATCGCCGCGGCGATCCGGATCGCCAGCCAGGCGGCGGACCCGATCAGCACCAGGGTCAGCGTCCGGCCGATGCCGGTGTGGTGCTTCTCCAGCAGCTCGGCCTGGTCGTAGGACCCTCTCAGCAGGGCGGAGCACAGGGCGAGTTGATAGGGCACGCGGGCGCGGCGCAGCAGCCCCCACAGCGGCGTCTCGTGACGCCGCTGGTCGGCCTTGCTCAGCAGCAGGTCGGTGGCCCAGCCGATGACCAGGGTGAGCACGACGGAGCCGCCGACCACGACCAGCGGGCGAAGTACGTTCTCCATGCATCCGAACCTAACCGGCCGCCGGGGAGCATGAACATGTGTGATCCAAAAGTTCGCGGGTAACGCCCGCGGCGGTGTGGCGCGGCTCTCGTCGGCCGACGGCGCCCGGCGGCGACCGGGCGCGGGCGTCCCCGGATGGCACGATGGCCTCATGAACATCATGCTCTTCCACTCGACCCAGGGCCTCACCCCGGCCGTGCGCGACGCCGCCGGCCGGCTGCGCGCGGCCGGGCACGAGGTGTGGACGCCGGACCTCTTCGAGGGCCGCGTCTTCGACTCGGCCGAGGCGGGCGGGGAGTTCACGGAGAGCGTCGGCAAGGACGAGCTGCTGCGGCGCGCGGTGCTGGCCGCCGCGCCCTACTCGGAGCGCGGCATGGCGTACGCAGGGTTCTCACTGGGCGCCTCGGTCGCCCAGACGCTGGCCCTCGGCGACGAGAGGGCCCGCGGACTGCTCCTGCTGCACGGCACGTCCGACCTCGCCCCGGAGGTCCACGTCGACGATCTGCCGGTCCAGCTCCACGTGGCCGAGCCCGACCCGTTCGAGACGGACGACTGGCTGAGCGCCTGGTACCTCCAGATGGGCCGGGCCGGCGCCGACGTGGAGGTCTACCGGTACCCCGGGGCCGGCCACCTCTACACCGACCCCGACTCGCCGGACTACGACCGGGAGGCCGCCGAGGCCACCTGGCGCGTGGCGCTCGGCTTCCTCGACGGCCTCTAGAGAGCCCCGGCGCCGCTGAAGCCCCGGAACTGTTGCAGTCCCGGGGCCCCGCGCGCTGGGCGGTGACGTCGAGGACGCCGTAGCCGTGCCGGTTGGCCGCAGATCACTGACCGTACGCAGAGAGCGGGCGAACCGGTGAAGTTCGCCCGCTCTTCAGCACCTGGTTTCGCCCGCTCTTCAGCGCCCGTCACGGATGCCGGGCGGTTCAGGCCTTCAGGGCCGCGCCCACCACCGAGTCGAACTGCTGCACCGTCATGGGCGGGTTCTGGCCGCCCGGCGCGGTGAGGACCTTGCCGTTCATGACGAAGCTGGGCGTGCCGGTCACGCCGTCCTTGTTGGTGTCCCAGGTCTTGGACATCGCCAGCGCCCAGGCGTCGTACGTGCCCTTCTTCACCGCCGTGTCGAAGGCGGCGTTGCCCTTCAGCGCGGGGACGGTGTCCGCGATCTGGAGGAGGTAGGCGTCGTCCTTGAACTTGTCGGTGGTCTCGTCCGGGTGCCACTTGGCCGAGTACATCGCCGTCTTGTACTGGAGGAACGCCTCGGGGCTCACGTTCAGCGCGGCGCCCAGGGCGCTCATCGCGTTCTTGGAGCCCTCGCCGCGCGAGCCGATCGTGCCCTTGCCGAGCGCGTCGCCGTCGATGAACGTGCCGCCGATGTACTGGATCTTGAACTTGCCGTCGTCGATGTCCTTCTGCACGGTCGTGCCGACCGTCTGCTCGAACTGGGCGCACACCGGGCAGCGCGGGTCCTCGTAGACCTTGAGGGTCTTGGCGGCCGTGCTCTTGCCGATGACGACGGTCGTGCCGTCCTGGCCGGAGGTGTGGGCCGGGGCGACGACCTTCGCGCCCTTCTCGGCCTCCCAGTGACCCGGCTTGTTGGCCTGCACGACGGCGTAGCCGATGCCGCCGGCCGCCGCCAGCACGACGACGACCGCGCCGGCGACGAGGAGCTGACGCTTCGTCCGGTCGCGCTTGGCCTGGCGCTCGCGCTCGACGCGCAGCCGCTCCCGGGCCGCCGTCTTGGCCGACTGGCTGTTCCGCTTGCTCATGGTGGTGTTCTCCTGTGGGACGCGCGGCCGTGCCGCGCGGAAGCAATGGGGGGTGGGAGTCGTCTGTGCGGGGGCGGGCCGCCGCCGCTCAACTGCGGGCGACGGCCGCCGGGCACGGCGGTCCGCGCCGCCCCAGGGAGTGCACGAGCAGGCGGGTGCGCGGGGAGCGGCGCGGCGCGGCCGGGCGCGGCGGCCGGGCGGCCGCGCGGGGGCGGGGGACGGCGCCCGCGCCGGAGGCCGCCGCCAGCAGCGGGCGGAACGCGGTCGCGGCCGCCGCGCGCAGCGACTGGGCCACCGCCCGCTCGCCGCGGCGCAGCCAGCCGGCCGCGAGCAGGCCGACGCCGACGTGCGCGGCGAGCAGCAGCCAGGCGGTCGCCGGACCGGCGTGCGCGAGCAGCCCCGCGAGGTGGCCGGCGCCGGTCGGCCACTGCCCGGCGTGCGGGCGCTGCGCGCCGCCGCCGCTCCACCGGGTCAGGGGGGCGCCGACGTCCGTGCCGCTGCCGCACAGCACGTCCCAGCCGACCGAGCGCAGCGGACCGGCGAGCGGGCCGCCGGCGGGCCCGTAGCAGACGTGCTGGCCGGTGGTGAAGACCGTGTCGGCGGCCAGCTCCAGCGGGACCAGCAGGGCGGCGATCCGCCCGAAGCCGCGCTCGCGCCCGGCCAGCGCGTAGGCGAACGGGAACGCGACGGCCGCGACGGCGGCCACTGTGTCCAGCGGCAGCGGGACCTGGGACAGCAGCACGTGCGACGCGGTGCTGAGCGTCACGACCACGGCCGTGAACAGCGCCGCGCGCGCGGCTCTGAGCGGGGTCCCGGATATGTCCATAGCGAGGGATGAGTGTGTCACGTGCGCCGGTAAGGGGTGTCTAAAGGGGGCCCGTGCGCGGCCCTTCCGTCACAGACCCGGAATCCGCCCGTTGCGGAACAGGTCCAGGAAGATCTGGTGGTCGGCCCGCGCGCGGGCGCCGTAGGCGTGCGCGAAGTCGGCCAGCAGCGGGCCGAAGCCTTCCTCGTCGGCGGCGATCACCGCGTCGATGGCCCGCTCGGTGGAGAACGGCACCAGCGACTCGCCCGACTGGTCGTCCGCCGCCGCGTGCATGGCGGCCGTGGCCCGGCCGAGGTCCGCGACGACCTCGGCGATCTCCTCCGGGTCGTCGATGTCGTCCCAGTCCAGGTCGACGGCGTACGGCGAGATCTCGGCGACGAGCTGCCCGGCGCCGTCCAGCTCGGTCCAGCCCAGCCAGGGGTCGGCGTGCGCCTGGAGGGCCCGCTGGGAGATCACCGTGCGGTGGCCCTCGTGCTGGAAGTACTCCTGGATCGCCCGGTCGGCGATGTGCCGGGAGACGGCCGGGGTCTGGGCCTGCTTGAGGTAGATCACCACGTCGTTCTCCAGGGCGTCGCTGTTGCCCTCCAGGAGGACGTTGTACGACGGCAGCCCGGCCGAGCCGATGCCGATGCCGCGGCGGCCCACCACGTCCTTCACGCGGTAGGAGTCCGGGCGGGCCAGCGAGGACTCCGGCAGCGTCTCCAGATAGCCGTCGAAGGCGGCCAGCACCTTGTAGCGGATGGCCGCGTCCAGCTCCACCGCGCCGCCGCCGGGCGCGAAGCGGCGCTCGAAGTCCCGGATCTCGGTCATCGACTCCAGCAGCCCGAAGCGGGTCAGCGAGCGGGCGTCGCGCAGCGCGTCCAGCAGCGGGCCCCCGGCGGTGTCCAGGGTGAAGGGCGGCACCTCGTCGCTCTTGGCGCCGGTGGCCAGGGCCTGGATCCGCTCCCGGTAGGACGCCGCGTACAGCCGCACCAGCTCGGTGATCTGCTCGTCGCTGAGCGCTTTGGCGTACCCGACCAGGGCGATCGAGGCCGCGAAGCGCTTCAGGTCCCAGGTGAAGGGGCCGACGTACGCCTCGTCGAAGTCGTTGACGTTGAAGACCAGCCGCCCGTTCGCGTCCATGTACGTGCCGAAGTTCTCCGCGTGCAGGTCGCCGTGGATCCACACGCGCGAGGTGCGCTCGTCCAGGTAGTCGACGCCGCGCTCGCCCGCCGTCCGGCCGCCGCCGTCCGCGGCGAGGTCGTGGTAGAAGAGGCACGCCGTGCCCCGGTAGAACGCGAAGGCGGAGGCCGCCATCTTGCGGAACTTCACGCGGAACGCGGCCGGGTCGGCGGCGAGCAGCTCGCCGAAGGCGGTGTCGAGGACGGCGAGGATCTGCTCGCCGCGCTGCTCGTCGCTGAGCTGGGGGACCGACATCGCTGGGTGCCTCCTGGTGCGGGTGGTGCCTGTCATGGACGGTGACTCACAGTGACGGATGAGGCGCGGGACGTCTCCCCGCGCTTCCCCCCGTCAACGTCGCACGCCTCGCGGGAGTGCCCGGCTCTCCGCCGGAAGGCACGCGGGGAGGGCGGCCGCGTGTCAGTGCCGGGGCATAGACTTCGACGCTGTTCCCCCACAGCGTCCGCTGCCGCCGCCGAGTCCCGTCGACTCCCGCCTTGCGTCCCTCCTGGAGGCCGAACCGTGTCGAAGCCGCCGTTCACGCACCTGCACGTGCACACCCAGTACTCGCTGCTGGACGGCGCCGCGCGGCTGAAGGACATGTTCGACGCGTGCAACGAGATGGGCATGACGCACATCGCCATGTCCGACCACGGCAACCTGCACGGGGCGTACGACTTCTTCCAGTCCGCGAAGAAGGCCGGGGTCACCCCGATCATCGGGATCGAGGCGTACGTCGCCCCGGAGTCGCGGCGCAACAAGCGCAAGATCCAGTGGGGCCAGCCGCACCAGAAGCGGGACGACGTCTCCGGCTCCGGCGGGTACACCCACAAGACGATGTGGGCGGTGAACCGGACCGGTCTGCACAACCTCTTCCGCCTCTCCTCCGACGCGTACGCCGAGGGCTGGCTGCAGAAGTGGCCGCGCATGGACAAGGAGACCATCTCCCAGTGGTCCGAGGGCGTCGTCGCCTCCACCGGCTGCCCCTCCGGCGAGGTGCAGACCCGGCTGCGCCTGGGCCACTTCGACGAGGCCCTGAAGGCCGCCGCCGACTACCAGGACATCTTCGGCAAGGACCGCTACTTCCTGGAGCTGATGGACCACGGCATCGACATCGAGCACCGGGTCCGCGACGGCCTGCTGGAGATCGGCAAGAAGCTCGGCATCCCCCCGCTGGTCACCAACGACTCGCACTACACCTACGCGCACGAGGCGACCGCCCACGACGCGCTGCTGTGCATCCAGACCGGCAAGAACCTCTCCGACCCCGACCGCTTCAAGTTCGACGGCACCGGCTACTACCTGAAGTCCACGGACGAGATGTACGCCATCGACTCCTCCGACGCCTGGCAGGAGGGCTGCGCCAACACCCTCCTGGTCGCCGAGATGGTCGACACCACCGGCATGTTCGAGGCGAAGAACCTCATGCCGAGGTTCGACATCCCCGACGGCTACACGGAGATCACCTGGTTCAAGGAGGAGGTGCGCCGCGGCATGGAGCGCCGCTTCCCCGGCGGCATCCCCGACGACCGCCAGAAGCAGGTCGAGTACGAGATGGACGTCATCATCCAGATGGGGTTCCCGGGCTACTTCCTGGTGGTCGCCGACTTCATCATGTGGGCCAAGAACAACGGCATCGCGGTCGGCCCCGGCCGAGGCTCCGCGGCCGGCTCGATCGTCGCCTACGCCATGGGCATCACCGACCTCGACCCGATCCCGCACGGCCTGATCTTCGAGCGGTTCCTCAACCCCGAGCGCGTCTCCATGCCCGACGTCGACATCGACTTCGACGAGCGCAGGCGCGTCGAGGTGATCCGGTACGTGACCGAGAAGTACGGCGCCGACAAGGTCGCCATGATCGGCACCTACGGCAAGATCAAGGCGAAGAACGCCATCAAGGACTCCGCGCGCGTGCTGGGCTACCCGTACGCGATGGGCGACCGCCTCACCAAGGCGATGCCCGCCGACGTCCTCGGCAAGGGCATCGACCTCAACGGCATCACCGACTCCGGGCACCCGCGCTACGGCGAGGCGGGCGAGATCCGCGGGATGTACGAGAACGAGCCGGACGTGAAGAAGGTGATCGACACCGCCAAGGGCGTCGAGGGCCTGGTCCGGCAGATGGGCGTGCACGCCGCCGGCGTGATCATGTCCAGCGAGACGATCACCGAGCACGTGCCCGTCTGGGTCCGGCACACCGACGGCGTGACCATCACGCAGTGGGACTACCCGAGCTGCGAGTCGCTCGGCCTGCTGAAGATGGACTTCCTCGGCCTGCGCAACCTGACGATCATGGACGACGCCGTCAAGATGGTGAAGTCCAACAAGGGGATCGACATCGATCTCCTCGGCCTGCCGCTGGACGACCCGACGACCTTCGAACTCCTCCAGCGCGGCGACACCCTCGGCGTCTTCCAGTTCGACGGCGGCCCCATGCGCTCCCTGCTGCGCCTGATGAAGCCGGACAACTTCGAGGACATCTCCGCCGTCTCGGCGCTCTACCGTCCCGGCCCGATGGGCATGGACTCGCACACCAACTACGCCCTGCGCAAGAACGGCCTCCAGGAGATCACGCCGATCCACAAGGAGCTGGCGGAGCCCCTCGAAGAGGTCCTCGCGGTCACCCACGGCCTGATCGTCTACCAGGAGCAGGTGCAGAAGGCCGCCCAGATCATCGCCGGCTACTCGCTCGGCGAGGCCGACATCCTGCGCCGTGTGATGGGCAAGAAGAAGCCCGAGGAACTGGCGAAGAACTTCGTCCTCTTCCAGAAGGGCGCGCGCGAGAAGGGCTACTCCGACGAGGCCATCCAGGCTCTGTGGGACGTGCTGGTCCCGTTCGCCGGCTACGCGTTCAACAAGGCCCACTCCGCCGCCTACGGCCTGGTGTCGTACTGGACCGCGTATCTGAAGGCCAACTACCCGGCCGAGTACATGGCCGCGCTGCTGACCTCCGTGAAGGACGACAAGGACAAGTCGGCGGTCTACCTCAACGAGTGCCGCCGCATGCGCATCAAGGTGCTCCCGCCGAACGTCAACGAGTCCATGTCCAACTTCGCCGCCCAGGGCGACGACGTGATCCTCTTCGGCCTGTCCGCCGTGCGCAACGTCGGCACGAACGTGGTCGAGGCGATCGTCCGGGGCCGCAAGGCCAAGGGGAAGTACGCCTCCTTCCCGGACTACCTGGACAAGGTCGAGGCGGTCGCCTGCAACAAGCGGACCACCGAGTCGCTGATCAAGGCCGGCGCCTTCGACGAGATGGGCCACACCCGCAAGGGCCTCACCGCGCAGTACGAGCCGATGATCGACAACGTGGTCGCGGTCAAGCGCAAGGAGGCCGAGGGGCAGTTCGACCTCTTCGGCGGCATGGGCGAGGAGGCCGCGGGCGAACCCGGCTTCGGCCTGGACGTGCAGTTCTCCCCGGACGAGTGGGAGAAGACGTATCTGCTCGCCCAGGAGCGGGAGATGCTCGGCCTGTACGTCTCCGACCACCCGCTCTTCGGTCTGGAGCACGTGCTCTCCGACAAGGCCGACGCGGGCATCTCCCAGCTCACCGGCGGCGAGCACGCCGACGGCGCGGTCGTCACCATCGGCGGCATCATCTCCGGCCTCCAGCGCAAGATGACCAAGCAGGGCAACGCCTGGGCCATCGCCACCGTGGAGGACCTCGCGGGCTCCATCGAGTGCATGTTCTTCCCGGCGACCTACCAGTTGGTGTCCACCCAACTCGTCGAGGACGCCGTGGTGTTCGTCAAGGGCCGCCTCGACAAGCGCGAGGACGTGCCGCGGCTGGTCGCCATGGAACTCCAGGTCCCCGACCTGTCCCACGCGGGCGCCAACGCGCCGGTGGTGCTCACCATCCCCGCGCTGAAGGTCACGCCGCCGATGGTCAGCCGCCTCGGCGAGATCCTCAGCCACCACAAGGGCGACAGCGAGGTGCGGATCAAGCTCCAGGGCCCGCGCTCGACCACGGTGCTGCGCCTGGACCGGCACCGGGTCAAGCCCGACCCCGCCCTGTTCGGCGACCTGAAGGTGCTGCTCGGACCGGCCTGCCTGGCGGGCTGACCGCGCCGGGCCTGCCGCGCCTGTCAGGCGCCCCGGCCACGCGCGAAGGGGCGTCCCCGTCCACGGCGGGCACGCCCCTCGTCGGCGTCAGGGCTCGGTCAACCGCCCGTGCGCCGGAATCAGTTGTGGCCGAAACGCTTCTGGTTGTCCTTACGGGGCGTGCCGGTGGGGGAGAGCTGCGGCGCGTGGTCCGAGTGCGCCTCCGTCGTGGAGCGCTCGCCGTTCTGGGGGCCGCCCGCGGCCACGGACGTCTTCCGGTTGCGGTCCTGCTTGCGGTTCTTGGCCATGGTGATCAACCTCCTACGGGGGATCTAGGGCGTGTTTCGGAAGTAGCGTCGTCCGCCCGCCGGGCAGACGGGACTTTCGAAACATGCCCTAGGGGCCAGGTCCGCGATCAGACTCACATACGCCGACAATGAACGCATGTCGGATAATTACCCTGTGTGACAAGGGTGATCGGGCCGCCGAGCCCCCAAACGCCACGCCGAAGATCGAGTTCAGGCCGTTAACCCCGGCGCGGTCGGGCAGACTCGAAGGAAGCCCGAAGCGCACTCCGTTCGGCATGCCGTCGCACACTCCGCACCGAACCCGCACCGAACCCGTATCGAACTCCGCAACCGCACCACGGGGCGACAAGCCCGAGGCAACCCCCCGGAAAGAGGGTGGATCGCGTGGACCGCTGCATCGTCCTGGTGGACGCCGGGTATCTGCTGGGGGCCGCCGCGAGCCTCCTCGCGGGAGAGCCGTCGCGCTCCCGGATCGCCGTCGACCACACCGCGCTCGTCCAGGGCCTGCGCGAGCAGGCCGAGTCCGACACCGAGCGCCCCCTGCTGCGCATCTACTGGTTCGACGGCGCCCCCGACCGGGTCCCGCAACCCGAGCACCGCAGGCTGCGGGTGATGCCCCGGGTCACCGTCCGGCTCGGCGCGCTGACCCGCAGCGACGGGCGCTGGGCGCAGAAGGGCGTGGACGCCGCCATGCACGCCGAGCTGACCGAACTCGCCCGCAACCGCGCCTGCTCCGACGTCGTCCTCGTCACCGGCGACGGCGACCTGCTGCCCGGCATGATGGCCGCCAAGGAACACGGCGTCGCCGTCCACCTGTGGGCCGTGCAGGCCGCCGACGGCGACTACAACCAGTCCGAGGACCTGGTCGCCGAGGCCGACGAGCGCCGCGTCCTGGACCGCACCTGGATCACCAAGGCCGTACGGGCCAAGGAACTCGGCGGCGTCTGCGCGCCGCCGCCCGCCCCCCGTCCCGAGATCGCGGCGATCCTCTCCGCCCCGCTGCCCGAGTCCGCCCCGCCCACGGGCGTCGAGCGCCCCGCCCCGCACCGGGGCCACCCGGAGGACGGCGAGGCCGGGGACGGCGCCGGGGAGCGGATGCCCGCCGCCAAGGGCGTGCCCACCCCCAAGGACCTCGCCGGGCTGCGCGCCCCGGGCGCCCACCCGGCCCAGCACCCGAGCACGGCGACCCTGCGCTGGTCCTCCGACCGCGGCTGGGTGGAGCGCGGCGCGGTCGCCGAGCCCGCCGAGGCCGCCTCCCTGCCCACCCTCGCCCAGCTCACCACGGCCGAGCAGCGGTGGGCGGACCGGGAGGAGGACATCACCACCGTCGGCGGCGACCCCTACGAGGTCGGACAGGTGTTCGCGCGGCGCTGGGTGGAGCGGCTCGGCGACCGCGGCCACCTCGGCAAGCTGTCGTCGATGTACCCCCGGGTCCCGCACCGCGTCGACGGCGAACTGCTGCGCTACGCCGCCCGCTTCGGGCTGCTCGCGCACAAGGACGACCAGATCGACGAGCACGACCGGTATGCCATCCGGGCCGGTTTCTGGCGGGAGATCGACGTGCGCACCGGCGTCGAGCACGCCCCCGCCGCCGACTGAGCGGCCCGCCGCCCGCCGGGATCCCTCCGGAGCGTCCCGGAGGAACCGGACGAGGCCGGCCCAAGGGCGAGTAAAGCGCTCGGACCCCGTACCCTCGTCCTTTGTGAGTACGCGCGCGGGACAGGCACTTCGGCACGGGAGCGACGTCGTGTGCGCGGTGCGCGGGCTGACCAAGACCTACCCGGCGGCCCGCGGCCGGCGCGGCGCCCCCGGCACGCCCGAGGTGCGCGCCACCGACGACGTCACGCTCCAGGTGCGGCGCGGCGAGGTGTTCGGGCTGCTCGGGCCGAACGGCGCCGGCAAGTCCACCCTGGTCCGCCAGCTCACCGGACTGATGCGCCCCGACCGCGGCGCCGTCGAGATCCTCGGCCACGACATCGTGGCGCACCCCGAGCGCGCCGCACGGATCCTCGCCTATCTCGGCCAGGAGTCCAGCGCTCTGGACGAGCTGACCGTGGCGCTCGCCGCCGAGACCACCGGGCGGCTGCGCGGACTGGACGTCCGGCGGGCCAGGTCGGAGCGGGACGCCGTGCTCGACGAACTGGGCCTCGCGCCGATCGCCGGGCGCCCGCTGAAGAAGCTCTCCGGCGGCCAGCGGCGCCTGGCCTGCGTGGCCGCCGCGCTGGTCGGCGAGCGCCCGCTGCTGGTCCTGGACGAGCCCACCACCGGCATGGACCCGGTGGCCCGGCGCGCGGTGTGGTCCGCCGTCGACCGCCGGCGCGCCGAGCGCGGCGCCACCGTCCTGCTGGTCACCCACAACGTCATCGAGGCCGAGACCGTGCTCGACCGGGTCGCCGTCCTCGACGCCGGCCGGGTCATCGCCTGCGACACCCCGGCCGGACTGAAGGAGCGGGTCGCCGACGAGGTCCGGGTGGAGCTGGTGTGGCGGGACCAGGCGCCCCTGGAGGTGCCCGAGATCGCCGCCCTGAGCGAGCGGGCCGCGGCGGCGGGGCGGCGCTGGACGCTGCGGCTCGCCCCCGAGGAGGCCCGCGCCGTCGTGGCCACGGTCACCGGCGGCGCCGCGTTCGCCGCCCTGGACGACTTCACCCTCGCCACGCCCAGCCTGGAGGACGTGTACCTGGCGCTGGGCGGCGCCTCTCGGCAGGGACTGGTGAAGGCGTGAGCGGCGAGCACGGCCGCGGGGCCGCGCCGTCCGGAGACGGTGAGAGGGTGAGCGCGCGGGCCGCCGTGTCCGTATGGTCCCCTGGGCGACCCGCCGCCGCGCGGGGCGCGGGACAGGACGCCGCAGCGAAGAGGGAGCAGTTCCACGTGAGTGTCGTAACCGCCGACGCGTCCGCCGGTGTGACGGCCGGGCAGGACCGCGGCGCCGGGCGGGCCGGAGCGGCCGGACTCGCACCGTCGGCGCGGCTGTGGCCGTCCCTCGCCGCCGTGTACCGGGCGCAGCTCTCCCGGGCGCGGGTGGCACGGATCCCGCTGCTGTTCGTGGCGACCTTCCAGTCCGTCGGCATCATGATCATGATGCGCGGCGTGGTCAGCGGCGGCGGCGAGGCCCGCTCCGTGGTGGCGGGCGCGGCGATCGTGGTCGTGGCCTACGTCGCCCTGAACCTGCTGTCCCAGTACTTCGGCCACTTGCGGGCCAGCGGCGGCCTCGACCACTACGCGACGCTGCCGGTGCCGCCCGCGGCCGTGGTGCTCGGCGCGGCGGCGGCCTACGCGTCCTTCACCGTGCCCGGAACGCTGGTGACCGCGGTCTTCGGGTGCGTGCTGTTCGGTCTGCCGCTGGGCAACCTGTGGGTGCTCGTCGCGGTGATCCCGCTCGCGGGCGCCGCGCTCTCCGGACTCGGCGCCGTCTGCGGGCTGCTCGCCCCGCGACCGGAACTGGCCACCTTGCTGGGTCAGTTGGGCATGTCCGCCGCCCTGCTCCTGGGCGTCCTGCCGCCCGACCGGATGCCGGAGGCGATCCGGCTCGCCCGCGACCTGCTGCCGTCCACCTACGGCGTGGAGGCCTACGCGCGCACCTTCGCGGCCCGTCCCGACTGGGCGCTGGTGGGCCTCGACATGGCCGTCTGCGCCGGTGTGGGAGTGCTCTCGCTGGCGGCGGCGACCTGGGCGTATCGCCGGGCGGCCGTCCGGTGACGCGGCCGAGCGGACCGACTGGCACGATGACAAGGTGACGCCACCGTTGAACCCCTCCCAGCCGCCGCACGGGCGGCCCTCACAGCCCTCCCGGTCCGGCGAGGACGACCCGCAGGCCGGGCCGCACCCCCAGCCGCCCCGGCAGACCTGGCAGACGCCGGGCGCCGGGACCGCGGCGGCGGGGGCCGCGTACGGCAAGGACGAGCAGGCCGGGCGGCTCGGACAGGCCGGTCAGGTCGGGCAGGCCGGGCAGGTGGGCCAGGCCGGTCAGGACGCGCCGGACGGACCCGGGATGAAGACCGAAGTCCGCGAGGCCGTGGTGATCACGGTCGCCCTCGTGCTCGCCGGTGTGCTGCTGGGGCTGCTGTGGAACTGGCTGGCCCCGCGGGTGCCGCTGGTCGGGGACGCCACCGGAAGCAGTTGGGTCGTCTACCTCAAGGACACCGAGGGCGAGCAGGCGATCGGCGTGGACGGAACGTTCACGCTGCTGGCCCTGGCCTTCGGCGCGCTCAGCGCGGCGGCCGTCTTCCTGCTGCGTCGGCGCGGGGGCGTGCCGTCGGCGGTCGCCCTGGGCGTCGGCGGCCTGCTCGGAGCGCTGCTGGCGTGGCGGGTGGGGCTGTGGCTCGGTCCCGAGAGCGACGTGATCGCGCACGCCAAGGCCGTCGGCAAGGGCGTGACCTTCCCGGCGCCGCTGAGGCTGGGCGCGAAGGGCGCCCTCCTGGCGTGGCCCCTGGCGGCCCTCCTGGTCCACCTGGGCCTCACCGCCCTCTTCGGCCCCCGCGACCCGGACCCGTACGCCCAGAGCCCGTACGCCACCCCCTACGGGCCTACGCCGGACGGCCACGCGCCGCAGGGCCACGCGGCGGGAGGTCACGACGCGAGCGGCTACGCGGCTGGCGGGCACGCCCCGGACGGCCGGTCGCCGTACGACCACCCGTCCGACGGCCGCTCGCCGCACGGCGAGCAGTAGCCGCCCGACCCGCCTCCCGAACGCCGAGCCGCCGCAGCGCCGGGAGCGGGCGACGATCACGCGTCATACGGGGCCATGCGTCCGACGGCCAGGCGTCACACGGCCGTGCGGCCGGTCACGCGTCCCACGGCGGCCCGCTGCGGAACGCCGAGGGCGTGTTGCGAGAGTCCCGTCTGCCCGGCGGCGTCTGGCACGCACGCGCGCCGCGTTGTCGGGGGCACCCCGATACGCCCAGTATCGGGGCGACCCTCCGCCTTGCGATCGCACGCACCAGACACCGCCGGGCCCGCCCTGCGGGCGGACGACGCTACTTTCGCCACACGCCCTCGCGCCGTGACAGCGAGGCGCCGCGGGGCCGCACGGTCGGCCGCCCCGCGACGCGGGGCCGCACGGCCGACCGCCCCGCGCCGCAGGGCCTGGCAGTGGGCCGCCGGCCGTCAGTCCCGGCCGATCGTGGCCACCGCCGCGTCGGTCAGCCGGGCCAGGTCCAAGGGGGCGAGTTCCACCTCCAGGCCGCGGCGGCCCGCCGAGACGCAGATCGTGGGGTGGGCCGTCGCGGAGGCGTCCAGGACGGTGGGCAGCTTCTTGCGCTGGCCCAGCGGGCTGATGCCGCCGCGCACGTAGCCCGTGGTGCGCTCGGCGAGCGCCGGGTCCGCCATCGCCGCGCGCTTGCCGCCCACCGCCGACGCCAGCGCCTTCAGGTCCAGCGAGCCCGCGACCGGGACCACGGCCACCGTCAGCGCGCCGTCGACGTCCGCGACCAGGGTCTTGAACACCCGCTCCGGTGCGACGCCGAGGGCCTGCGCCGCCTCCTCGCCGTAGGAGGGATGCGCGGGATCGTGGTCGTAGGCGTGCACGGTGTGCTCCACGCCCGCCGCGGTCAGCGCCACCGTCGCGGGAGTGCCCCCGGCCTGCTGCTTCTTCGCCTTCTTCGCCATCCGTCGCCGACTTCCCTCGTTCCGACCGGCTCCTCACCGGCTCCTCACCGGCTTGTCAACGGCGTCTCTCCGGTGTCTTTCCCGGGTCCCGCCGGGTTCTCCCCGGTTCGCTCCGTGTCCTCGACGGGTCCTCGCCGGGCTTCCGCCGCGCGTGCCGCTTCCCGCGCACCTGCCCCCCCGTCCCGGATCACCCGGGGCGCCCCGGGCGCCCGCGCGTCAGTTGAAGCTCGTGGGAGCGCGGGTCAGCTCCGGCGCGGGCAGCGACGGCAGGGTCCGCAGGATCGCCGTCTCCGAGCGCAGCAGCCGCAGCTCGTCGCGCAGCCGCGAGGAGGTGTCGGGAGCCTGGAGCAGGCGCTGCTTGGTCGGGGTGTCCAGCACCATCGCCGCCGCCACCAGGTACGACACCACGCTCGGCTCGTCGGGCAGGTCGGCGCCGGTGGCCAGGGACCGCTCGCGCGCTCCGGCCAGCCGCTTCTGGTACTGCCGGAAGGACCGCAGCACCCCGTCGGCCAGCGGGGCCGCCTCGTCGCCGGGCTCCTCGCCCAGCTCCTGCAACTCGGCCGTGAGGTAGGGGCCGGAGGCGTCCACGGACAGCAGCCGCACCCGGGTCGTGCCGGTCGCCAGCACCTCGAAGCCGCCGTTCCCCCGCTCCCGCACGGTTGCCGCGTCGGCCACGCAGCCCACGCCGTAGAAGGCGCGGGCCGGATCGGCGCCGAACCCGGCGGCGGGGCCGCGTTCGGGCCGCGCCGTGGGGTCGGGCAGCCCCGGGGCGCTCGGCGCCACCTCGTGGCCGTCGCGGATCGCGACGACGGCGAAGCGGCGCGGCGCGTCCTCGGGCGTCTTCAGCAGGGTGCGCATCATCGCGCGATAGCGCTCCTCGAAGACGTTCAACGGGAGCACCAGCCCCGGGAACAGCACCGAGTTGAGCGGAAAGAGCGGGAGCCGGACGGTGGTCACGGCGCAAAAGCCTAGTGGCCGCCCGAGCGGGCCCGTTCGCCGCGCTCGCTTTCGGGGCGCACGAGCCCCGTCAGCGTCGCGGATCGGACGTCGGCGCGCACGGTCAGGAACAGGCCCAGGGGGTCGTCGCAGACCCGGTCCCAGGGGAAGGAGGTGGCGTAGGGGCCGGTCAGGCGGAGCTGGACGGCGGCGTCCTGGGGGCGGTCGAGCCGGATCAGGACGCAGCCCAGCAGGTTGCGCACCTCCGCGGGGCCGGGCGCGGCCGCCGGGAGCCGGGCGGACAGGGCGATGGCGCGGTCGGCGGCCGCGTCCAGCCGCGGGCGGGGCACGTCGGGCCCGCAGCCGTCGGCGAGGTAGGCGAAGGCGGCGCGCAGCGGCAGGGCCTGCACGAGCGAGTCGGCGGGGGCGTCCTGGGCGGCCCGGTCGGCGAAGTCGAAGCACTCGCGGTGCGAGCCGTGCCAGGAGGACGCCAGGTAGCGCAGGGCCGCCACATGGCAGCCGTAGTGGTGCGGGTCGCGCCGGACCGCCGCCTCCCACAGCTCCTCGAAGTACCGGTGGCCGGCCCGGCTGCCGCGCGCGTGGTCCAGCGCCACCCGCCAGGGCACCGGGTCCCGGGCGTCGCCGCGCGCGGCGGCCGTGATCAGCGGGCTGACCTCGCGCAGCAGCTCGGCGCGGGCGGGGGAGGGCCAGGCGCGGTCCACCGCGAGCTGCGCGGAGACCAGCAGCACGTCGGGGTCGTACGGCTCGGCCGCGC
Organism: Streptomyces sp. NPDC046985; assembly: GCF_040644415.1. Classification (NCBI taxonomy): domain Bacteria; kingdom Bacillati; phylum Actinomycetota; class Actinomycetes; order Kitasatosporales; family Streptomycetaceae; genus Streptomyces; species Streptomyces sp. NPDC046985. The sequence goes on from NZ_JBEYWK010000002.1 coordinate 210,684, forward strand.
GCCAGGCGTCCAGCCAGTCGGGGCGCGAGCGGGCGAACGCGGCCAGCCGCAGCGCGTAGCGGTCGCGCTCCTCCCAGCGGCCCTGCGCCCGGGTGGCGGCGAGCAGCTCGGCGGCGGGGCGGTAGGCGCCCCGGGCGACGGCGACCAGGGCCGGGCCCAGCGCCTCGTCGGGCGCGTCGAGCAGTGCCTCGGCGTCCGCGGGCAGCGCGGCGGCGTCGGCGCGGAGGGCGGTGCGCGCCCTCCGGGCGGGGCGGATGAACGAGGGCAGCGAAGCCATGGTTCGACCATTGAAAGTCCGCAGGCCGCACTGGCGCCAGAGGGTTCCGGCAAGCTCGGGAAAGTTGTACGCCGACGGGTCAAGGTCGGGCAAAAGGTGAGACTTCAACAACTTACGCTCCCCGAGGTCACCCGCGCCTCAGCAGCCGTGTCGCGCCCGCCGCCACCGTGGTGGCCAGGACCCAGCCGACCAGGACCATCGCGGCGGACAGCCACTGCCACGCGCCGCTCAGCCGCCACTGACCCGCCTGGCCCAGATCGACGAACGGCAGCAGCAGATCCAGGGCCAGCAGGGCCGGATTCCACTGCGGGCGCGCGCCGGGATCGGCCGGGGGATGGGCGGCGTGCGCGAAGGCGAGCGTGCCGGCCGCCCACAGCACCGCCATCCACACCGCGGCCCGCGCCGGCCGGTACCCGTAGGCCACCGCGCCGTCCTGCACGAAGCCCCACAGCCTGCCGGCCGGCGGCAGCGTCTCGCGGCGGCGGCGCTGCTTGGCGAGCAGCACCTCGCGCGCGTCCTCGTCCTCGCCGGCCTCCCGCAGCACCGCGGCCAGCCGCTCGTACGGCTCCGGGTTGTACTCGGCGGTCGCCGCCGCCACCCAGTGCAGCCGCTCGGCCAGCGAGAACGGACCGCGCGGCACCAGGTTCTCGTAGACGAAGCCGCCCATGTGCAGGCCGCCCGGTCCGGGCCAGCTCGCCGCCCGGTCCACGAGGGTGACGACGCGGGCCCCCGACAGCAGCACCTGGCCGCGCGCCGGGCGCTCCCCGAGGAAGCGCAGCTCGGGCGCCTGCACTCGGCGCAGCGACAGCGCCTGGTCGTCGGTGAAGCCGAACCGGGCCCGCTCCAGGTCCACCGCGTCGCCGAACCGCCCGTCGTCCAGCCGCACCCCGCCCTGGCACGCGAAGTCCTCGATCCGCGTCCCGCGGGCCGGCGTCACCGCGCTCAGCGCCGGGCCGCCGACCCCGGCCGGGGTCAGGTACAGCGTGCGCCCCACGGTGAGCTGCGGGGCGTTCAGCGCCCACCGGCCGCCCGCGCCGGACAGCCGCGCCCCGCGCAGGCTCAGCGACACGCCGACCGTGGCGCCGCGCAGGCTGATCTCGCCGCAGGACTGGAGCAGCTCCGCCGTCAGGTCCTGGCCCACGGTCAGCCCGTCGGCGGCGACCGACCGGCCGGTGCGGTCCCCGCCCAGGACCGCCTGGCTGAGCAGCAGATCCGTGCCGATCCGCGCGTCGGTGAGCCGTATCCCGCGCGGGAAGCGGCAGCGGGGCAGGTGCAGGTCGCCCTCGGTGTGCACCCGGGCCGCCTCCAGCCGGGGCGCCGCGCAGTCCACCAGCCGCACCGTCGAGAAGCGCGCCTCCGGCAGCCGGACCTCCCGCTCGAACCGGCAGCCCAGCAGCTCCACGTACGGCGCCACCGTGCCGCCCGACAGGTCCACCGTGCCCACGATGCGCAGCCCGGTCAGCTTCAACGACGCCACCCTGCCGGTGAGCGCGGGCGGCCCGTCCAGCAGCAGCCGGCACACCGTGTGCGCCCGCACCGTGCGCTCCGGCCCCCAAGGGCGCCCTCCGTGCGGGTCGTCCACCGCCGCGTCCCCGCTGCGCAGGTCGTACGCGCTGCCGTCGCGGAAGGCCAGCCACATCCCGGCCTCGACCTCGGTCAGGTCGTCCGGCAGATCCCCGGCGCGGGCGCAGGCCACCTCGGTCACGCCGCTCTCCCTTCTCCCCCCTCGTCTCGCCCGCTCTCCGCCGCGCCCCGCTCTCCGGCGTTCCCCCGCGTCGTCCCGCACCTCCCGCTCCCCGCGCGTTCCGCGCGGCGTCCCAGCGGTGATGCCCGCTGTGTGACGGTCTGAACGCGGAACGTGAAGAGGATCTTCCAGGCATTCCGGGACGGCCGGAACACGCGGGTCCCGCCGGTGCGTATCGGCCACTGGACAGCGGGATTCTGTATCAGCCATTGATACGGGCGAACTACCCGAGAGCGCGGTCTGCGAGAATTGACCGCGTGATCTCCCGAATCGATCTGCGCGGCGACGCCCTTCCCGAGGGCCTCGCCCTGCGCGACCTGCTGCCCCGGGCCGACTTCGACGTCTCGGCCGCCCTGGAGAAGGTGCGTCCGATCTGCGAGGCCGTGCGCCATCGCGGCGACGCGGCGCTGATCGACTTCGCCGAGCGGTTCGACGGCGTGCGGCTGGAATCGGTCCGCGTCCCCGCCCAGGCGCTCAAGGAGGCGCTGGAAGGGCTCGACCCCGCCGTGCGCGCCGCCCTGGAGGAGTCCGTCCGGCGGGCCCGGCTGGTGCACCGCGCCCAGCGCCGCGCCGCGCACACCACGCAGGTCGTCCCCGGCGGCTCGGTGACCGAGAAGTGGGTGCCGGTCGAGCGGGTCGGCCTGTACGCGCCCGGCGGCCGCTCGGTCTACCCGTCCTCCGTGGTCATGAACGTCGTCCCGGCCCAGGAGGCCGGCGTGGAGTCGATCGCGCTGGCCTCCCCGGCGCAGGCCGCGTCCGGCGGCCTGCCGCACCCGACGATCCTCGCCGCCTGCGCCCTGCTCGGCGTCGACGAGGTCTACGCGGCCGGCGGCGCCAGCGCGGTGGCGATGTTCGCCCACGGCACCGAGTCCTGCCCGCCCGTCACCATGGTCACCGGCCCCGGCAACATCTGGGTCGCCGCGGCCAAGCGCTACTTCACCGGCAAGATCGGCATCGACGCCGAGGCGGGTCCGACCGAGATCGCGATCCTCGCCGACGCCACCGCCGACCCCGTGCACGTCGCCGCCGACCTGATCAGCCAGGCCGAGCACGACCCGCTGGCCGCCGCCGTCCTGGTCACCGACTCCGCCGAGCTGGCGGACGCGGTGGAGGCGGAGCTGCGGCCCCAGGTCGAGGCGACCAAGCACGTCGAGGACCGGATCCGCCCGGCCCTGTCCGGCAAGCAGTCCGCCGTCGTCCTCGTCGACGGCATCGACGAGGGCCTGCGGGTGGTCGACGCCTACGGCGCGGAGCACCTGGAGATCCAGACGGCCGACGCGGCGGCCGTCGCCGACCGCGTCCGCAACGCCGGCGCGATCTTCATCGGCCCGTGGGCGCCCGTCTCGCTCGGCGACTACGCGGCCGGGTCCAACCACGTGCTGCCCACCGGCGGCTGCGCCTGCCACTCCTCGGGCCTGTCCGTGCAGTCCTTCCTGCGCGGCATCCACATCGTGGACTACTCGCGCGAGGCCCTCGCCGAGGTCGCCCACCACGTGGTGACGCTGGCCCAGGCGGAGGACCTGCCGGCGCACGGCGCCGCGGTCACGGCACGGTTCGGGTGGAAGGCGCCGACGACCAAGTGAGCCTCTCCATCGACGATCTGCCCGTCCGGGACGAACTGCGCGGCAAGTCGCCCTACGGCGCCCCCCAGTTGGACGTCCCGGTCCGGCTGAACACGAACGAGAACCCCTACCCGCTGCCCGAACCGCTCGTCGAGCGGATCGCCGAGCGGGTCCGCGAGGCCGCCCGCGGCCTCAACCGCTACCCCGACCGGGACGCGGCGGAGCTGCGGACCGCGCTCGCCGAGTACCTGACCAAGACCGGCGGCCACCCGGTCGCCCGGGAGAACGTCTGGGCGGCCAACGGCTCCAACGAGGTCATCCAGCAACTTCTTCAGACCTTCGCCGGGCCCGGCCGCACCGCGATCGGCTTCGAGCCGTCGTACTCCATGCACGCGCTCATCGCCCGCGGCACCGGCACCGGCTGGATCTCCGGGCCGCGGCGCGAGGACTTCACCGTCGACCCCGCCGCCGCCGAGCGGGCGATCGCCGCGCACCGGCCGGACGTCGTCTTCCTCACCACCCCCAACAACCCCACCGGCAACGCGATCCCGGCGCGGACCGTGCTCGCGCTGTACGAGGCCGCCCAGGCGGCGAAGCCGTCCATGGTCGTCGTCGACGAGGCGTACGTCGAGTTCAGCCACGGCGCCTCGCTGCTGCCGCTGCTTCAGGGCCGGCCGCACCTGGTGATCTCGCGCACCATGTCCAAGGCGTTCGGCGCGGCCGGGCTGCGCCTCGGCTACCTGGCCGCGCACCCGGCGGTCGTGGACGCCGTCCAACTGGTCCGGCTGCCGTACCACCTCTCGGCGGTCACCCAGGTCACCGCGCTGGCCGCCCTGGAGCACACCGACACGCTGCTCCAGTACGTCGAGCGGCTCAAGGCCGAACGGGACCGGCTGGTCGCCGAACTGCGCGCGATCGGCTACGAGGTCACCGAGTCGGACGCCAACTTCGTCCAGTTCGGGCGGTTCGCGGACGCGCACGCCGCGTGGCGGCGGATCCTCGACCGGGGCGTCCTGGTCCGCGACAACGGCGTACCGGGCCGGCTGCGGGTGACCGCCGGCACCCCGGAGGAGAACGACGCGTTCCTCGCCGCGGTGCGCGATCTGAAGAAGGAACAGGAGCAGAGCGCATGAGCAGCCGCGTCGGGCGCGTGGAGCGCACCACCAAGGAGACCTCGGTCCTGGTCGAGATCGACCTCGACGGGACCGGGCGGACCGACATCGCCACCGGGGTCGGCTTCTACGACCACATGCTCGACCAGCTCGGCCGGCACGGGCTGTTCGACCTGACCGTGAAGACCGACGGCGACCTGCACATCGACTCCCACCACACCATCGAGGACACCGCCCTCGCGCTCGGCGCCGCCTTCCGGCAGGCGCTCGGCGACAAGGTGGGGATCCACCGCTTCGGCGACTGCACGGTCCCGCTGGACGAGTCCCTGGCCCAGGTCACCGTCGACCTCTCCGGCCGCCCCTACCTCGTGCACACCGAGCCCGAGAAGATGGCGCCGATGATCGGCGAGTACGACACCACGATGACCCGGCACATCCTGGAGTCCTTCGTCGCCCAGGCGCAGATCGCGCTGCACGTGCACGTGCCCTACGGGCGCAACGCGCACCACATCGTGGAGTGCCAGTTCAAGGCGCTGGCCCGTGCGCTGCGCTACGCCAGCGAGCGCGACCCGCGCGCGGCCGGCATCCTCCCCTCCACGAAAGGCGCGCTGTGAACGGCCTGTCGACCCTGCTGATCGTCGTCGGGCTGTTCCTCGTCGGCGGCATCGTCTCCTTCGTCAAGCAGAAGATGCCGCGCAGCCTGATCGCCGTGCTGTCCATCGGCGCGGCCATGTGCCTGGCCGCCGGCGTGCTGCGGCTGGGGGTGTGGAATTGAGCGCCCCGGCCAAGAGCGTGGTCGTCTTCGACTACGGCTTCGGCAACGTCCGGTCCGCCGAGCGGGCCCTGGCCCGCGCCGGCGCGGAGGTCGAGATCACCCGCGACTTCGACCGGGCGATGAACGCCGACGGCCTGCTGGTGCCCGGCGTCGGCGCCTTCGCCGCCTGCATGCGCGGGCTGACGGAGGCCCGCGGCGACTGGATCATCGACCGGCGGCTGTCCGGCGGCCGCCCGGTGATGGGCATCTGCGTCGGCATGCAGATCCTCTTCGCCCGCGGCATCGAGCACGGCCTGGAGACCGACGGTCTGGACGAGTGGCCCGGCACGGTCGCCCCGCTGGAGGCCGACGTGGTGCCCCACATGGGCTGGAACACCGTGGAGGCGCCGGCCGGCTCGGAGCTGTTCGCCGGCCTCGACGCCGACGCGCGCTTCTACTTCGTGCACTCCTACGCCGTCCAGGAGTGGGGCATGGAGACCGGCAACCCGCTGTTGCACGCCCCCAAGGTCGCTTGGTCCCTCTACGGCAAGCCCTTCGTGGCGGCCGTGGAGAACGGCGCCCTGACGGCGACCCAGTTCCACCCCGAGAAGTCCGGCGACGCCGGCGCGCAGCTCCTGAACAACTGGATCGGATCCCTGTGATGGCTTCGCAGCTCGAACTCCTCCCCGCCGTCGACGTCCGCGACGGCCAGGCCGTCCGCCTGGTGCACGGCGAGTCGGGGACCGAGACCTCCTACGGCGCCCCGCTCCAGGCCGCCCTCGCCTGGCAGGACGCCGGGGCGCAGTGGCTGCACCTGGTCGACCTGGACGCGGCGTTCGGCACCGGGGACAACCGCGCGGTGATCGCCGAGGTCGCCCAGGCCATGGACGTCAAGGTCGAGCTGTCCGGCGGCATCCGCGACGACGACACCCTGGCCGCCGCCCTGGCCACCGGCTGCGCCCGGGTCAACCTGGGCACCGCCGCCCTGGAGAGCCCCGCGTGGGTCGCCGAGGTCATCGCCCGGCACGGCGACCGGATCGCGGTCGGCCTGGACGTCCGCGGCACCACCCTGAGCGGGCGCGGCTGGACCCGGGACGGCGGCGACCTGTACGAGACGCTGGAGCGCCTGGACAAGGAGGGCTGCGCCCGCTACGTCGTCACCGACATCGCCAAGGACGGCACCCTCCAGGGCCCTAACCTGGAGCTGCTGAAGAACGTCTGCGCCGCCACCGACCGCCCGGTGGTGGCCTCCGGCGGCGTCTCCAGCCTCGACGACCTGCGGGCCCTCGCCGCTCTCGTGCCGCTCGGCGTCGAGGGCGCGATCGTCGGCAAGGCCCTGTACGCGAAGGCGTTCACCCTGGAAGAGGCCCTGGAGGCGGTGTCGTCATGACGTCCGGCGCCGTACGGCGGGTGCAGAGCGGCAGCCCCTGGGAGGAGAGCTTCGGCTTCTCCCGCGCCGTCGCGGCCGGGGACCGCGTCCTGGTGGCGGGCACGACGTCCTTCCGGGGCACGGTGCTGTACGGGGAGGGCGACCCCTACGAGCAGGCCAGGGTGGCCTTCGCCGGCGCGCTGGAGGCCATCGCCGAGTTCGGGCTCGGTCCCGAGTCGGTGCTGCGCACCCGGATGTACCTGACCCACACGCGGGACGTCGACGAGGTCGGCCGGGCCCACCAGGAGGTGTTCGGCGCGGTGCGGCCCGTGGCGACCCTGCTGGTGGTGGAGGGCTTCGTCGACCCGCGCATCCTGGTCGAAGTGGAACTAGAGGCGTACCGAGGAGCCGAGAGCCCATGACGCTGGCGGTCCGAGTCATCCCCTGCCTGGACGTGGACGGCGGCCGGGTCGTCAAGGGCGTCAACTTCGAGAACCTGCGCGACGCGGGCGACCCCGTCGAGATGGCCACGGTGTACGACGCCGAGGGCGCCGACGAGCTGACGTTCCTGGACATCACCGCGTCCTCCGGCGACCGCGAGACCACGTATGACGTGGTGCGCCGCACCGCGGAGCAGGTGTTCATCCCGCTGACGGTGGGCGGCGGCGTCCGTACCGCTGAGGACGTGGACCGGCTGCTGCGGGCGGGCGCGGACAAGGTGGGCGTCAACACCGCCGCCATCGCCCGGCCGGAGCTGATCCGCGAGATCGCCGAGCGGTTCGGCCGCCAGGTGCTGGTCCTCTCGGTGGACGCGCGCCGCACGCCGTCGGGCTCGTTCGAGGTGACCACCCACGGCGGGCGCCGCGGCGCCGGACTCGACGCGGTGGAGTGGGCGCACCGGGCCGCGGAGCTGGGCGCCGGGGAGATCCTGCTCAACTCCATGGACGCGGACGGCACGGAGGGCGGCTACGACCTGGAGATGATCAGCGCCGTGCGCAAGCACGTGACGGTCCCGGTCATCGCCTCCGGCGGCGCGGGCCGCCTCGCCGACTTCCCGCCGGCCGTCGCGGCGGGCGCGGACGCGGTGCTGGCCGCCTCGGTGTTCCACTTCGGCAGCCTGCGGATCGGCGAGGTGAAGCAGACGCTGCGGGACGCGGGCCACCCGGTGCGCTGACGCGCCCGCGGCGCCGGCGTCCGCGCAGCGACGCGGGGGAGCCCCGGCCGGGAAGCGGTGCCCGGCGGCCGGGGCTTTTCGCTGGGTAGATGCGCAAGAAAAGTTGCGCAGTTTTCCTTGCGCAATTTTTCTTTCGCATCTAGGGTAGCGACGTGACCGACTGGAAGTACCGCCGGATCTCGGACGTGGGCACCCTCAAGGCGCTCGCGCATCCGCTGCGGCTGAAGCTGTACCGCGCGCTGTACCTGGAGCGGGCGGCGACCGCCTCGCGCCTCGCCCACGTCGTCGACGAGGCGGTGTCCCTGGTCAGCTACCACCTGCGCAAGCTCGCCGAGCACGGACTGATCGAAGAGGCCGAGGGGCGCAGCGAGGACGCGCGCGAGCGCTGGTGGCGACCGGCCTCCGACGGCCTGAGCATCTACGACGAGGACTTCCGGGACGCGCCCGAGAAGACGGCCGCCCACGTGGCCGCCTCCCGGCTCCTGTTCGAGCAGCGCGCCGAGCTGTACCGCCGCCACCTCGACGAGCGGGCCCAGTGGAGCCCCGAGTGGAACGCCGCGTCCTGCGACTCCGAGTACCTGACCGATCTGACCGCCCCCGAACTGGCCGAGCTGACCGCGGAACTGCACGCCGTGCTCATGAAGTACCAGACCCAGGGGCGGGCCGCCCAAGCCGCCGGCGACACCGAAGGGCGCGAGCACGTCGCGCTGCACGTGTACGGATTCCCCTTCCGCGTCTGAGAGAGGCAGCCCCCGTGACCAGCCCGCCCGCGATACCGGCCGCCGTCGCCCTCCCCGCCGAACGCCCGGCGCACCGCGACGGCAACGTGTTGCGCTGGCTCGGCGCCTACACCGCGTCGACGGTCGGCGACAACGTCTACTACCTCGCCCTGTCCTGGGCGGCGGTCAGCACCGGCACCCCCGCGCAGGCCGGCGTCGTCACGGCGGTCAGCGCGCTGCCCCGGGCGCTGCTGATGCTGGGCGGGGGAGTGGTCGCGGACCGGTTCGGGCCGCGCCGGGTCGTCATCGGCGGCGACGCCGTCCGGTGCGCCGCCGTGCTCACGGCGGCCGCGGTGCTGTGGCTGTCCGACCCCGGGCTGTGGCCGCTGACCCTGCTGGCCCTGGTCTTCGGCACGGTGGACGCGATGTTCCTGCCCGCGGTGGGCGCGCTGCCCGTCCGGGTGACGGGTCCCGGCCAGCTCGCCCGGGTGCAGGGGATGCGGGGCATGGCGATACGTTTCGCCAACGTCGTCGGCGCCCCGCTGGGCGGCCTCGGGGTCGCGCTCGGCGGCGCCGCGGCGGCTTTCGGGATCGCGGGCCTGCTGATCGCGGTGTCCGTGCCGTTGCTGGTCTCCGTGCGGATGCGCGCGCTGCCCTCCGACGAGGCCGCGGGCGCCGCCGCCGATGCTTCGGGCGCCGCTGACGGCGAGAGCGCCGCCCGCGCCACCGCCTGGCACGACGTGGCGGCGGGGTTGCGCCACATCCGCCGCAGCCGCGTCCTCGGCCCGCTGATGCTGGCCATCGCCCTGGGCGACCTCGGCTTCGTCGGGCCGCTCAACGTCGGTCTCACCCTGCTGGCCGACGAACGCGGCTGGGGCGCCTCCGGGGCCGGCTGGGTGCTGGCCGGGTTCGGCGCGGGAGCCGGCGCGGCCTCCCTGCTGCTGACCGTGCGCGGACGGCTGCCGCACGCGGGCTGGATCACCGGCGGCGCGTGCATCGCGGGCGCCGCGGCCATCGGCGCCCTTCCGCACGCCCCGAGCGTCCTCGCCGCCGCCGGGACGGCCCTGCTGGTCGGCCTCCTGGCGGGGACCAGCGGCGCGTTGTGCGGGGCGCTGCTCCAGACCTCGGCGGCGCCCGCCTACCTCGGCCGGGTCACCGCCGTCGCCAGCCTGGTCAGTCTCGGCTTCGCCCCGCTGTCCATGCCGCTGTCCGCCGCCGCGATCGGCGCCTGGGGCACCGGTCCCGTCTTCGCCGTCAGCGCGGTGGTCTGCGCCCTGGGCGGCGTCGTCGCGCTGGCCGCCCCCGGCCTGCGCCGCGCCGAGCTGCCCGGCTGAGGGGCGCGCTCGCCGCGACCGGCCGGACGGCTCAGAAGCCCAGCCGCTTCGACTCCGAGACCGTGTCGATCGCGTCCTGCTCGCCCTCCAGCGCCACCCGGGCCGCGTCCTGCCGCCCGAAGGCGAACAGCAGCAGCTCGGAGGGCTCCCCGGTGGCCGTCACCACCGGCGTGCCCCGATGGGCGACGACCGTCTGGCCGTTGGGACGGCGCAGCACCAGTCCCGTCGGCACGCCCCGGCCGAGCAGCCGGGCGGTGCGCTCCAGGCGCGACCACAGCGCCTCCTGGAAGACCGGGTCCAGCTCGCGCGGCGTCCAGTCGGGCCGGGCGCGGCGGACGTCCTCGGCGTGGACGTAGAACTCCACCGTGTTCGCCGCCTCGTCCACCTGCTTGAGCTGGAAGGGCGAGAAGCGCGGCGGGCCGGTGCGGATGAGCTGCAACAGCTCGTCGTAGGGCTTCGCGGCGTACTCCTGGTGCACCTTCTCCAGGCGCGCGGCGAGCGGCTTGATCATCGCGCCCCCCGCGGCGTCCGGGCGCCGCTCGCGCACCACCACGTGCGCGGCGAGGTCGCGGGTGCGCCAGCCCTCGCAGAGCGTGGGCGCGTCCGGCCCCGCGGTCTCCAAGAGGTCGGCGAGCAGAAGCCGTTCACGCTGGGCAAAGGTCGACATGGGGTCAGCCTACGGCCACGGAGCGCGTCCGCGCACCCGGCCGCGGGCCCGGATCCGCCGCCCGGCGCGGCACAATGGCACCCATGACCAGCACGCCCGGCGCCCCCCGGCCCAGCAGCCTCGACCCCGCCGTCGCCGCCCGCCTCAAGCGCGGCGCCGACGGCCTCGTCCCCGCCATCGCCCAGCAGTACGACACCGGCGAGGTGCTGATGCTCGGCTGGATGGACGACGAGGCGCTGCACCGCACGCTGACCACCGGCCGCTGCACCTACTGGTCGCGCAGCCGCGGGGAGTACTGGGTCAAGGGCGACACCTCCGGGCACGTGCAGCGGGTCAAGTCCGTCGCGCTGGACTGCGACGCCGACACCCTGCTGGTCAAGGTCGACCAGACCGGCGCCGCCTGCCACACCGGCGACCGCACGTGCTTCGAGGCCGACGTGCTCCTCGCGACCGGCGAGACGGCGGAGGTCGCGGTGGCCGCCGTGGCCGCTGGGACCGCTGAGGTTCCTGAGACCGCCGGGACCGCCGGGACTGCTGAGACCAGCGGGACCACTGACACCGCCGGGACTGCTGAAGCCACAGGGACCGCCGTGACCGCCGGGACTGCCGTGACCGGCGCCCCGGTCTCGGATCGGTAGGGTCGGCCGCCATGGACCTCGAGACGTTCCGCAAGCTCGCCGCCGACCGCCGCGTCATCCCGGTCACCCGCAAGCTCCTCGCCGACGGCGACACCCCCGTCGCGCTCTACCGCAAGCTCGCCGCCGAGCGCCCCGGCACCTTCCTGCTGGAGTCCGCCGAGAACGGCAGCTCCGCGTTCACCTGGTCCCGTTACTCCTTCGTCGGCGTGCGCAGCTCCGCCGCCCTCACCGAGAAGGACGGCCGCGCCCACTGGCTGGGCGCCCCGCCGGTCGGCGTCCCCGTCGAGGGAGACCCGCTGGCCGCCCTCCGCGGCGCCGTGGAGGCCCTGCACACGCCCCGCGACCTCGCCCAGGACCTGGACCTGCCGCCCTTCACCGGCGGCATGGTCGGCTACCTCGGCTACGACGTCGTGCGCCGTCTGGAGAAGGTCGGCCCCGGCGGGCGGGACGACCTGAAGCTGCCCGAGCTGACCATGCTGCTCACCTCCGACCTCGCCGTCCTCGACCACTGGGACGGCACGGTCCTGCTCATCGCCAACGCGATCAACCACAACGACCTCGACACCGGCGTCGACGACGCTTATGCGGACGCCGTGGCGCGCCTGGACGCGATGGAGGCCGACCTCTCCCGCCCGGTCGCCCAGCCGCCCGCCGCCCTGCCGCCGTCCGAACTGCCCCCGTACACCGCGCGCTGGGGCGGCGCGGACTTCCAGGCCGCCGTCGAGGACGTCAAGGAGCGCATCCGCGCGGGCGAGGCGTTCCAGGTCGTCCCCTCCCAGCGCTTCGAGACGCCGTGCACGGCGAGCGCACTGGACGTCTACCGGGTGCTGCGGGCCACCAACCCCTCGCCGTACATGTACCTGTTCCGCTTCGACGGCTTCGACGTGGTCGGCTCCTCGCCCGAGGCGCTGGTCAAGGTCGAGGACGGCCGGGCCATGGTCCACCCCATCGCCGGCACCCGGCCGCGCGGCGCCACCCCGCGGGAGGACCAGGACCTCGCCGACGAGCTGCTGGCCGACCCCAAGGAGCGCGCCGAGCACCTGATGCTCGTCGATCTCGGGCGCAACGACCTCGGACGGGTCTGCGAGCCGGGCTCCGTCGAGGTCGTCGACTTCATGTCCGTCGAGCGCTACTCGCACGTGATGCACATCGTCTCGACCGTCACCGGGCGCGTCGCCGACGGCCGCAGCGCCTTCGACGTGCTCACGGCCTGCTTCCCGGCCGGCACCCTGTCCGGGGCGCCCAAGCCGCGCGCCCTCCAGATCATCGACGAGCTGGAACCGTCCCGGCGCGGGCTGTACGGCGGCTGCGTGGGCTACCTGGACTTCGCCGGGGACTCCGACACCGCCATCGCCATCCGCACCGCCCTGCTGCGCGACGGAACCGCCCACGTCCAGGCGGGCGCGGGGATCGTCGCCGACTCCGACCCGGTGGCCGAGGACGCCGAGTGCCGCAACAAGGCCGCCGCCGTGCTGCGGGCCGTGCACACCGCCAACCGGCTGGGGTCCGCCCCGCGCGACCCCGGGTGACCGTCCGCCCCGCGCGCAGGCGATAGTGGAGTACGTGACTGCCCTACCCCGCACCCGCACCGAAGCCGCCGCCCCCGCCCGGCCCGGCCGCCGCAGCCTCGCTCTGGCTCTGCTGTGCGGCGCGCTCGGCGCGGCCGTGGCGCTGCTGGCCTCCCGGCAGCGCTGGGCGGAGGGCACCGCGACGGTGGCCGGCGGCGCCTTCCCGCTGTCCGTCGACGGAAGCGACGTCACCGGCGTGCCCGCGGCGCTCGCCGTCGTGGGGCTGGCCGCGCTCGTGGCCGTCTTCGCCGTCCGCCGCACCGGCCGCTTCCTGGTGGCGGGCCTGCTCGCGCTGTCCGGCGCCGGCACCGTCGCCGCCGCCCTGGCGGGCGCGTCCGACGGCGCCGCCCTCGACGAGAAGGCCGCCCAGGCGTCCGGCGACACCGCCGCGACCGCCGCCTCGCTCAGCCACACCGCCTGGCCCTACGTCGCGGTCGCCGGCGGGGCGCTGATCCTGCTGGCCGGCCTCCTCGCCCTGGCCTACGGACGGCTGTGGCCGGCCATGTCCGGCCGCTACGAACGCTCCGGAGCGCCCCGCGCCCGTGCGCCGCGCCCGGTCGACCCGGACCGCCCCGAGGACCTGTGGAAGGCCCTCGACCGCGGCGAGGACCCGACGACCGACGACCCGGCCTGACCCCGGCCCGCGGCCGACCGGTTCGCCGCGCCGCGCTCCCGCCGCGGTGAGCGCCCGGCGGGGACCACCCCCGGTCACGCCGCGTGCGCGCGTACGGGACAATGAGCCGAGCGTCCGGCTCGGACACGCACGAGCGAGCACGAGCAACCCCCGAGCAAGCACGAGCAACCCCAGCAACCCCAGCAACCCCAGCAACGAGGAGCAAGTCATGGCGGGCAGCAGCCACGGTCACACCCCGGCCGCCTGGACCGGTGTCATCATCGCCTTCATCGGTTTCTGCGTCGCGGGCGCCTTCATGGTGGCGGCCATGCCGGTGGGCTTCTGGGCCGGCATCGGCGTCGTGCTGCTCGGCGGTGTCGTCGGCGCCGTCATGCGCATGATGGGCATGGGCCAGAAGAACGAGCACCCGGTGCACCAGATGGCCGAGCCGGCCCGCGTCGAGAGCTGACACCGGGGGCGACACCCGGTCGGACGCGCGCGACGGACCCGTACGACACGGGACGAGGGGCGGCCCCGGGCCGCCCCTCGCCCGTTCTCCCGCCGCCGCACGGACGTCCGGCGTCCCGCCCGCGCGGCTGCGGGCACGCGCGGCGCCGGGCAGAATGCGTCACGTGACAGCCGACAGCAGGAGGGCCGCGCCCGGCCGGATGCCCATACCCGCCCCGCGCGCCGCGTACGACGCCCCCGCGGCGCCCGCCATGCACCCGCGGGCCGTCCTCGGACGGCTCGCCGTGCCCGCCGGGATCCTGGCCGCCGTCGCCGGCGCCGCCGCCTACGTGGGGACGGTCGACCCCAACCAGCCCGGCCACTACCCGGCCTGCCCGCTGCTGCGCCTGACCGGCCTGTACTGCCCCGGCTGCGGCGGCCTGCGCAGCGCGCACGCCCTCGTCCACGGGGACCTGCTCACCGCCCTGCACGACAACGCCCTGGCCGTCGTGGGCGCCGTCGTCTTCGCCGCGGTGTGGACCGCCTGGGCGGCCGCCGCGGTACGCGGCCGGCCCCTGCGGCTCGCGCTCGGCACGGCCCAGACGTGGTGCCTGGTCGCGCTGGTCGTCGTCTTCACCGTGGTCCGCAACCTGCCCCAGGGCGCCCTGCTGCACCCCTGAGCGGCCGGTGCGCGTCCAGGTCGTGGGACCGCCGTCCACCGGATGCGGGGCCTTCGCCCTCCTGCGGATACCATCGCAGTGACCGCCGGTTCCGGCCCGCTTGATCCCCGTCAGCCGGTCGCCGGAGGCCGCTCGACCCGCTGGAACATCCCACCGTCTGGAAGGGGGCCGCTCGCGTGAGTGTGCTCGACGAGATCATCGACGGAGTCCGTGCCGACCTTGCGGAACGGCAGGCGCGCGTCAGCCTCGACGAGCTCAAGGAGCGCGCGGCGAAGGCGCCCGCGGCCAAGGACGGCGTGGCCGCGCTGCGCGGCGACGGCGTCAAGGTGATCTGCGAGGTCAAGCGCTCCAGCCCGTCCAAGGGCGCGCTCGCCGCCATCGCCGACCCGGCCGGACTCGCCGCGGACTACGAGGCCGGCGGCGCCTCCGTCATCTCGGTGCTGACCGAGCAGCGGCGCTTCGGCGGCTCGCTGGCCGACCTGGAGGCGGTCCGCGCCCGCGTGGACGTCCCCGTCCTGCGCAAGGACTTCGTCGTCACCTCCTACCAGCTCTGGGAGGCCCGAGCCCACGGCGCCGACCTCGTGCTGCTGATCGTGGCCGCCCTGGACCAGCCCGCCCTGGAGTCGCTGATCGAGCGCGCCGAGTCCATCGGGCTCACCCCGCTTGTCGAGGTGCACGACGAGGACGAGGCAGAGCGCGCGGTGGCCGCGGGCGCCAAGGTCGTCGGCGTCAACGCGCGCGACCTGAAGACGCTGAAGGTCGACCGCGACACCTTCGAGCGGGTCGCTCCGGAGATCCCGGACGGCGTCGTCAAGGTCGCCGAGTCCGGCGTGCGCGGCCCGCACGACCTGATCGCCTACGCCAACGCCGGCGCCGACGCGGTCCTGGTCGGCGAGTCCCTCGTCACCGGCCGCGACCCGAAGACCGCGGTCGCCGACCTGGTGGCGGCCGGCGCCCACCCGGCGCTGCGGCACGGCCGGAGCTGAACCTTCGCTAGGCTGGGCCCCGATGAAGCTCCCGCTCACCCCCGTCGCCCGGGACCCGTACGCCCGCCTCGCGCGCGGCTGCCGGCCCCGCGGCTGCCGTGCGCCCGCGCGCCGGGTGCACGGACGCCGGGTGCGCTACGTGATCGGGGACGAGCCGGGCCAGGTGAACGGACGCCGATGGCAGCGCCCTCGCGGGGCGAGGGACTCGGTCTGAGCGCGCGGCGCCGCGCGGCCGCCGTCGGCCGCGGCGGGCCCGCGGGCCGCTGACCGTCCCCGTCCCCACGGAGAGCAGCGTCCTTTCCCGCACCCACCGTGAGGCTTCCGCATGCCCAGCGACTTCTTCATCCCCGATCCCGAGGGCCGTGTGCCCAGCGCCGAAGGCTACTTCGGCGCCTACGGCGGCAAGTTCATCCCGGAGGCGCTGGTCGCCGCCGTGGACGAGGTCGCCGTCGAGTACGACAAGGCCAAGGCCGACCCCGAGTTCGCCCGCGAGCTGGACGACCTGCTGGTGAACTACACCGGCCGCCCCAGCGCGCTCACCGAGGTACCGAGGTTCGCCGAGCAGGCCGGGGGCGCCCGGGTGTTCCTCAAGCGCGAGGACCTCAACCACACCGGCTCCCACAAGATCAACAATGTGCTCGGGCAGGCCCTGCTCACCCGGCGCATGGGCAAGACCCGGGTGATCGCCGAGACCGGCGCCGGCCAGCACGGCGTCGCCACCGCCACGGCCTGCGCGCTCTTCGGCCTCGACTGCACCGTCTACATGGGCGAGATCGACACCGAGCGGCAGGCGCTCAACGTGGCCCGGATGCGCATGCTCGGCGCCGAGGTCGTCGCCGTGAAGTCCGGCAGCCGCACGCTGAAGGACGCCATCAACGAGGCGTTCCGCGACTGGGTCGCCAACGTCGACCGCACCCACTACCTGTTCGGCACCGTCGCCGGGCCGCACCCGTTCCCGGCGATGGTCCGCGACTTCCACCGGGTGATCGGCGTCGAGGCCCGCCGCCAGCTCCTGGAGCGCACCGGGCGGCTGCCGGACGCCGCCGTCGCCTGCGTCGGCGGCGGCTCCAACGCCATCGGCCTCTTCCACGCCTTCCTCCCCGACGAGGGCGTCCGCCTCATCGGCTGCGAACCGGCGGGCCACGGCGTGCACACCGGCGAGCACGCGGCGACCCTGACCGCCGGCGAGCCCGGCGTCCTGCACGGCTCCCGCTCCTACGTCCTCCAGGACGACGAGGGCCAGATCACCGAGCCCTACTCCATCTCGGCCGGCCTGGACTACCCGGGCATCGGCCCCGAGCACGCCTACCTCAAGGACTCCGGCCGCGGCGAGTACCGCGCGGTCACCGACGACGCGGCGATGCGGGCCCTGCGCCTGCTGTCGCGCACCGAGGGGATCATCCCGGCGATCGAGAGCGCGCACGCGCTGGCCGGCGCCCTGGAGGTCGGCCGGGAGCTGGGCGAGGACGGACTGATCGTGGTCAACCTCTCCGGCCGCGGCGACAAGGACATGGACACCGCCGCCCGCTACTTCGGGCTGTACGAGGCCGACGCCGAGGTGGCCGCCGACCAGGCCGCCACCGCCGAGATCGAGGGAGACGCCCAGTGAGCGGAAACGTCCGGCTTCTGTCCGACACCCTCGCCGCCGCACGGGCGGAGGGCCGCTCCGCCCTCATCGCCTACCTCCCGGCCGGCTTCCCGACCGTGGACGGCGGCATCGAGGCGGTCAAGGCCGTCTTCGACGGCGGCGCCGACGTCGTCGAGGTCGGGCTCCCGCACAGCGACCCGGTCCTGGACGGACCGGTCATCCAGACCGCCGACGACATCGCCCTGCGCGGCGGCGTCCGCATCGCCGACGTGCTGCGCACGGTCCGCGAGGCGCACGCGGCCACCGGCAAGCCGGTCCTCGTCATGACCTACTGGAACCCCGTCGACCGCTACGGCGTCGAGCGGTTCACCGCCGAGCTGGCCGAGGCGGGCGGCGCCGGCTGCATCCTGCCCGACCTGCCGGTCCAGGAGTCCGCGCTGTGGCGCGAGCACGCTGACAAGCAGGGCCTGGCGACCGTCTTCGTGGTGGCGCCCAGCAGCAGGGACGAGCGGCTCGCCGAGATCACCGCGGTCGGCTCCGGCTTCGTCTACGCCGCCTCCCTGATGGGCGTCACCGGCACCCGCGAGTCCGTCGGCGCGCAGGCCCAGGACCTGGTGGAGCGCACCCGCGCCACCGCCGCCCACCTGCCCGTCTGCGTCGGCCTCGGGGTCTCGAACGCGGCCCAGGCCGCCGAGGTCGCCGGGTTCGCCGACGGTGTGATCGTCGGCTCGGCGTTCGTCAAGCGGATGCTGGACGCCCCCGACCACGCGGCCGGCCTCGACGCCGTCCGCGCCCTCGCCGGCGAGCTGGCGGACGGGGTGCGCGGACGGGCGTAAGACCCCGCCGCGAGCGGTGCGGTCATCCGAACGGGTGGACCTGGGACCGGGGAGGCGCAGAGCGCCTCCCCGGTTCGTTCTGGTGGTGTGAGCGGAAAGAACGATGAAGGAAAGCGCGCCGCGCGCCAGCGGCTGGCGGCCGAGCGCGAGAAGCAGAAGACCTCCGAGCGGCGGCGGCGCACGCTGATCGTCGCCGCCGCCGTGGTCTGCGTCCTAGCCCTGGCGACGGTGGTCGGCGTGCTCGCCGCCAACTCCGGCAAGAGCAAGAGCAGCAACTCCGGCCCGGTGGCGGCGCCCTCGGGAGCGCAGGGCAAGGACGGCCTGGCGATCCCCGTCGGTCGGGACGGCGCGAAGACGACGCTCACGGTGTGGGAGGACTTCCGCTGCCCGGCCTGCCAGGGCTTCGAGGCGGAGTACCGCCCGACGATCCACGAGCTGACCGGCGCCGGCGAGCTGCGGGTGGAGTACCACCTGGTCAGGCTGATCGACGGCAACCTGAAAGGCACCGGCTCGCTGCGCGCGGCCAACGCGGCGGCCTGCGCCCAGGACGCGGGCAAGTTCTCCGCCTACCACGACGTGCTGTACGAGAACCAGCCCAAGGAGACCGACGACGCCTACGCGGACAACGGCCGGCTGATCCAGCTCGCCGGGAAGGTGAGCGGCCTGAACACCCCGGCCTTCCAGAAGTGTGTGAAGAACGGCACACACGACGGGTGGGTCGACAAGTCGCACCAGGCGTTCCAGTCCGGCGGCTTCTCCGGCACCCCGACCGTCCTGCTGAACGGCAAGAACATCGTCCAGGACCCCTCGATGACCCCGGCGAAGCTGAAGCAGACGGTGGAGGCGGCGGCCAAGGGATGAGCGTCCGCACGCCGGCCGGCGCCGCCGCGGACCGCCGCGCCCGTTACGGACCCGTTGCCGGGCCGTCCGCCGTGCCCCGGCCCCGGCTGCGGTAGCGTCGACCCTGCCATGGAACTTGCCTACATTCCCAGCCCGTCGCACGGGGTGCTGTACCTCGGACCGATTCCGCTGCGCGGCTATGCGTTCTGCATCATCATCGGCGTCTTCGTCGCCGTCTGGCTCGGCAACAGACGCTGGGTCGCCCGCGGCGGACGGGTCGGCACGGTGGCCGACATCGCCATCTGGGCGGTGCCCTTCGGCCTGGTCGGCGGCCGCCTCTACCACGTGATCACCGACTACGAGCTGTACTTCAGCGACGGCCGGAACTGGGTGGACGCGTTCAAGGTGTGGGAGGGCGGCCTCGGCATCTGGGGCGCGATCGCCCTCGGCGCGCTCGGCGCGTGGATCGGGGCCCGGCGCCGGGGCGTGCCGCTGCCCGCCTACGCCGACGCCGTCGCCCCGGGCATCGCCTTCGCCCAGGCGATCGGCCGCTGGGGCAACTGGTTCAACCAGGAGCTGTACGGACGAGAGACGCACGTTCCGTGGGCGCTGCACATCACCTCCTCGACGGACGGCCGGGTGCCCGGGTACTACCACCCGACGTTCCTGTACGAGTCGCTGTGGTGCGTGGGCGTCGGCTTCCTGGTCATCTGGGCCGACCGCCGCTTCCGGCTGGGCCACGGCCGCGCCTTCGCGCTCTACGTCGCCGCGTACTGCGTGGGGCGCGGCTGGATCGAGTACATGCGCGTCGACGACGCCCACCACATCCTCGGTCTGCGGCTGAACGACTGGACCGCGATGATCGTGTTCCTGCTGGCGGTGGCCTACATTTGGGTGTCGGCGAAGAAGCGGCCGGGCCGCGAGGCCGAGGTCGAGCGCGGCTTGGCCGCCGACGGCGAGGCGACCGGGGCGGAAGCGGCCCAGACGCCGGGCCCGGACGAGAAGGGCGCCGCGACGCCCGGCAGCGCGGGGGAGCCGGCCGAGGATGGCACGGCCGGAAAGCCTGCTGAGGACGGCACGGCCGCGAAGCCTGCCGGGGACGGCACGGCCGGGGAGCCTGCCGGGAAGTCTCGCGCGGCCGAGACCGCCGGAGCAGCCGCGGGCGCCAGCGCCTCCGGGAGCGCCGGGGCCGCCGACGCGGAGGTCGGCGCCCCGCGCGATGCCGCGGCTCAGGACGCCCGGAACGCCCGGAACGCCCGAAACTCTGAGACGGCCGAGCCGGACGGACCGGTCCTGGCGGACGCCGACGCGAAGGACTCGGCTCTCCCGCAGGACTCCGCTGTGGCTGAGGACTCGGCTCTCGCGAAGGAACCCGGTCTGAAGGACGGCGCCGGTTCCGGTTCGCTGCGCAAGGGCTGACGCGCGACCGCGACACGCAGGAGGGCGCCCCCGGAGTTTTCCGGGGGCGCCCTCTTTCGCACGGGGCCGGGCGCCCGGAAGGAGGCGCGGCCCGACGGAAGGCAGGGGGCTCCTGGGCGCGGCATCGGGCTGCCCCGGCGTGCCGGGCGTGCTGGGCAGGCCGAACCAAGAGCCCGCCCCGAGGGCGCCTCCCGCGCGCGGGGTCGGACAGGGGCATCACGCTTGCCGTATCCCGCCAGGGGGGCCTCCTGTGCTCGGGGCCAGGGTCGGGGCGTCGCGCTCGCTTTGCCCAGCAGGTGGGGCGTCTCCTGCGCGCGGGGGCGGGGTCGTCAAGATCTGCGGGCCAGTGCCAAGGTGCGGTGTGCGTCCGCGACCACTGCCGCGTCGACGAAGCGGCCGTCGGCCAGTGCCTGCGCGCCCCGGTCCATGGCGGCTGCCTTGACGACCGTCTCGGCCTCCTCCAGTTCGCGGTCGGTCGGCAGGTAGGCGCGCTCGATGATCGGGAGCTGGCGGGGGTGGATGGCGGCCCGGCCGAGGAAGCC
Source organism: Streptomyces sp. NPDC046985 (assembly GCF_040644415.1). Classification (NCBI taxonomy): domain Bacteria; kingdom Bacillati; phylum Actinomycetota; class Actinomycetes; order Kitasatosporales; family Streptomycetaceae; genus Streptomyces; species Streptomyces sp. NPDC046985. Next base: position 231,553 of record NZ_JBEYWK010000002.1, read on the forward strand.
CAGGGCGCGGCCGCGGGCGCAGGAGGCGGCCAGCCCCTCCAGGTCGCGGATGTCGGGGTGCACGGACTGCGCGGGCGGGGCGAGGCCGGCCGCCCGCGCGGCGACCACGACCCGGGCCCGGCACCAGTCGAGCCCGGAGTCCTGCCGCACCCCGAGGTCGGCCCGCAGGTCCGCCTCGCCGAGCGAGACGCCCCGCACGGACGGGTGCGCGGAGGCGATGGCGTAGGCGTGCTCGATGGCCTGGGCGCTCTCCAGCAGGGCGTAGAGCGGCGTGCCGGGGCCGTCGGCCGTCGGCGCGCCGCGCCGCGCGATCCCGCGCCCCTGCCGCGCTGACGTCGCCTTCGGCAGCGGCAGCAGCCGCGCGATCCCGCGCACCTGCCGCGCCGAGGTCACCTTCGGCAGCCGTAGCCCGGCCAGGCCCGGCCGGTCGGCCACCGCCGCCAGGTCGGCGGCGGCGAGCGGCCCGTCGAGCGCGTTGACGCGCACGTGGACCGGGACCGGCGGGGGCTCGCTCAGCAGGTCCGCGGTGGCCTCGCGGGCGTACTCCTTGCGGTCCGGGCCGACCGCGTCCTCCAGGTCGATCACCACCACGTCGGCGCCGGAGGCGAGCGCCTTGACGACCACGCGGGGGCGGTCGCCGGGGGCGTACAGCCAGGTGAGCGGGAAGGGGACGGCGGTCGTCACAGCGCGCCCTCCGCGCGCAGCGCGGCCAGCTCCTCGGGGGTGAGTCCCAGCTCGGTCAGCACCGCGTCGGTGTCCGCGCCGTGCGGGCGGCCCGCCCAGCGGATGGTGCCCGGCGTGTCGGACAGCCGGAAGAGGACGTTCTGCATGCGCATCCGGCCCAGCTCCGGGTCGTGCACCGTGGCGAGCGTGCCGAGCGCCTGGTACTGCGGGTCGGCCATCACGTCCCGTACGTCCTGGACCGGTGCGATGGCCGCCTCGGCCTTCTCGAACGCGGCCGTCACCTCGTCGCGGGTGTGCCGGGCGATCCAGCCGCCGACCGCCTCGTCCAGGACGTCGGCGTGCGCCGCCCGCTCGGCGCCGGTCGCGAACCACGGCTCGTCGACCAGCTCCGGGCGGCCCACCAGGCGCATCACCCGCTCGGCCACCGACTGGGCGGAGGCCGAGACGGCGACCCAGGTCCCGTCCGCGGTGCGGTAGGTGTTGCGCGGGGCGTTGTTGCGGGTGCGGTTGCCGGTGCGCGGCTGGACGTAGCCGAGCTGGTCGTACCAGAGGGGCTGCGGGCCGAGCACCATGAGGATCGGCTCGATGATCGCCATGTCCACGACCTGGCCCGTGCCGGTGCGCTCGCGAGCCGCCAGCGCGGTCATCACGGCGTACGCCGTGGCCAGGCCCGCGACGGAGTCGGCGAGCCCGAACGGCGGCAGGGTCGGCGGCCCGTCCGGCTCCCCGGTGATCGCGGCGAACCCGCTCATCGCCTCGGCCAGGGTGCCGAAGCCGGGACGCGAGGAGTACGGGCCGAACTGGCCGAAGGCGGTGACCCGGGCGAGGACCAGGCGCGGGTTGGCCGCCGACAGCTCCGCCCAGCCCAGGTCCCACTTCTCCAGGGTGCCGGGGCGGAAGTTCTCGATGATCACGTCGGCGTCCGCGGCCAGCCGCAGCAGGGTCGCCCGGCCCCCACGCGTGGACAGGTCCAGGGTGATGGCGTGTTTGTTGCGGCCCAGCAGCTTCCACCACAGGCCCACGCCGTTCTTCGCCGGTCCGTGGCCGCGTGCCGGGTCGGGCTTGGCGGGGTGCTCGACCTTGACGACCTCGGCGCCGAAGTCGCCGAGCATCGTGGCGGCGATCGGACCGGCGAACAGGGTCGCGAGGTCCAGGACGCGGAGCCCGGCGAGGGGCGCGGCGCCCTGCGGGCCGGGCGGGTGCGCCGTCATGGGCGGGACGCCTCCAGATGGGTGAGGTGGGCCAGGGCGTCGAAGCCGACGCCGTCGAAGTCGCCGACCGTGCTGGCCAGGCGGTTCTTCAGCGGGGCGGTCCAGCGCTCGGGCAGCGCGCCGGGGGCGCCGGCCAGCAGTCCGGCGAGCGACCCGGCCGTGGCGCCGTTGGAGTCGGTGTCCCAGCCGCCGGAGACCGCCCGGCAGACGGCGCCGCCGAAGTCGCCGTCGGCGTGGGTGAGGGCGGCGGCGATCAGCGCGGTGTTGGGGACGGCGTGCACCCAGTGGCAGCCCGCGTGGGCGGCGTGCAGCGCGTCCACGACCGCGTCGAAGTCCGGATGGGTGTTCGCCAGCCGCACGGCCTGGCGGACCGCGACGGCCAGCCGCGAGCCGGGCGGCACCACGGTCAGCCCGGCGGCCAGGCAGGCGTGCACGTCGTGGCCGCCGGCCGCCGCCGTCGCCAGCGCGGCGGCGGCGAACATCGCCGCGTAGACGCCGTTCGCGGTGTGGGTGAGGCAGGCGTCCCGGTACGCCTGTTCGGCGGCGGCGGCCGGGTCGCCCGGGTTGGTCCAGCCGTGCACGTCGGCCCGGATCAGGGCGCCGATCCACTCGCGGAAGGGGTTGCGGTGCCGGGCGGTGCGCGGCGGCTCGATGCCGAGCAGCAGGTTGCGGTACGCGACGCGCTCGGCGGTGAAGGCGCGGCCGGCGGGCAGTTCCTCCAGCCAGAGCCGGGCGACGTCGGCGGTGCGGAAGGCCCGGCCGTGCCGACGCAGCAGCATCAGGTTGAGCAGCGGGTAGTCGAGGTCGTCGTCCTCGGGCATGCCGTCGATGTTCTCGGCCAGGCTGGTCGCCGCGGAGCGGCGGTTCCACGGGTAGCGGGCTGCCAGGTCCGCGGGCACGCCGCGGGCGGTGAACCAGGCGCTCAGCGGCCAGTCACCGGCGGCGCGGGCGAGCAGGCGGATGCCCTCCAGGGGGAGCTTCTCGACGGGCTTGCCGAGCAGGCAGCCCGCCGCCCGGCCGAGCCAGGCGGCCTCGTAGCGCTCGGGCCGGGGCACGGCGGGCGCGGCCTGGCCGTCCCGTCGGGGGTCCGCGGGCCAGTCGGGGCACAGGGCCCGGATCCCGGCCAGGTCCGCCGGTTCGGCCTCCGCCCAGCGGCTCGGCAGTTCGGCCAGCTCGTCCAGGAGGTCTTCCGCGAGCAGCCGCATGTACCGGGAGGCCGGTTCGGGGGAGGCGCCGGCGCGGGCCGGGGCGTCCAGTCCGCCCGCCGCCCGCCACCGGGCGGCGATCGCCGACGGCTCGCGCCCGTCTTGGGCGGCCTCGCGCAGCTCATGGCCCAAAAGGTCCTCGGGCTGGACCCAGGTCAGTCGGAGCACGCCGGGCCTCCCATCGCGGCGAACGCCCGCTCGTGCGCCCGCCGCCGCCGTACGTCCGCGGCGAAGACCTCGCCGGTCACCTCGGCCAGGGTGCGGGCCGGCGCCCACAGGTCGAGGCGGCTGGCCTCGGCCACCGTCGTCGCCCAGTCCTGCGGGACCGGCGAGCCCAGCGCCCCGGCCAGCGCCCCGGCCATGGTCGCGATGGAGTCGCAGTCGCGGCCGTAGTTCACCGCGCCGAGGACGGCCTCGCGGAAGTCGCCGCGGGCCGCCACGAGCATGCCGAGCGCGACGGGCAGTTCCTCGATCGCGTGCAGCCGGGACGGGCGGCGGGCGCCCAGCGAGGGGGCGCGGTAGTCCGGGCCCACCGTGTCGTACGGGGCGACGGCGGCGCGCAGCGCGCCGAGCGCCGACTCGGCGTCCGCGCAGCCGCCTGCCGCCTCGCAGACCTTCTCGATCGCGGTCCGGGTGCCGTCCTTGGCCAGCGCGAGGCAGGCCGTCACGACCGTGTCGGGGCTCGCCTCCGGCGCGCAGGCCGCCGCCACCCCGGCGGCGAGCACGCCCGCCGCCTCGCGGCCGTAGGAGGACTGGTGGGCGCCGGCCACGTCCAGCGCCTCGGCGTACGCGGCGGCCGGGTTGGCCGCGTTGACCAGGCCGACCGGGGCCATGTACATCGCGGCCCCGCAGTTGACGATGTTGCCCACGCCCGCCTCGCGCGGGTCGACGTGGCCGTAGTGCAGCCGCGCCGCCAGCCACTTCTCCGCCAGGAACACCCGGTGCAGCGGCAGCGCCTCGGCCTCCAGTTCGGGGATCCAGCGCGGGGTGGTCATCAGGTCGGGGACCAGGTGGTCGGCGACGGCGTAGGCGTCGAGGTGGTCGCGGACCCGGGCGTACACCCGCACCAGGGCGTGCGTCATCAAGGTGTCGTCGGTGACGTGGCCGTCGCCCTTGTGGTAGGGCGCGACCGGACGGGCGGTGCGCCAGTCGTCGCCGTGCCAGGGGCCGACGACGCCGCGGATCCGGCCGCCGTGGCGCTCGAGGATCTGGTCGGGGGAGTAGCCCTCGACGGGTCCGCCGAGCGCGTCGCCGACCGCGGCGCCGACGAGCGCCCCGGTGATCCGCTCCTCCAGCGTCGGCTCGTGACCTTCCGAGCGCGTTCCCTCTGTGCGCGTTTCTTCTCTGGTGGGCGTCATGCCCGCATCATCCCCTCGGCTGAGCCGGTTGCGCGGTTTCCAGTAGTCCGGCGAGTTCCACCAGGTCGGTGCCGGTGAGCCGGGGCAGCACACAGCCGGACAGGACGCGGCACGCGTCCCGCCAGGGGCCCGGGATCGCCGCGGCGCCGCCCAGCGCGCCGGTGAGCGCGCCCGTCAGGGCGGGGGCCGAGTCGGCCACCCGGGACAGGCAGGCCGCGGCGGGCAGCGCCCGCGCGATCCGGCCGTCCGCCGCCACGGCCAGGGCCAGGGCGATGGGCACCGTCTCGGCGGCGGCGACGCCGTAGCTGTAGACGTGGTCGACGATCTCGTGCTCCAGCAGCGGGACCAGCGCGAACGGGTCCTCGCCGGCGCCGGCCAGGCGCAGGGCGTGCCGGGCGTTGCGGCCGATCTCCGTCCGCGCGGGCAGCTCGGCCAGCGCGGCCGCCGCGCAGTCGCCGCTCTCCGCGCCGGCCAGGGCCGCGGCGAGCGCCGCCGCCATCGCCCGCGCGCCGTGCACCCCGTCGCCGTCCTGCGTGTAGCGGGCGTCGAACTCCGCCAGCTCGGCGGCGCCCAGCGGGTCGCCGGGGCAGGCGGCGGCCAGCACGCAGGCGCGGACGCAGGCCGCGTCGTCGAAGTAGTGCGGATTGTCGTGGCCGGCGGCGGGCGGCCGCAGTCCGGTGGCCAGGTTGCCGAGACCGGCCCGTACGGAGATCCGGGCGCGCAGCGGGAGGACGGCGCACCCCGCCTCGAGCGGGCGGTCGGCGGCGGCCGCGACCTCGGCGGCCGCGGCGCTCCAGGTGAGATCGATCGCGGCCCTGATCCGGCGTTCCCGGCTGAGGTCGCCGAGCGCGTCGTCGTCCCCGGCCCGCAGCAGCGCCTCGGCGGCGAACGCCGCCCACTCGGCGTCGTCGGAGGGACCCAGGCGCAGCGGCTCGGGCGGCTGGTTCAGCGCGATCGGGACGGGCAGGGTCGTCGTCGCGTGCTGTTCGGCGAAGGCGTCCAGCTCACGGGTGAGCCGGCGCGTCCACTCCGGCATCCGCGCGGCCCGGTGCCGCGCGGCGGGCCAGCCCGCGGCGTCCCCGGCGGCCAGCCCGAGCAGCATCCCCTCGATCCGCCGGGGCCCGGTCGCGGCGTCCGGCTCGCGGCACTCGGTCATGTCCCCGCCTCGGCTTCGTCGGCGGTGAGCACATAGGCGGCCGGGTCGGGCGGCGCGGGAGCGGCGGCGGCCACGGGGCGCGCGTCCGCCGGCGTCCGGCCGCCCGTCCGCGCGCAGTCGCCGTGCGCCGCGGCCCCGGCCTCGATCAGGCGGTCCGCCAGGTGCAGCACATGACGGCCCGCCATCGACGGCAGGCAGCTTCCGCGGGCCGGGCCGATGGCGGCCGCCCAGTCGCCGGGGATGGCGGACGCCCCGTGGGTCGCCCCGGCCAGGGCGCCCGCGACCGCCGCCGTGGTGTCGGCGTCGCGCCCCATGTTGACGGCGGTGAGGACCGCGTCCCGGAAGTCGCCGTCGGCGGCGGCGTAGGCGCCGAAGGCGAGGGCCACCGCCTCGGGGGCCAGGTCGGACCAGGGGTAGCCGCCGATCACCGCCGCGGCGCGCACCGCCCGTTCGCCGCGGCGGGCCGCCGCGACCGCCCGGCGCAGCGCGCGGGCGGTCCAGGAGTCGTCCGGGACCACCGCGAGGGCCGAGGCCACCACGGTGACCGGCGGCGCGCCCGCCATGGCCGCCGCGACCCCGGCCGCCACCGCCCGGCCGCCGTGCACGCCCTCGCCCTCGTGGCTGACCGAGCCGTCGATCGCGACCAGCCGGGCCGCCTCCGCGGGGCGCCCGGCGGCGAACACCCCGTAGGGGGCCGCCCGCATGGCCAGACCGTCGCTCCAGGCGTGCCGGTGCTGCGCGGAGACCGGGGCGGCCAGGCCGCGGCGCAGGTTCTCCAGCGTGCCCCGCTCGCTGAACCCGGCGCCGCGGAAGGGGCCCTCGGCGCGGCAGGCGATCTCCTCGTGCCAGGCCGTCTCCACGTCGGCGGGGGTGAGCGCGGCGCCGTGCCGCAGCAGCAGGCAGCCGGAGAAGAGGGCGTACTCGGTGTCGTCGGTACCGGCCGGGCGCGCGGCGACGTAGCCGGTGATCCGGCCCCAGCGGGCGCGGATCTCGGACGGCCGCAGGTTCTCCGCGGGCGCGCCGAGGGCGTCGCCGACCGCGAGGCCGAGCAGCGCGCCGCGCGCCCGCTCCTGTAGCTCGGTTGCCATCGCGGGCTCTCCTCTCGCCGCGCCGGGCGCGCCGTACCGGGCGCGGCGCCCCCAGGGCGTGTCTCACGCGTCCCGTCCGTCAGACGCCGCCGGGGCCGCCCCGCGGGCGGACGGCGCTGCTCTCGAGACACGCCCTGGCGGAACTGTCCCCGGTCCGGGCCGCGACGCAGCCTCTCCGGCCTCCGCGTCACCCGGACGACAGCGCGGCGGGTTGATCCACCGCTGCCGGGGCATCGGTGAACTCCCTGGTTAGCGCAGCCTCCCCTTGCTGGCGGGCGGGAATCCCGCGGCATAGATTGAGTGTTGTCGAAAAGTAGAACGCGTCCAAAAGCAAGCCTTTCCTAACCTGACTGGGGGACCGTCGTGGCCATCCTCGACACCGAAGCGACGCTGCACGAGGCGCACCGGGACAACCACACCCACCGCGACGTCAACGGCGGCTGGCTGCGCCCCGCGGTCTTCGGCGCGATGGACGGCCTGGTCTCCAATCTCGCCCTGATGACCGGCGTCGCGGGCGGCTCGGTCGGGCAGCAGGCCATCGTCCTGACCGGGCTCGCCGGGCTGGCCGCGGGCGCGTTCTCCATGGCGGCCGGCGAGTACACCTCCGTCGCCTCCCAGCGCGAGCTGGTCGAGGCCGAGCTGGACGTCGAGCGCCGCGAGCTGCACAAGCACCCGCAGGACGAGGAGGACGAGCTGGCCGCGCTGTACGCGGCGCGCGGCGTCGAGCCCGCGCTCGCCCGCGAGGTGGCCCGGCAGCTCTCGAAGGACCCCGAGCAGGCGCTGGAGATCCACGCCCGCGAGGAGCTGGGCATAGACCCGGGGGACCTGCCCTCCCCGCTGGTCGCCGCGGTCTCCTCCTTCGGGTCCTTCGCGCTCGGCGCGCTGCTCCCGCTGCTGCCCTACCTGCTCGGCGCCGCCGCGCTGTGGCCTGCCGTGCTGCTCGCCCTGCTCGGGCTGTTCGCCTGCGGCGCGGTGGTCGCCAGGGTGACCGCGCGGAGCTGGTGGTACAGCGGTGTGCGGCAACTGCTGCTGGGCGGCGCCGCGGCCGGTGTGACGTATCTCCTGGGGGTCCTGTTCGGGACGGCCGTAGGATGAGTGGACAGGGGCCTGAGCGGAGCGCCGCACAAGTACCCGGTTACCCGCTGGTTTCGGGGGTGTGACCGCCGGGCATGAGCCGTACGCGCTCCGGGCAACGAGGCCCGCCGCGCACCCCTGCGGAGCGGGCGAAGCCGCCGCTCTCTCCCCCCTGGGCCGCCGGGCGCGGCATCCGACCGATCCCGCCCGTCCCACTCCTGCGCGAAGTCTCCGCCGCCGGGCGCGGAAACCCCACGCCGCCCACGGTCGTGTCCGCATGTTGGACAGGACTATCCGCTCACCGAGATGCGCCCCATCATGTAACCTGCACGAAATTTCGCATCCCGCACGAGGGCCAACGTCGTCCCTTCAGCACCTGCACATGCCACCGACGACGACGGGAGAGCCGATGCGTACGCCGCGCCAGCCGTCCCAGCACTCCGCGAACGGCCGAAACTGGTCCTTCATGGATGCTCGCCCTGCCGCGCAGGGTATGTACGACCCCCGCGACGAACACGACGCCTGCGGCGTCGGCTTCGTGGCCACCCTCACCGGCGAGGCGAGCCACGCGCTGGTCGAGCAGGCGCTGACCGTGCTGCGCAACCTGGAGCACCGCGGCGCCACCGGCTCCGAGCCCGACTCCGGCGACGGCGCCGGCCTGCTCTGCCAGGTGCCCGACGCGTTCCTGCGCGCGGTGGCCGGATTCGAGCTGCCCGCCGCCGGCGCCTACGCCGTCGGCGTCGCCTTCCTGCCCGAGGACGGCGCCGCGGACGCCGTCGCGCACCTGGAGACGATCGCCGCCGACGAGGGCCTGACCGTCCTCGGCTGGCGCGACGTCCCGGTCGCCCCCGAACTCCTCGGCGCCACCGCCCGCTCCACCATGCCCGTCTTCCGCCAGCTCTTCGTCGCCGCGGAGCGGTCCGAGAGCGCCGCCGCCGTCGAGGGCATCGCGCTGGACCGCAAGGCGTTCGTGCTGCGCAAGCGCGCCGAGCGCGAGGCCGGCGTCTACTTCCCCTCGCTGTCCGCCCGCACCCTCGTCTACAAGGGCATGCTGACCACCGGCCAGCTCGAGCCGTTCTTCCCGGACCTGTCCGACCGCCGCTTCGCCTCGGCCATCGCCCTGGTCCACTCCCGCTTCTCCACGAACACCTTCCCGAGCTGGCCGCTGGCCCACCCCTACCGCTTCGTCGCGCACAACGGCGAGATCAACACCGTCCAGGGCAACCGCAACTGGATGCGCGCCCGCGAGTCCCAGCTCGCCTCCGGGCTGTTCGGGGACGCGGAGCGGCTGGAGCGGATCTTCCCGGTCTGCACCCCGGACGCCTCCGACTCCGCCACTTTCGACGAGGTCCTGGAACTGCTGCACCTCGGCGGCCGCTCGCTGCCGCACTCCGTGCTGATGATGATCCCGGAGGCGTGGGAGAACCACGCGTCCATGGACGCGGACCGGCGCGCGTTCTACGCCTTCCACTCCACGATGATGGAGCCCTGGGACGGCCCCGCCTGCGTCACCTTCACCGACGGAACCCAGGTCGGCGCCGTGCTGGACCGCAACGGCCTGCGCCCGGGACGCTACTGGGTCACCGACGACGGCCTCGTCGTCCTCGGCTCCGAGGTCGGCGTCCTCGACATCGACCCCGGCAAGGTCGTCCGCAAGGGCCGCCTCCAGCCCGGCCGGATGTTCCTCGTCGACACCGCCGAGCACCGCATCATCGAGGACGACGAGATCAAGGCGTCCCTCGCCGCCGAGCAGCCCTACGCCGAGTGGCTGGAGGCCGGCGAGATCGAGCTGGGCGACCTGCCCGAGCGCGAGCACATCGTGCACACCCACGCCTCGGTCACCCGCCGCCAGCAGACCTTCGGCTACACCGAGGAGGAGCTGCGCGTCATCCTGGCGCCGATGGCCAAGTCCGGCGCCGAGCCGATCGGCTCCATGGGCACCGACTCGCCGATCGCCGCCCTCTCCGCGCGCCCGCGCCTGCTCTTCGACTACTTCACCCAGCTCTTCGCCCAGGTCACCAACCCGCCGCTGGACGCCATCCGCGAGGAACTGGTCACCTCCCTGCGCAGCTCGCTGGGTCCGCAGGGCAACCTGCTCGACCCCACCGCGGCCTCCTGCCGCAGCGTCACGCTGCCGTTCCCGGTGATCGACAACGACGAGCTGGCCAAGCTCATCCACATCAACGCCGACGGCGACATGCCCGGCTTCAAGGCCGCGACCCTCTCCGGCCTGTACCGGGTCTCCGGCGGCGGCGACAGCCTGACCGCGCGCATCGAGGAGATCTGCGCCGAGGCCGACGCCGCCATCGGCAACGGCGCCCGGCTGATCGTGCTGTCCGACCGCCACTCCGACGCCGAGCACGCGCCGATCCCGTCGCTCCTGCTCACCGCGGCCGTGCACCACCACCTCATCCGCACCAAGCAGCGCACCCACGTGGGCCTGCTGGTCGAGGCCGGCGACGTCCGCGAGGTCCACCACGTCGCGCTGCTCATCGGCTTCGGCGCCGCCGCGGTCAACCCCTACCTGGCCATGGAGTCCGTCGAGGACCTGGTCCGCGCGGGCACCTTCCTGCCGGGCGCCGAGCCGGAGACGGCCATCCGCAACCTGATCCACGCCCTCGGCAAGGGCGTGCTGAAGGTCATGTCCAAGATGGGCGTCTCCACCGTCGCCTCCTACCGCGGCGCCCAGGTCTTCGAAGCCGTCGGCCTCGACGAGGCGTTCGTCGGCGAGTACTTCGCCGGCACCGCCACCAAGATCGGCGGCGTCGGCGTCGACGTCATCGCCAAGGAGGTCGCCGCCCGCCACGCCAAGGCGTACCCCGCCTCCGGCATCGCCCCGGCCCACCGGGCGCTGGAGATCGGCGGCGAGTACCAGTGGCGCCGCGAGGGCGAGCCGCACCTGTTCGACCCGGAGACGGTCTTCCGCCTCCAGCACTCCACGCGCACCGGCCGCTACGACGTCTTCAAGAAGTACACCTCCCGGGTGAACGAGCAGTCCGAGCGCCTGATGACGCTGCGCGGCCTGTTCGGCTTCGCGTCCGGCCGGCAGCCGGTCCCGCTCGACGAGGTCGAGCCCGTCTCCGACATCGTCAAGCGCTTCTCCACCGGCGCCATGTCGTACGGCTCCATCTCCCAGGAGGCGCACGAGACCCTCGCCATCGCCATGAACCAGCTCGGCGGCAAGTCCAACACCGGCGAGGGCGGCGAGGACCCCGAGCGCCTGTACGACCCGGCCCGCCGCTCAGCGATCAAGCAGGTGGCCTCCGGCCGCTTCGGCGTGACCTCCGAGTACCTGGTCAACGCCGACGACATCCAGATCAAGATGGCCCAGGGCGCCAAGCCCGGCGAGGGCGGCCAGCTCCCCGGCCACAAGGTCTACCCGTGGGTCGCCAAGACCCGGCACAGCACCCCCGGCGTGGGCCTCATCTCGCCGCCGCCGCACCACGACATCTACTCCATCGAGGACCTGGCCCAGCTCATCCACGACCTGAAGAACGCCAACCCGCAGGCCCGCATCCACGTGAAGCTGGTCTCCGAGGTCGGCGTCGGCACGGTCGCGGCCGGCGTGTCCAAGGCGCACGCCGACGTGGTGCTCATCTCCGGCCACGACGGCGGCACCGGCGCCTCCCCGCTGACCTCGCTCAAGCACGCGGGCGGCCCCTGGGAGCTGGGCCTGGCCGAGACGCAGCAGACCCTGCTGCTCAACGGGCTGCGCGACCGCATCGTCGTGCAGACCGACGGCCAGCTCAAGACCGGCCGCGACGTCGTCGTCGCCGCGCTGCTGGGCGCCGAGGAGTTCGGCTTCGCCACCGCTCCGCTCGTCGTCTCCGGCTGCGTGATGATGCGCGTCTGCCACCTGGACACCTGCCCGGTCGGCATCGCCACCCAGAACCCGGTGCTGCGCGAGCGCTTCGCGGGCAAGGCCGAGCACGTGGTGAACTTCTTCCAGTTCATCGCCGAGGAGGTCCGCGAACTCCTCGCCGAGCTGGGCTTCCGCTCCGTCGACGAGGCCGTCGGTCACGCCGAGGCGCTCGACGTGACCCGCGCCGTGGACCACTGGAAGGCGCAGGGCCTGAACCTGGCGCCGCTGCTGCACGTGCCGGAGCTGCCCGACGGCGCCGTCCGCCACCGGGTCGTCGCCCAGGACCACGGCCTGGAGAAGGCCCTGGACAACGAGCTGATCCGGCTCGCCGCCGACGCGCTGGCCGCGCCCGGCGCCGCCGAGGCCCAGCCGGTGCGCGCCCAGGTCGCCATCCGCAACATCAACCGCACGGTCGGCACCATGCTCGGCCACGAGGTGACGAAGAAGTTCGGCGGCGCGGGCCTGCCCGAGGACACCGTCGACGTCACCTTCACCGGCTCCGCCGGCCAGTCCTTCGGCGCGTTCCTGCCGCGCGGCGTCACGCTGCGCCTGGAGGGCGACGCGAACGACTACGTCGGCAAGGGCCTGTCCGGCGGCCGGATCGTGGTCCGCCCGGACCGCGCGGCCGAGCACCTCGCCGAGTACAGCGTCATCGCGGGCAACACCCTCGCCTACGGCGCCACCGGCGGCGAGTTGTTCCTGCGCGGCCGCACCGGCGAGCGGTTCTGCGTCCGCAACTCCGGCGCGCTGGTCGTCTCCGAGGGCGTGGGCGACCACGGCTGCGAGTACATGACCGGCGGCCGCGCGGTGGTCCTGGGCGAGACCGGCCGCAACTTCGCGGCCGGCATGTCCGGCGGCGTCGCCTACGTCGTCGACCTCGACCGGGACAACGTCAACGCAGGCAACCTGGGCGCCGTGGAGGCGCTGGACGACGCCGACCGGCAGTGGCTGCACGACGTGGTCCGCCGCCACCAGGAGGAGACGGGCTCCACCGTCGCGCGGAAGCTGCTCGCCGAGTGGGACACCGCGGCGCCGCGCTTCAGCAAGATCATTCCCAGCGCCTACAAAGCAGTGCTCGCCGCCAAGGACGCCGCCGAGCGAGCCGGTCTGTCCGAGACCGAGATCACCGAGAAGATGATGGAGGCGGCGACCCATGGCTGACCCGAAGGGCTTCCTGCACCACGGCCGTGAGATCGCCGCGTCCCGCCCGGTGCCCGAGCGCGTGCGGGACTGGAACGAGGTGTACGTTCCCGGCTCGCTGCTGCCGATCGTCAGCGCCCAGGCCAGCCGGTGCATGGACTGCGGCATCCCGTTCTGCCACAACGGCTGTCCGCTCGGGAATCTGATCCCGGAGTGGAACGACTACGCCTACCGCCAGGACTGGGCGGCCGCCTCCGAGCGCCTGCACGCCACCAACAACTTCCCGGAGTTCACCGGCCGGCTGTGCCCCGCCCCGTGCGAGTCCGCCTGCGTGCTGGGCATCAACCAGCAGCCGGTCACCATCAAGAACGTCGAGGTCTCGATCATCGACAAGGCGTGGGAGACCGGCGACGTCGCCCCGCAGATCCCCGAGCGGCTCTCCGGCAAGACCGTCGCGGTCGTCGGCTCGGGCCCGTCCGGCCTGGCCGCCGCCCAGCAGCTCACCCGGGCCGGTCACACCGTCGCCGTGTACGAGCGGGCGGACCGCGTCGGCGGCCTGCTGCGCTACGGCATCCCCGAGTTCAAGATGGAGAAGCGGCACATCAACCGCCGTATCGAGCAGATGCGCGCGGAGGGCACCCGCTTCCGCACCGGCGTCGAGGTCGGCCGCGACGTCAAGGCCACCGATCTCAAGAAGCGCTACGACGCGGTGGTCCTGGCCGTCGGCGCGACGACGTCCCGCGACCTGCCGGTGCCCGGCCGCGAGCTGAACGGCATCCACCAGGCCATGGAGTACCTGCCGCTGGCCAACAAGGTGCAGGAGGGCGACTACGTCAGCCCGCCGATCACCGCCGAGGGCAAGCACGTCGTCGTCATCGGCGGCGGCGACACCGGCGCGGACTGCGTGGGCACCGCCCACCGCCAGGGCGCCGCCTCCGTCACCCAGTTGGAGATCATGCCGCGACCCGGCGACGAGCGGCACCCGACGGACCAGCCGTGGCCGACGTTCCCGATGCTGTACAAGGTCACCTCGGCCCACGAGGAGGGCGGCGAGCGGATCTACTCCGCCTCCACCAGCCACTTCGAGGGCGACGAGGACGGCAACGTGCAGTGGCTGCACCTGACCGAGGTCGAGTTCGCCGACGGCAGGCTCGCCTCCAAGCCGGGCACCGAGCGCCGCATCCCCGCGCAGCTCGTCACGCTCGCCATGGGCTTCACCGGCACCGACCGGGTCAACGGCCTGGTCGAGCAGTTCGGCCTGGAGCTGGACGAGCGCGGTAACATCGCCCGGGACGCCGACTTCCAGACCAACGTGCCCGGCGTGTTCGTCGCGGGCGACGCCGGCCGCGGCCAGTCGCTCATCGTGTGGGCCATCGCCGAGGGCCGCTCGGCCGCCCGCGGCGTCGACCGGCGCCTGACCGGGGCCAGCGACCTGCCGTCCCCGATCCGCCCGACGGACCGCTCGCTCATGGCCTGATCCGCGGCCCTAAGACGTCCCGTACAACGGCGTACGGAACACCGCCGGCGCCTGCCCGCCCGTCCCCGACCGGACACCAGGGCAGGCGCCGTCACATGCCGGGAGGCAACCTGGGGGCGTCCGGGCGACCGGTCCCTAGGGCGTGTTGCGAAAGTAGCGTCGTCCGCCCGCCGGGCAGACGGGACTTTCGCAACACGCCCTAGGTGTCGCACTCCAGCACCGTCCGGCACAGCGCGCAGCGGGCTCGCACCCGGCCCCGCACCGGCACCCTGATCCGCTGGTGGCAGGTCGGGCAGGGGAACGACACCCGCAGCGGCTCGCCCCCGGACGCCGTGAAGGAGTACGGCGCCTCCGGCCCGGCGGACGGCTGCCCCGGCCCGCGCTCCTGCGCCTGGCGCCGGTCGCGGGCGTAGCGGCGGCGCCCCGCCCACCCGGCCGCCGTCAGCGGCGGCTGCTGCTCGTCCCGGCGCGCCCGCGCCAGCCCCCGCGCGTACGCCTCGTACGCCTGCGGGCTGGTGAACCACGTCGAAGGGTCCTCCCCGAAGAACAGCGCCCGCTTGGCCAGCACGTAGCCGAACTCCTCCGGCGTGAGGTACCCCAGCTTCTGCGAGGCCTCGCCGTGCTCCCGGAAGGCGTCCAGAAGCAGCCAGCCGGCGCCCAGGTACGTCGCCGCCGTGTCGGTGAGGACCTCGTTGTCGCGGGTGCCGGGGAAGGACAGGCCCAGCCGGTGCAGGTACACGTGCATCACTTCGTGGGCCAGCGCCGCGCCGATGTCCCTGCGGTGGGTGCGGAAGCGGTCGTTCAGCTCGACGAAGTACTCGGGGCCCGCCGTCAGTTCCACGTTCGCCGCGTGCGCCATCTCCCGGAAGCTGACGATCAGACGGGCGTCCGGCAGCCCGTAGTGCCGGACCATCTCCCGGGCCACCCGCTGCGCTCCCAGGTGCAGGTCGTCGGTGTCGCAGAACGCCACGTCCACGGGGGCCACGCTCACCCCGAAGGTCTGCACCGTGTCGCACGTCAGCCGCCGGTAGAGCGCCGTGATCGCCGCGCGCACCGTCTCCAGGTGCGGGTAACCCCGCTCGACCGGTCCGCCGTCCGTCACGCCCGTACCCCCAAAAGACGCCCTGGCCCTCTCCCACTGTAGGCGCAGCCGGGGGCGTACTCCCGGTTCCCGCGCGGACGGGGGGATGGGCTAGGGCGTCTGTCGTCGACCGCAGAACGGGTTCAGGCGGCGAGGCGCGGCGCCAGGGACCGCGCCTCGAGGGCGCTGTCCTGACGAGGCGTCGCCGCCTGAACCCGGTGTGGCGCCGCGTCTACCAGCGGTACCAGCGGCCCTTGCGGCCGCCGCTGCCCGCGGGCCGCACGACGAAGCCGAGCAGCCACACGACCAGGACGATCACCGCGATCCACCAGAGCGCCTTCAGCGCGAAACCCGCGCCGAAGAGAACCAGAGCCAGAAGAAGAACCAGAAGCAGGGGAACCATTGTCATCAACCTCCTGGCCACCGCTTGCCCTTACGCCCGCCCCGCACACACACGAGAACCGGATTTCTTCCACGGCGTCCCGGAACACGGTCCCGGACATGGACATGGACATGGACATGGGCATGGGCATGGGCATGGACATCGTCCCGGACATGCCCGCATCGCGCGTCAGTCCCCCTTTTCCCGCTTCCTATGCACGGTGAGTACGGAGGAATGGAAAGTCAAATCGGTTCCGGTGCACAAGGTTTGCGAATCCCGGACGCGGTCACACGATCTTCCAGCAGACGACGTCGACACAGGAAGACGGTGAGCGAGATGACCGCCAGCGAGAAGGCCAAGGCGAAGACCGAGCAGGCTGCCGGCAAGGTCAAGGAGGCCGCGGGCAGCACGGTGGGCAACGAGCGGATGACCGCCGAGGGCCGCGCCGAGCAGGTCAAGGGCGACGCCCGTCAGGCCAAGGAGAAGATCAAGGACGCCGGCCAGCACTGAAGCCGTCAGGGCGTTCACGGCGTGCGGCGACCCCTTTTCCGGGGGGCTCGCCGCACGCCGTTTCTTTGCGTGGAGTTCTCTGCGTGCAGGGATGGGAGTGAGACCTGGGTCTGAAGTGAGCGGTTCGACGATTCAATTCCTTTGATCCCGTGCGCACTTGGCCTGGGGCACGCGTCACAGTTCTGCCGCCGCGAGGCAGCGCCTCCCAGGCGGACGACGGGTAGCCGCGCAGGCAGGGCCTAGGGTTGACTTCTATGACCACCACCACCGGCGACGGCGGCGTCGCCCCCGCCGTCCGCGAGGAACTCGCCCGGCTGCGCGACAGCATCGACAACATCGACGCGGCCGTCGTCCACATGCTGGCCGAGCGGTTCAAGGCGACCCAGCAGGTCGGCCATCTCAAGGCCGCCCACCACCTGCCGCCCGCCGACCCGGCCCGCGAGGGCCGCCAGATCGCCCGGCTGCGCGCCCTGGCCGAGGACGCCAAACTCGACCCGGCGTTCGCCGAGAAGTTCCTGAACTTCATCATCGCCGAGGTCATCCGCCACCACGAACGCATCGCCGAGGACTCCGCCGACGCCGACCCGGCCGACGCCCCGGCCGACCGGCGGGCGCGCTGACCCGTACGGAGCGCTGACCCGTACGGAGCGCGGGCGGGCGGGGAAACCGGCCGTTCGGACCGGCCGCAGCGCGCCGGCGCCGACCGCCCCCGGCGCGGCGCCGGCGCGGTGCTCCCGACACGGCCGGGCGTCCGCTCCGGCCACCCCCTCGTGCCGCGCGCCGGCCATCAGGCAGCATGGCGTCCATGTCCGTTCTCACGCGCGACGAAGCGCAGACCCGTGCCCAGCTCCTCGACGTCCAGCACTACGCCGTCGACCTCGACCTGACCGTCGGGGAGGACGTCTTCGACTCCCTGACCGTGATCCGGTTCACCGTGCGCGCCGGCCAGGACGGCACGGACACGTTCGTGGAGCTGAAGCCCGCAGCACTGCGTTCCGCCGCCCTCGACGGACAATCCCTCGATCCCGCCGCCCTCACCGGCAGCCGGCTGCACCTGAAGGGCCTCGCCCCCGGCGAGCACGAGCTGCGCGTCGACGCGCGGATGCGCTACTCCCGCACCGGCGAGGGCATGCACCGCTTCACCGACCCCGCCGACGGCGAGACCTACGTCTACACCCAGCTCTTCCTGGACGACGTCCAGCGCGTCTTCGCCGCCTTCGACCAGCCTGACCTCAAGGCCGTCTTCGACCTCACCGTCAAGGCCCCCGAGGAC
Source organism: Streptomyces sp. NPDC046985 (assembly GCF_040644415.1). Lineage (NCBI taxonomy): Bacteria > Bacillati > Actinomycetota > Actinomycetes > Kitasatosporales > Streptomycetaceae > Streptomyces > Streptomyces sp. NPDC046985. The sequence continues at coordinate 249,054 of NZ_JBEYWK010000002.1, forward strand.
TGGACCGTCCTCGCCAACGGCGTCGCCGAGCACACCGGCGACGGCGTCTGGAAGGCAGCCGCCACCCCGCCGCTGTCCACCTACCTCGTCGCCGTCGCCGCAGGCCCCTGGCACTCGGTGCGCACCGAGCACCGCGGCCTGCCCTTCGGCCTGCACTGCCGCCGCTCCCTCGCCCCGTACCTCGACGCCGACGCCGACGAGATCCTCGACGTCACCCGCGCCTGCTTCGACCGCTACCACGAGAAGTTCGACGAGCCCTACCCCTTCGACTCCTACGACCAGGCGTTCGTCCCCGAGTTCAACGCCGGCGCCATGGAGAACCCCGGACTGGTCACCTTCCGCGACGAGTTCGTCTACCGCTCCGCCGTCACCGACACCGAGCGCCAGACCCGCGCCATGGTCATCGCGCACGAGATGGCCCACATGTGGTTCGGCGACCTCGTCACCCTCACCTGGTGGGACGACATCTGGCTGAACGAGTCCTTCGCCGAGTACATGGGCTTCCAGACCACCGCCGAGGCCACCCGCTTCACCGACACCTGGACCCAGTTCGGCGTCTCCCGCAAGTCCTGGGGCTCCGACGCCGACCAGCGCCCCTCCACCCACCCGGTCGCCCCCGAGGCCGTCGACGACACCGCCTCCGCCCTGCTCAACTTCGACGGCATCTCCTACGCCAAGGGCGCCTCCGCCCTGCGCCAACTGGTCGCCTGGCTCGGCGAGAAGGACTTCCTGGCCGGCATCAACACCCACTTCCGGCGCCACCGGTTCGGCAACGCCTCCCTCGCCGACTTCGTCGACTCCCTCGCCTCCGCCACCGACCGCGACGTCCACGCGTGGGCCGAGGCGTGGCTGCGCACCACCGGCGTGGACACCCTCACCCCGCGGCTCGACTCCGGCGCCGACGGGGGCTGCGCCCTCACCGTCGACCACCACGGCAGCCGCCCGCACCGCGTCGCCGTCGGCCTGTACGACCAGGACCTCACCGACGAGGGGCGCCTCATGCTGCGCGGACGCCCCGGCCTCGACGTCCCGCAGACCGCGCCCCACCCCCTCGGCAGGCGCCCCGCGCTGCTCCTCCTCAACGACGGCGACCTGACCTACGCCAAGGTCCGCTTCGACCCCGAGTCCTTCCAGGCCGTCCGCCAGGGCCTGTCCGGCCTGCCCGACCCGCTGACCCGCGCCGTGGTCTGGAACGCCCTGCGCGACGCCGTCCGCGACGGCGACCTGCCCGCGGCCGCCTATCTGGAGACCGCCCGCGCGCACCTGCCGCGCGAGACCGACCTCGCCCTGGCCGAGGCCGTCCTCGCCTTCGCCCACCGGCACGTCGCCGACCGCTACCTCACCGCCGAGGAACGGCCGGCCGCCCTGGCGACCCTCGCCTCCCTGTGCCGCGACCTCATCCGGCGCACCGAGGACGGCGACAACCCCGGCCTGCGGCTGATCGCCGTGCGCAAGGCCGTCGACGTCGCCGCCCAGCCCGACGCCCTCGCCGCCTGGCTCGCCGACGGCACCGTCCCCGGCGGTCCCGAACTCGACCCCGAGCTGCGCTGGCGCGTCCTCGCCCGGCTCGCCGTCCTCGGCGCCGCCGACGAGGCCGCCATCGCCGCCGAACTGCGCCGCGACCCGTCCGCCGCCGGACAGGAGGGCGCCGCCCGCTGCCGCGCCGCCCTGCCCGACCCCGAGGCCAAACAGGCTGCCTGGCAGGCGATGTTCGGCGCCGACGAGGACGCCGACCTGTCCAACTACCTCTTCACTGCCACCGCCCAGGGCTTCTGGCAGCCCGAACAGGCCGCCCTGGTAAGGGACTACGTGCCCCGCTTCTACACGGACGCGGTCTCCGTCGCGGCCCGACGCGGCCCGGCCATCGCCCGCGCCGCCGGCCAGTGGGCCTTCCCCGCCCACGCCGTCGACGACGCTCACCTCCGCCTCGGCGAGGCGTGCCTGCGCGAGGGCGGCCCCGTCCCCGCCCTGCGCCGCACGCTCGTCGACCAACTCGACGACCTGGCACGGGCGCTGCGCGTCCGCCAGGCCGCGACACGATGTGACGCCCAGGACGGCGACGACACGCGGGGCGCCGACGAGCGGGGCGACGAGGCGCGGGGCGCCGACGACGTGCGCGACGGGCAGGAGCAGCACGCGGAGGGGCGGTAGGCCGCCCCGGGCTGCTCGCCATGCCCGGCCGCTCGCCACGCCCGGCCGCACACCGCGCCCGGCGGCACACCGCGCCCGGCGGCCCACCATGCCCGGCCGTCACGGCGCCGGGCGTGGCACCCGCCTCGGCGCGGTGCGCGCCTCGGCTCACCGGCCCTTGGGCCCTCGCCGGGCCTCGGTGGCCCTCGCCGGGCCCTTGGGCTCTATAGCCGTCGTACCCGAGTCAGGGCCCGGCGCCGCGACAGCGCGGGCAACGCACCGGGGGCGGGCGGGCGGGAGCGCAGGCGGGGCGCCGGGAGACGGGCGGCACGCGAGGGGGACGGGCGGGGCACGACGGAAACGGGCTCGTGGCCGAGGGAAGGGCCTAGGCTCGGAACCGCCCATGGACGTACAGCCCGACCCACGGAGGACCACCGTGATCGCAGTGACCGGCGCGACCGGCAACGTCGGACGCGCCCTCGTCGAACGCCTCGCCGCCGACGGCCGCCCCGTGCGCGCCCTGACCCGCGACCCCGAGCGGGCCGCGCTGCCCGACGGCGCCGAGACGGTCCGCTTCGACCTGGACGACCCGGCCGCCCTGTTCACCGGGGTGGACAAGCTCTTCCTCTACGTTCAGGCGGGCGGCGAGCACTTGGCCGCCCTGCTCGCGGCGGCCCGCGGCGCCGGCGTGCGGCACGTCGTCCTGCTCTCCTCCGCGATCGTGCAGGAGGGCGCCGACGAGTCCCACCCGATCTACGTCATGCACGCCACCGCCGAACAGCAGATCCGCGACAGCGGTCTCGCCTGGACCTTCCTGCGGCCGGGGGCCTTCGCCGTCAACGCCCTCCAGTGGGTTCCGCAGGTCCGCGCCGGCGACACCGTCCGCGGCGTCTTCGCCGACGCCCGCAGCGCGCCCATCCACGAGGACGACATCGCCGCGGTCGCCGAGCGCGCCCTGCTCGACGACGGCCACGAGGGCGCCGTCCACCGCCTCAGCGGCCCCCGGGCCGTCAGCAACGCCGAGCAGGTCGCAGCGATCGGCCGGGCCCTCGGCCGTGACCTGGACTTCACCGAGGTGCCGGTCGAACAGGCGGGGCCCGAACTCTTCCCGTATGTGCCCCCGCACCTCTTGCAGGGCCTGCTGAAGACCTTCGAGGCCATGATCGGCGCCGAGCCCGAGATCACCGACACCGTGGAGAAGGTCACCGGCGTCCCGGCCCGCACCTTCGACCGCTGGGCCGAGGACCACGCGGCCGACTTCCGGTCCTGAACCTCCGCTTCTGAAGCACTCCGCCCGAACCGCTGCTCCCGGACCACCACGCCGGAGCGCCCCCGCCGCGCTCAGCACAGCGGGGGCGCCCCGCCGGTCCTCGGCGGAGCGCCCCCGCTGCCACGCGCCCTCAGCGTCGCGGGCCGCCAAGCCGCAACTCGGCCCGGCGAAACGGGCGTTCGTCAGGTCCCGGCCGCCGGTTGCCGACCGCGTCGGCCGGGGCCGAGGCGTCCTCCAGCGTGAAACCGAGCCGCAGCAGGAACCGCTCCCCGGGCCCGTGCCCGCCTCCGTGCCCGTACCCGCGCTCGCCTCCGCCCCGTGCCCGCCGTCGCCCCCGCGCCCGGCCGGACGTGCCCGCGCCGGACGTGTCGCGCAGGAGCACGACCGCCCCGCGCCCGCCCCCGTATCCGCCCCCGCGCCCGCGCCCGCCCCCGGCAGGATTTTCCGTCACGGCAGTACCCCCGTTCGGGTTCCGCTCGTTGGGCTATTCGGGTGCGTCGGATCCCCGGCGCGCGCCCCGGCACTCCCTCGCCCCGCGCCCGGAGGACAGCCATGAGTACCGCGCCCCCGCCGGACGCCCGCCTCGCCTCCGGCCCGGACGGCTCCCGCGCGCTGCGACCTCTGCTGCACACCGTGCTCGACGCCCTCGACGGCGGGCGGCGCGCCCGCGGCGGGCCGCTGCCCGCGGGCGGCCCCGAGGCCGTGGCCGCCCGGATGCGCGCCGCCGCCGGGGACGTGCTGCCCGACCACGGCGACCCCGACGCCCTGCGCGTCCTCGTGCACGCGCTCGCCGAGGGCGCCGCCGACCCCGCCGACCCGCTGTGCGCCGCCCATCTGCACTGCCCGCCGCTCGCCGTCGCCACCGCCGCCGACCTCGCCGTCAGCGCGCTCAACCCCTCCCTGGACTCCTGGGACCAGGCCCCGGCAGCCTCCGTGCTCGAAGCCATGGTCACCGGCGCGCTGGCCCGCGCGACCGGTCTCGCCGACGCCGTCGTCACCACCGGCGGCACCGAGTCCAACCACCTGGCCCTGCTGCTCGCCCGAGAGAGCCGCGCCGGCGCCGCCCGCCTGGTGTGCGGCGCCAACGCCCACCACTCCCTGCCCCGCGCCGCCTGGCTGCTCGGCCTGCCCGAACCCGTCACCGTCCCCGCCCCCTCCGGCGTCCTGGACCCCGCCGCCCTGCGCGACGCCCTCACCGGACTCACCGGACGCACTGAGCGCACCGACCTTCCCGGCCCCGGCGGCGCCCGCGGCCCGCTGGTCGTCGCCGCCACCGCCGGCACCACCGACGCCGGGCTGATCGATCCGCTGCCCGAGATCGCGGCCCTGTGCGCCGAGCACGGCGCCCGCCTGCACGTCGACGCGGCCCACGGCGGCCCGCTGCTGTTCAGCGACCGCCACCGGGACAAGCTCGCCGGTCTCGACGCCGCCGACAGCGTCACCCTCGACCTGCACAAACTCGGCTGGCAGCCGGTCGCCGCCGGACTCCTCGCCGTCCACGACCCCGGCGACCTGGACGTCCTGCACCAGCACGCCCACTATCTGAACGCGGGCGACGACACCGAAGCGGGCATCCCCGACCTGCTCGGCCGCTCCCTGCGCACCACCCGGCGGCCCGACGTGCTCAAGATCGCCGTCACCCTCAAGACGCTCGGCCGCACCGGCCTCGGCGCTCTCGTCGACACGGTCTGCGCCCGCGCCCACGAGTTCGCCGCCCTCGTCCGGAGGCACCCCGGCTTCGAGCTGTACGCCCCGCCCGCCATCAGCACGGTCCTCTTCCGGCCCGCCCATGCCTCAGACGCCGCCGTCGCCGCCGTCCGCCGCCGCCTGCTCGACCAGGGCCGCGCCGTCCTCGGCCGCGCCCGCCCCGACGACCGGCTCTGGCTGAAGGCCACCCTGCTCAACCCCGACACCCGGCCCGAAGACCTGGCCGCCCTGCTGCAACTGGTGGAAGGAAGCACCTCCGCATGAGCCACCCCCCGGCGACCGCCGCCCACCCCCCACGCCACACCCCGGAGGCGCCCCGTGACCTGGTCGGCGTCGGCATCGGCCCGTTCAACCTCTCGCTCGCCGCCCTAGCCCAGCCCCTCACCGGCCTCGACACCGCCTTCTACGACCAGCGCCCCGGCTTCCGCTGGCACCCCGGCCTGCTCCTCGACGACGCCCGCGTCCAGGTCCCCTTCCTCGCCGACCTGGTCACCCTCGTCGACCCGGCCAGCCCCTGGACCTTCCTCAACCATCTCCGGGCCCGCGACCGCCTGTTCCCCTTCTACTTCGCCGAGCGCCTGCACATCCGGCGCTCCGAGTACGACGCCTACTGCCGCTGGGTCTGCGACCACCTGCCCTCGCTGCACTTCGGCCGCCAGGTGGACGCCGTCCGCTGGAACCCGCAGCACCGGGTGTTCGAAGTCGACGTCACCCAGCTCGACGCCGACGGCGAAGCCGAGGCCCTCGGCCGCACCTACACCCGCAACGTCGTCCTGGGCCTGGGCACCGAGCCGCACGTGCCGGCACCGCTCAAACCGCTGCTCGGCACGGCCGGCGCCCCCGTCGTGCACGCCGCCGACTACCTCGGCCACCGCGACGCCCTGCTCGCCGCCGGGCACGTCACCGTCGTCGGCTCGGGGCAGTCCGGCGCCGAGATCTTCCTCGACCTGCTCCGCCGCCGCCCGGCCGGCCGCGAAGGACTGCACTGGATCGGCCGCACCGAGGCGTTCGCCCCGATGGAGTACTCCAAGCTCGGCCTGGAGCACTTCACCCCCGACTACACCCGCTACTTCCACGCGCTGCCCGAAGCCGTGCGCGACCGGCTCGTCCCCGCCCAGTGGCAGCTCCACAAGGCCGTCGACGCCGACACCCTCGCCGCCGTCCACGACGAGCTGTACCGCCGTACGCTGCACGGCGGCTGGCCCGACGCCGTCCTCACGCCGGGGGTCCGCGTCCGCACCGCCGGCCGTGTCGGCGGAACCAAGGTCGAACTGCACCTCGAACACACCCAGCAGGGCGCCCGCAGCCGCCTGACCACCGACGCCGTCGTCCTCGCCACCGGACACGAGCGGCGCCCCCTGATGCCGCTGCTCGCCGGACTCGACCCCTACCTGCACCGCGACAGCGGCGAGCGCCCTCGCGTCGACGACCGCTACCGCCTGGTCCTCGACCGCGCCGTCGCCGCCGCCGGCTGCCATGTCTACGTGCAGAACGCCGAGATCCACACCCACGGCGTCGGCACGCCCGACCTGGGCCTCGCGGCCTGGCGCAGCGCGGCCATCCTGAACGCCGTGACCGGCGCCGAGCCCTACCCGCTGCCCGCCCGCACCGCGTTCACCACCTTCGGACTCCCGCAGGAGCGGCCCCAGACCCCGGCCCAGCGCCAGGCGAGGAGTCTGACGCCGCTGGGGGACGGGGTCTGAGGCCGCCGCGGTTCTCGGGCCGCCGTCAGAGACGGCCTAGAACACCGGCGTGCCGCCCCGCGTCAGCCTCCAGTCCACCGACGCGAAGTCCTTCGGGTCCAGCACGCCCTTCGCCGTGACCCACTCGGAGATCCGGGTGCGGATCTCCGTCGACTCCGACCACAGCTCCTGCGCCGACGCCACGTAGGGGAACGCGCCGCCGCCGTTGGCCCGGTAGTTGTTCACCGCGAGGACGAACTGCTGCGCGTCGTCCAGCGCCGCGCCCTGGTAGGTCAGGTTCTTGATCCGCGAACCGGCCGGCTGGGAGACGTCGATGTCGTACCGCAGGCCCGACACGTAGTCGTAGTTGTAGTCGGGACGGTCGTTCGCGTTCGTCAGCTTGTCCACGTCGACCGGGGCGTCCGGCGCCGTCTGCACGTAGTACTGCGCCGAGTACTCCAGGTACGCCCGCACCTGGGCGCCCGTCATCAGCTTCGCCACCAGCGTGTTGTCGTATACGTACAGGCTGGACAGGTCCCGGATCGTCACGTCGCCCGCGGGGATCTCGGAGGTGCGGGAGAACGGGGACGCCTGCGCGATCACCGGCAGCGAGGCGTACGCGGTGCCCGCCAGCGCGGCCTTCACCACGTCCTCCTGCACCTTGGTGATGAGGTCGATGATCGGCGCGTCCTTGTACCGCGCCTCGGCCGTCGTCAGGGTCTCGGTCGCCCGGCCGACGACCTGGTTGACGTAGGCCACGACCTTGGCGTGCTCGTCCTTCAGCAGCCGGGTGATCCGCGGGTCGTCCGGCACCGTGCGGGAGTCGCGCAGCGAGGCGGACACCGACTCCACCTGCCAACGCCCCTCGGCGAACACCAGCTCGACGTCGAACAGGGTCAGCCGCTCGGCGTAGCACAGCGGTTCGGAGAGCACCACCGTCTTGCCGGTCGCGTCGTTGACGACCTTCATCTCCGGGATCTCCACGTGCGCGTGGCCCACCAGGATCGCGTCGATGCCGGGCACCTGACGGGCCACGTTGGCGGCCGCGTTCTCGACGTAGGGCACCTGGTCGCCGTAGGACGAGGTGCCCGAGGCGCCCGAGTGCGCCGAGACCAGGACCACGTCGGCGCCCATCGAACGCAGCTTCGGCACCCACTTCGCCGCCTGCTCCTCCAGCCCCGGGAAGGTCAACTTCCCCTGCACGTACGCCTTGTCCCAGATGGCGATGCCCGGGTTCGTCAGCCCGAGCACGGCCACCTTCACCGGCGGGGCGCCGGGCACGTGGAACTTCTTGAAGAAGTACGGCGCGAACGCGGGCCGTTGCGTCTTCGCGTCCAGCGCGTTCGCCCCGAGCAGCGGGAAGCGGCACTGCTGTTCGAACTTGCGCAGAGTCTCGATGCCGTAGTTGAACTCGTGGTTGCCCAGCGCCGCCGCCTCGTATCCGATCGCGTTCATCGCCCGCGCCATCGGATGCACCGGGCCGCCCTTGGCGGTGATCGGGTCCACCCTCGCGTAGTAGTACGCCAGCGGGGTGCCCTGGATCGTGTCGCCCGCGTCCAGCAGCAGCGTGTTGCACCGGCCCTTCTCCGCGCGGACCTGGTCGACCAGCGTCGAGATCCGCGCCAGGCCCTGCGCGTTGCCCGCCGCGTCGGCGTACTCCGCGTTCTTGAAGTAGTCCCAGTTGAAGACGTGTCCGTGCAGGTCGGTGGTGCCCATCACGGTCAGCGCGTACCTCTTGTGGGGCTTGCCCGGACGGTGCGCCGGGACGGCCCCGGTCGCGGCCTCGGCCGCCGGAGCCGCCGCCGTGCCCGCCAGCGCCACCCCCGCTCCGGTCACGGCCGAATCCTTCAGGAACTTACGGCGGTCGAACGCCATCTCTGGTTCTCCTAGTGAACGGGTCGGCGACGCGCACGGCTGCGGACGCGCGTAGATTCTGACCGGAGCACGGCAAAGCGCACCAGTCCCCCCGGGTTGCGATCCGGTGACCGGCGCCGGTGCACGGGGCGCGGTGACACAGTGGACGCATGAACTCCGACCCGCTGCACCCCGACCCGGCCCGGGACGCGAGCCCCGCCGCCTCCCACGGCGCCTCCGACGCGCCGCGCGTCGCCGTCCAGGGCGAAGCCCACCTGGAAGTCGACCCCGAGATAGCCCGCCTCGGCATCACCGTCGCCGCCCGCGGCAGAGACCGCCGTTCCGCCCTCGACGACCTCACCCGGCGCAACGCCGACGTCCTCGACCTGGTCAGGTCCTACGGCGACGCGGTCGAACGCCTGGAGACCGGCGCCTTGTCCATCACCCCCGAACTCACCCGGCACGGCCGCGGCGAACGCGTCCGCACCTACCACGGCGCCGTCCACCTCACCGCCGAACTCAACGACTTCACCGCGCTCGGTGAACTCACCACCCGACTGGCCGACTTGGACCTCACCCAGGTGGACGGCCCCTGGTGGGCGCTGCGCCCCGACTCGCCCGCCCACCGCCGTGCCCGCCAGCAGGCCGTACGGGAAGCCGTCCAGCGCGCCAGGGAGTACGCGGAGGCGCTGGACACGACCCTCGCCTCGCTCGTGGACATCGCCGACCTCGGCGCGGACGGCCCCGCGCCCTTCCCGGCACCCGGCGGCCGCACCCGCTCCCTGGCCGGCTACGGAGCGCCCGCGCCGGACGACGAGCCCGCCCCCCTCGACCTCGAACCCCAGCGGCAGCACGTGTACGCGCGGCTCAACGCGCGCTTCACCATGCACTCGCCTGTTCTGTGAACGCGGGAGGACGGCGCCGCTCGTGAACGCATCGGAGCGGCGCCGCTCGTGAACGCGCGGGGACGGCACTCCTCGTGAACGCGTGGGGACGGCGCCGCGAACGCCCCGCGAACGCGCGCCGGCCGTCCCCCGCACGCGCCCAACGCTCACAAGAGCGCCGCCCCGCCCACGTCAACACCGGTCAACGACCCGTCACCCGGCTGGCGTTGGGCGGCCATGTCACACCCCGTCCTTACCGGCTGGTAGGGCCTAGGCTCGGCTCATGCGCCGAGCAAAGATCGTCTGCACTCTGGGGCCCGCCGCCGACACGTACGACCAGATCAAGGCACTGGTCGACGCGGGAATGGACGTCGCCCGCCTCAACCTCAGCCACGGCGGCCACGCCGAGCACGAGGAGCGCTACGGCCACGTGCGCAAGGCCGCCGACGAGAGCGGCCGCAGCGTCGGCGTGCTCGCGGACCTCCAGGGCCCGACGATCCGCCTCGGCCGCTTCCGCGAGGGCCCGGTGCTCCTCGAACGCGGCGACGTCTTCACCGTCACCGTCGAGGACGGCGTCGAAGGCGACCGTCACACCTGCGGCACCACCTACGCCGGACTCGCCGAGGACGTCACGCCCGGCGAGCGCATCCTGGTCGACGACGGCCGGGTGACGCTCAAGGTGACGGCCGTGGACGGCCCCCGCGTCCGCACCGAAGTGCTCGAAGGCGGCATGGTCTCCGACCACAAGGGCCTCAACCTGCCCGGCATCGCCCTCTCCGTCCCCGCGCTGGCCAAGAAGGACGAGGACGACCTGCGCTGGGCGCTGCGCACCGGCTGCGACGTCGTCGCCCTCTCCTTCGTCCGCAGCGGCCGGGACGTGCGCGACGTGCACCGCATCATGGACGACGAGGGGCGCCGCCTCCCGGTCATCGCCAAGATCGAGAAACCCCAGGCGGTGGAGGCGCTCGACGACATCGTCGCCGCCTTCGACGGCATCATGGTCGCCCGCGGCGACCTCGGCGTCGAGATGCCGCTGGAGCAGGTCCCCCTCGTCCAGAAGCGTGCGATCAAACTGGCCCGCCGCAACGCCAAGCCGGTGATCGTGGCCACCCAGATGCTCGACTCCATGATCGAGAACGCCCGGCCGACCCGGGCGGAGGCGAGCGACGTGGCCAACGCCGTCATCGACGGCGCGGACGCGGTGACGCTCTCCGGCGAGACGAGCGTCGGCCGGCACCCCGTCGCCACCGTCCGCACCATGGCGAAGATCATCGCCGCCGCGGAGGAGGACCTGCCCGCCAAGGGGCTGCCGCCGCTGACCGACCGCGACAAGCCCCGGACCCAGAGCGGCGCGGTGGCCCGCGCGGCGGCGGAGATGGGCGACTTCCTCGGCGCGAAGTTCCTGGTCGCCTTCACTCACTCGGGTGACACCGCCCGCCGCCTCTCCCGCTCCCGCTCGCCCATCCCGCTGCTCGCCTTCACCCCCGAACCGGCCACCCGCTCCCAGCTCAGCGCCACTTGGGGCGTCGAGACCTTCCTCGGCCCGCGCGTGGACTCCACGGATGCGATGGTCGACCAGGTCGACGAACTGCTGACGGCGTACGGCCGCTGCGAGAAGGGCGACGTGGTCGTGATCACGGCCGGCTCGCCGCCGGGCGCGCCCGGCTTCACCAACCTGGTCCGCGTCCACCGCATCGGCGAGGACGACGGCGCCCGGTAGCCGCCCCGGGCCGCCGGGCGTGCGCGACGACGGCCCGCACGCGTACGCGACGGCGGGCGGCCGGCGAGAAGACGGCGGCCGGGCAGCGAAAAGCGGATGTCCGCGTGAGCGTGGACATCCGCTGTCAGAGTGCGACCTTGGAATCCAAGGAAAAGTGCCCCGGGTCGGACTCGAACCGACACTGTATGGGTTTTGAATCCATTGCCTGCTGCCAATTGGGCTACCGGGGCCCGACGAATCGAAGGTGCTCATCGACCCGCTGCCCGACCACCTTACCGCAGCTAGGTAGGCTCTTGGGAGCAGCATCTGCCCCGCCCCGGAACGAGGAGCGCCCCCGTGACCGCCGAGTCGCCCCAGCCCGTAGACGTGTCCGACGACGACAAGTCGCACGTGCCCCCGCTGACGACCCGCGTCGTCATCGCCGAGGACGAGGCGCTGATCCGGCTGGACCTCAAGGAGATGCTGGAGGAGGAGGGCTACTCCGTCGTCGGCGAGGCCGGCGACGGCGAGCGGGCGGTGGAGCTGGCCCGTGAGCACCGCCCCGACCTGGTCATCCTCGATGTGAAGATGCCGAAGCTGGACGGCATCTCGGCGGCCGAGAAGATCGCGGGGGAGCGCATCGCGCCGGTGCTGATGCTGACCGCGTTCTCGCAGCGCGACCTGGTGGACCGGGCGCGGGACGCGGGCGCGATGGCGTATCTGGTGAAGCCGTTCAGCAAGAGCGACGTGGTGCCGGCGATCGAGATGGCCGTCTCGCGGTTCACCGAGCTGAAGGAGCTGGAGAAGGAGGTCGCCGACCTCTCGCAGCGGCTGGAGACCCGCAAGCTGGTGGACCGCGCGAAGTCCATCCTCCAGACGGAGTACGGGCTGACCGAGCCGGCGGCCTTCCGCTGGATCCAGAAGACCTCGATGGACCGCCGGATGTCGATGCAGCAGGTGGCGGAGGCGGTCATCCTGGACAGCGACGAGAAGAAGGCGGCCAAGGGCCGGCCGTCCGACCAGGACTGACCGGCCCCGCCGTGCGCCCGAGCGGCGCGCGGCGCGGCTTCGACGCGCGGCGAGGCCCGCACCCCCGGCCGGGAGTGCGGGCCTCTGCCGCGTGCGGGCGCGGATCCGGGCGGACCGGCTGGTCCGGGCGGACCAGCCGGTCCGCGCCGAGATCAGTCCTCGCCGAGGTACGCCTTGCGCACCGACTCGTCGTGCAGCAGGTCGCGGCCCGTGCCGGACAGGACGATGCGGCCGATCTCCATGACGTGCCCCTGGTCGGCGAGGGAGAGCGCCGCCTGGGCGTTCTGCTCGACGAGCAGGATGGTGGTGCCCTGGGACTTCAGCTCGGAGATGGTCGCCATGATCTTCTGCATCATGATCGGGGAGAGGCCCATGGAGGGCTCGTCGAGCATGAGCAGCTTGGGCCGGGACATCAGGGCGCGGCCCATGGCGAGCATCTGCTGCTCGCCGCCGGAGAGGGTGCCCGCGGCCTGCCTGCGCCGTTCGCCGAGGATGGGGAAGAGGTCGTAGGCGCGCTGGATGTCCTTCTCGATGCCGTCCCGGTCCTTGCGCAGGAAGGCGCCCAGGCGCAGGTTGTCCTCGATCGTCATGCGCGGGAAGATGTGCCGCCCCTCGGGGGAGTGGGCGAGGCCGAAGGCGACGATCTCGTGCGCGGGGATCCTCTTGAGGGACCTGCCGTTGAACTTGATCTGGCCGCCCACCGGCTTGAGCAGGCCGGAGAGGGTGCGCAGGGTGGTGGTCTTGCCCGCGCCGTTGGTGCCGATGAGGGTGACGACCTGCCCGGCCTCGACCGAGAAGGAGACGCCCTTGACGGCTTCGATCTTGCCGTAGGCGACGCGGAGGTCCTCGACTTCGAGCAGCGCGGTCATCGGTCGTTCTCCTTGCCGGGCGCGGCGTCCGTGGTGGGTGCGGCGTGCGCCTCGGCGTCCGCCGCGCGGGCGGCCTCCTCGTCGTCGGGCGCGCCGTCGAAGGGCTCGCCGAGGTAGGCGGCGACGACCCGTTCGTCCCCCTGCACGGTGGCGCTGTCGCCCTCGACGAGCTTCTCGCCCTGCACCAGGACGGCCACGCGGTCGCACAGATTGAAGATGAACCGCATGTCGTGCTCGATGACGAGGACGGCGATGCCCATGTCGCGGATGGCGAAGACCAGTTCCTCGGTGGCCCGGGTCTCCTGGGGGTTCATGCCCGCGGTGGGCTCGTCCAGCAGCAGCAGGCCGGGCTCGCTGGCCAGCGCGCGGGCGATCTCCAGCTTGCGCTGCTCGCCGTAGGGGAGGTTGCGGGCGAGGTGGTCGGCCTTGTCGGCGAGGCCGATGAACTCCAGGAGTTCCGTGGCCCGTGTGCGGGAGGCCGCTTCGGCCCGGTGGAAGCCGGGGCCGCGCAGCACCGCCGACCAGAAGCCCTCCTTGGTCCGGGTGTGCCGGCCGACGAGGACGTTCTCCAGGACGGTCATGTTCGCGAACAGCCGGATGTTCTGGAAGGTGCGGGCGATGCCGGCCGCCGTGACCTTGAACGACTGGGACGGCAGCACGTCGCCCTTGTAGCGGACCTCGCCCTCGGTGGGGATGTAGAGGCCGGTGAGGCAGTTGAAGAAGGTGGTCTTCCCGGCGCCGTTGGGGCCGATCAGTCCGACGATCTCGCCGCTGTTGACGGTGAGGTCGACGCCGCGCACGGCGGTGAGGCCGCCGAAGCGCATGGTGACGCCGCGTGCGTCGAGGACGGTCTCGCCGCGGGCAGTGGTCTGGGCAGTCATGGTGGTCAGGCCCCTGTCTCGCCGAGGACCGTGGGCGCTTCGGCCTCTTCGTGGAATTCCAGTTGGCGGCGCCGGTTGGGGATCAGTCCCTCCGGGCGGAAACGCATCAGCAGGATGAGCGCGACGCCGAAGGCGAAGAGCTGGTAGTCGCCCAGGAACTGGAGCTTGTTGGGGATGAGGAAGAGCAGCGACGCGCCGATGAGCGGCCCGGCGATGGTGCCCATGCCGCCGAGGACGACCGCGGCCAGCAGGAATGCGGAGTTGGGCGGGATGGGCCCGGCGAACAGGTACTGCTCCGGCGTGACGGTGTAGGTGACGTGCGCCTGGACGGTCCCGGCGAGCCCGGCGAGGGAGGCGCCGACGGCGAAGGCGATGAGCTTGACGCGGAAGCCGTTGATGCCCATGGCCAGCGCCGCGGTCTCGTCCTCGCGGATGGCGACCCAGGCGCGCCCGATGCGGGAGTTGCCGCTGCGCCGGAAGACGAGGACCACGACCGCGGTGATGATCAGCATCAGGAAGAAGTAGTTGGCGAACCGTCCGATGGTGAACCCGGCCACGTCGTGCGGGGCGCCGAAGTCGAAGCCGGCCACGTCGAGGTTCGGGATGGACGAGATGCCGTTGGAGCCGTTGGTGACGTCCGGTCCGGAGACGCCGTCCAGGTTGTTGGCGGTGATCCGGAAGATCTCGCCGAAGCCGAGGGTGACGATGGCGAGGTAGTCGCCGCGCAGCCGCAGAGTCGGCGCGCCGATGAGGACGCCGAACACGAGTGAGGCGAGCGCGCCGATGAGCACGGCCGCCCAGAAGGGGAAGTGCACGTGGAACGGCGAGTTGGGCGAGCCGGAGACCAGCGCGGCCGCGTAGGCGCCGACGCCGAGGAAGGCGACGTAGCCGAGGTCGAGCAGGCCGGCGAGGCCGACGACGATGTTCAGGCCCAGGGCGACGGTGGCGAAGATGAGGATGTAGACGCCGAGCGTCGCGTACTGGTCGTCGGTCTGGGTGAAGGGGAACAGGGCGGCGGCGAGGAACGCGCCGACGGTGGTGACGTTCTGATGCCGCGCGGTGATCTGCGCGGCGTGCGCGATCAGCCCGGCCTTGGTGAGGGCGGCGAAGCTGAAGCCGGCGGTGAGGAGGAAGCCGACGAACAGCTCGTCGTACTCGGTGCCGATGCCGTAGGTGAAGACCGTCAGGCCCAGCGCGAGGACGGCGGCGATGATGAGGATCTCGACGTACGGGGGCAGGGCGCGCACCGGCCGCGGGCTGGGCGCGGCGAAGGCCGCCTTGGCGGTGCTCCAGCCGTGGGCGACGCGGTGCCGGGCCTTCTCCCCGGCGCTGCTGTCGGGGTCGATCGGGTCGGGCTCGGGCCGCTCGAAGGGCAGCGCCAGCGCGCCGAGAAGGGCCGCCAGGCTGGTGACGGCGACCAGGTAGCCGCCCGGTTCGAGGTTGACGACGCCGCCGAGTTCGACGCTGATCGCGAGGACGGTGTACCAGGCGGCGGCGAAGGTGGCGAGCGCGGCGAACCGGACGGCCGCGTCGGCTCCGCCGGGGGTGAGCCAGCGAAGTCCCTGAACGCCGTAGGAGGCCAGCGCGAACAGCGTGGTGAGGGCGCCGCCGATGAGGACCAGCACCTGGAGGCCGCCGGGGTAGCCGTAGACGGTGAGGTCGCCGGGGAACGCGGCGGTCCAGGTCCAGGACAGGAAGGCGGAGACGACGGTGAGGACGGCGCCGCCGAGGGCGACCGCGCGGGCGACGTGGGCCGGAACGCCGAACAGGCCGGCGCCGCGGGCGCCGGCGGAGCGGGCGCCCGGGGTCTCGGGTGCGGTGGTCTGTGCAGTCATCGGTGTCACGCCCTGTCCGCCACGCGCTCGCCGAGCAGGCCCTGCGGCCGGAACAGCAGCACGAGGATGAGGAGTACGAACGCCCAGACGTCGGCCCAGCTCTGGGTGCCGAACTTGTCCATGGCGGGAAGGTCCGCGATGTAGGCGGTGGCCAGGGTCTCGGCGATGCCGAGGACGACGCCGCCGATCATGGCGCCGTAGATGTTGCCGATGCCGCCGAGGACTGCGGCGGTGAACGCCTTCAGGCCGAGGATGAAGCCCATCCGGAAGTCGACCTGGCCGTACTTGAGGCCGTAGGCGACGCCGCCGACGGCGGCGAACGCGGCGCCCAGCGCGAAGGCGACCACGATGATGCGGTCGGTGTCGATGCCCATCAGCTTCGCGGTGTCCGGGTCCTGGGCCGTGGCCTGCATGCCGCGTCCGGTGCGGGTCTTCATGACGAAGTAGGCGAGGACGGCCATGCTGATCGGCGCGGCGGCGAGGAGGAAGACGTCGCCGGTCTGGATGGTGACGTCGCCGAGGTGGAAGGGGCCGCCGGGGATCTGCGGGAAGGTGCGCGCGGACTTCGCGTCGGGGTACCAGGACCAGACGGCCTGCTGGAGCGCCAGGGACAGGCCGATGGCCGTGATGAGCGGCGCGAGGCGGGGCGCGGTGCGCAGCGGACGGTAGGCGAACCGTTCCGCCCCCATGGCGACCAGGACGGCGACGATGATCGCGCCGAGCAGCATGAGGGGCAGGGCGACCCACATGGAGGTGCCGGTGGGCAGGATGTACGCGGAGACCGTGAGGGCGCCGAAGGCCCCGGTCATGAAGATCTCGCCGTGGGCGAAGTTGATGAGCTGGACAATGCCGTAGACCATGGTGTAGCCGATGGCGATCAGCCCGTACATGGATCCCAAGAGCAGGCCGTTGACTAGCTGCTGCGGCAGTTCGTTCACCGCATGTCCTCCGAGACTTTCGGACGTTCGACGGATGTGGCCGGGGTGTGACCGGATGCGAGTCCGCGCGGGGCGCCTGTGGAATCAGCGCCCCGCGCGGCTGTCGAGCGGTCTGGGTGTGGGTCAGCCGGTGTAGGTGCCCGACTTCTCCGCGGCCCAGGCGGCGCCCTTGACGGCGTACACGGTGAGCTGCTTGTTCGTGGCGTCGCCGAACTCGTCGAAGGAGACCTTGCCGGTCACTCCGTCGAAGGAGACGTTCTGGAGGGCCGCGGTGACCTTGGCGCGGGCGTCGTCGGGGAGCTTGCCGCCGTTGTCGTCGACGACCTTCTTGACGGCCTCGATGATCGCCCAGGCGGAGTCGTAGGAGTAGCCGCCGTAGGCCGCGTAGCTCTCCTTGTAGCCGCCCGCCTGGTAGTCGGCGACGAACTGCTTGGCGGAGGGGAGGGTTTCGACGGGGGCGCCGACCGAGGTGGCGAGGTCGCCGGCGGAGTCGCCGCCCGCCAGCTTGATGAAGGTCGGGTCGTAGATGCCGTCGCCGCCGACCAGCGGGATCTTGGAGCCCGCGGCCTTGATCTGCTTGCTGAGCGGACCGGCCTGCGGGTACTCGCCGCCGTAGTAGACGACGTCGGCGCCGGAGTTCTTCACCTTGGTGGCGACCGCGGAGAAGTCCTTGGTGTCGGGGTTGATGTGCTCCGTGCCGGCGACCGTGCCGCCGAGCTTCTTGAACTCGTCGGTGAAGGTGCCGGCGAGGCCGGCGCCGTAGGTCTTCTTGTCGTCGATGACGAAGACCTTCTTCTTCTTGGCGTCGTTGTACAGGTACTGCGCGGCGAACGGGCCCTGGATGGCGTCCGTGGTCGCGGTACGGAAGTACGACTTGAACTGACGGACCTTCTTGGTGCGCCAGTCCGGGCCCTGGGTGAGGGCGGGGCCGGTGTTCGCCGGGGAGACCTCGGCGAGCTTGGCGTCGTCGAAGACCTTCTGCATCGACTCGGCGACGGAGGAGTTCAGCGGGCCGACGACGCCGAGGACGGCCTTGTCGGCGACGAGCGCGGTGGCGTTCTGCTGGCCCGAGGAGGGCTGCGCCTGGTCGTCGCGGGCCTCGATCTTGAAGGTGACGCCCTTGACGTAGTTCTTCTTGTTGGCGGTCTTCGCGGCGAGGTCGACGGAGTTCTTGATGCCGAGGCCCAGGGCGGACAGGTCGCCGGTCAGCGGGGCGTCGACGCCGATGGTCACGGTGGTCCCGCCGCCCGACTCGGAGTTCTTGTCGCCGCTGTCGCGCGAGCCGCAGGCGGTGAGGGTGAGGGCTCCGGCCGCCAGCGCGGCGGTGACGGCGATGAGAGAACGTTGACGCACGATCAGTCCTTTCCCAGGCGCGGCCCATCCCCCCTGGAAGGGGCCGAGTCGAGCGCCGGTCCGGAGTGCTCGTCCGACAGCGCGGTGACTGGCCGTGACTCTAGGCGCGGGTGAGGAACGTGGAGAGTGTCTGGCCCATGCTGTGACGTTCTTGTTATGACACGGCGTAATGCACAGCGGTGCCGCCTGGGTGGAACAGCGGAATTCAGGCCGATTCGCCCTGTCCGCATTCTGAGAATGCGCAGGACGTGCCGTGACCGCGTTCAGGCGTCTCGGATGTTTTGGTCATGACCGTGAAGCGGCGTCGCACGCGTCCCGCAGGGACTCGGAGAGCGCCCGCGCATAGCGCGTCCCGAGGATGAAACTGTGCACCTCTCTCGCTCGTGCATTACGCAGCGTCACATCCAGGAAAGGGAGGCCGGCATTCACCGGCGCTTTCCCGCATTCCGTGACGTGCAGGGTGAGGATGACTTTCCGCGCGGAACCGGCCTCCGTCCGGAAAGGCGTGCGAGGCGTGGCGGTCACGGAAAGTCCCGCGTACGGCTGGCTTATCCGGTCGACGGTGACGGGCGGCCCGGAGTCCACGTCGACCAGGACCGCGAAGCTGAAGCTGCGGGGCGGTGAGCCGCTGGGCGGCGCCACCGCGTCCAGGTAGGAGACGTCGACGACCTGGGAGGGGAACGGCGGTGCGGGGGGCGGCGGTTGGGGATCGCGAGCGGCGTAGAGGAATCCGCCGACGGCGAGTGCGGCGGCGACCGTCGCGACCGTGAGGACGACGCCGCGGCGGCGGCCGATGAGCCGCGCCGCACGCCCGCCGCGGGGATGGGCCGGGTGCGGTGCGGCGGGGTCGTACGTGTCCCGCGCATCCTGCGCGTGGGTGCCCTCGCCCGGCTCCAGGGGCCCGACACCGTTCACTGTGGGCAACCTTGACGGTGCGTCGGGAGCGGTGCGGTGGGGTGCGTGCGGTGCGGGACCGCGCTCCGCGCACGCGGCGGCCTCGCGGCTCGGTGGTTACGTTGAGTGATGTGTCGTCCACGGGGCGGGGCCGCCGGGCGACGGTCGCGGGATGTGGCGTACGGCCCACGGGGCGGCGCCGGTTGGCGGTCGCGGTGGGCGGAATATGGCCCGTGGGGCGGCATTGCCGGTCGGCGGTCGCGGTGGCTGGCGCGTGGGGTGTCGTCGGGCGCGCGGCGGGGCGTGTCGCCGGATGCGTCGCCGGACGCGCTGCCGGCCGCCTTGTGGGCGGCGGCGCCGTCCCCGGGATCCGGCGCTCGGCCGGCGGCTCTCCGTGTCCTGCGCGGTCTCGGCGTTGCCATGCCCCGAAGCTAGGGCGTGGGAAGCCGGCGGGCAACGGCCTTGCGAGCGCTCGGTGGACGGGCCGCGCGGGCACGCCTCCTACGAGCGGCGGTGGTGCGGGGACGCTTTTGGCGAGCAGCGGTCGTGCGGGGACGCACCGGTGCGGGGCCTCGGGCGATCGGCGCGCGGCGCCCGACCTGGGGCAGCCCTCAAGAGCCATGGCGGTGCGGGGGCTTCGGACGACGGGCGTGGGACGCCCGGCGTATAGAGGCGGTGCCCCGCGGCTCCTGCGGTGCGGGCTACGGCCGCACGGCGGGCGGCGGTGCGGCCGTTGGGCGGCTGTGGTGCGGGCGGCCGGTGGGCGCCTCGTGCGCCGATGGGCACCCCGTGCATGGGGGCCGCCCACCGGTGCGGTCAGCGCGCCGCGGGCGCGGTGGTCAGCCCGCGGCGAGCACCTGGTCGGCGTCGCCCGGACGCGCGTCGCGCAGCAGGCAGGTCAGGCGGGCGGTGCACACCCGCCGCTCCTGCTCGTCGCTGATCACGATCTCGTACGTGGCCGTCGAGCGCCCCCGGTGCACAGGAGTGGCGACACCGGTGACCAGGCCCGAGCGGGCCCCGCGGTGGTGCGTGCAGTTGAGGTCCACGCCGACCGCGATCTTGGACGGGCCGCCGTGCAGCATGGAGCCGACCGAGCCCAGCGTCTCCGCCAGCACCGCCGAGGCGCCGCCGTGCAGCAGCCCGTACGGCTGCGTGTTGCCCTCGACGGGCATCGTCCCGACGACCCGCTCCGCCGACGCCTCGACGATCTGCACGCCCATCCGCGCCCCCAAGTGGCCCGCCGAGAAGAGCGCCTGGAGGTCGACGCCGAGGGCCGCGTACTCGTCGGTGACGTCCTGCGGGAACGTCACGTTCTGCTTCTCACCCATGGGCCCGGCTCCGTCCGTCGTCCACCGACTGTCCGCTGAGCAAACGCTCAGTCGGTCGCCGATTGTTCCAGACGGGCTGCCGGACGCTCCTCCGGGTGGTCGTCCCCAAGGTCTTCGGGGCGGTCGGCGATGCGGTCTTCGGGGCGGTGCTCCGGGCGGCTTTCGAGGCGGACCACAAGGGATTTGCTCGCCGGGGTGTTGCTGGTGTCGGCGGTGGCGTCCAGCGGCACCAGGACGTTCGTCTCCGGGTAGTACGCGGCCGCGCAGCCGCGCGCGGTCGGGTAGTGCACGACCCGGAAGCCGGGCGCCCGCCGCTCCACACCGTCGCGCCACTCGCTCACCAAGTCCACGTACGAGCCGTCGGCCACCCCGAGCCGGCGCGCGTCCTCGGGGTTGACCAGCACCACCCGGCGCCCGTTCCTGATGCCGCGGTAGCGGTCGTCGAGGCCGTAGATCGTGGTGTTGTACTGGTCGTGCGAGCGCACCGTCTGGAGCAGCAGCCGGCCCTCGGGCAGCTCGGGGTACTCGACCGGCGCGGCCGTGAAGTTGGCCTTGCCGGTGGCAGTCGGGAAGCGGCGCTCGTCGCGCGGCGCGTGCGGCAGGGCGAAGCCGCCGGGGCGGCCCACGCGCTCGTTGAAGTCCTCGAAGCCGGGGACCACCCGGGAGACGCGGTCGCGGATCGCGCCGTAGTCCTTCTCGAACTCCTCCCACGGCACCACGCTGTCCTCGCCCAGCACCCGGCGGGCCAGACGGCAGACGATGGCCGGCTCGGACAACAGGTGCGCGCTCGCGGGCTTCAGCCGGCCGCGCGAGGCGTGCACCATGCCCATGGAGTCCTCCACGGTCACGAACTGCTCGCCCGCCGCCTGCACATCCCGCTCGGTCCGCCCGAGCGTGGGCAGGATCAGGGCCCGCGCGCCCGTGACCGCGTGCGAGCGGTTCAGCTTGGTCGACACGTGCACGGTCAGCCGCGCACGGCGCATGGCCGCCTCGGTGACCTCGGTGTCGGGAGAGGCGGAGACGAAGTTGCCGCCCATCGCGAAGAACACCTTCGCCGCGCCGTCGCGCAGCGCGCGGATGGCCCGTACGACGTCGTAGCCGTGCTCGCGGGGCGGGGCGAAGCCGAACTCCTTCTCCAGCGCGTCCAGGAAGGCCGGCGCGGGCCGCTCGAAGATGCCCATCGTGCGGTCGCCCTGCACGTTGGAGTGGCCGCGCACCGGGCACACGCCCGCACCCGGGCGGCCTATGTCGCCGCGCAGCAGAAGGAAGTTGACCACCTCGCGGATGGTGGGCACGGAGTGCTTGTGCTGGGTCAGGCCCATCGCCCAGCACACGATGGTGCGTTCGGAGGCGAGGACCATCTCCAGCGCCCGGTCGATCTCCTCGCGCGTGAGCCCGGTCGCGGCCAGCGTCTTGTCCCAGTCCGCGGTGCGCGCCGCGGCCTCGAACTCCTCGTATCCGTGGGTGTGCTCGCGCACGAACGCCTCGTCGACGCCGCCCTCGGTCTCGATGATCAGCTTGTTGAGGAGCCGGAACAGGGCCTGGTCGCCGCCGAGGCGGATCTGGAGGAACAGGTCGGTGAGCGCGGCGCCGACGGCCAGCCCCTTTGCGGTCTGCGGGTTCTTGAACCGCTCCAGGCCCGCCTCGGGCAGCGGGTTCACGCTGATGATCCGTGCGCCGCTCGCCTTGGCCTTCTCCAGCGCGGAGAGCATCCGGGGATGGTTCGTGCCCGGGTTCTGCCCGGCCACGATGATCAGGTCCGCCTGGTACAGGTCCTCCAGCAGCACGCTGCCCTTGCCGACGCCGATCGTCTCCGACAGGGCCGAGCCGGAGGACTCGTGGCACATGTTGGAGCAGTCCGGCAGGTTGTTGGTGCCCAGCTCGCGCGCGAAGAGCTGGTAGAGGAAGGCGGCCTCGTTGCTGGTGCGGCCGGAGGTGTAGAAGACCGACTCGTCGGGCGAGCGGAGGGCCGCGATCTCCTCGGCGACGATCCCGAAGGCGCGCTCCCAGGAGACCGGCTCGTAGTGGTCGCCGCCCTCGGGCAGGTACACGGGGTGGGTGAGGCGGCCCTGCTGGCCCAGCCAGTAGCCGCTGCGGCCGGCCAGGTCGGCCACCGAGTGCGCGGCGAAGAATGCCGGGGTGACCCGGCGCAGCGTGGCCTCCTCGGCGACCGCCTTCGCGCCGTTCTCGCAGAACTCCGCCGCGTGCCGGTGCTCCGGCTCCGGCCAGGCGCATCCCGGGCAGTCGAAGCCGTCCTTCTGGTTGACTCGCAGCAGGGTCAGCGCGGTGCGGCGCACGCCCATCTGCGCCTGCGCGGCGCGCAGGGTGTGCCCGACGGCCGGCAGTCCCGCCGCCGCGTGCTGCGGCTCGGAGACCCGCGGCGCGTCCTGCACCGGATCGCCCTTGGGCGGCTTGGCGGCCATCGTGCCCTCCTCTTCGACCGTGCGAGTGAGCTATGTCTCCGATCCTCGCACGAGGCGCTGACAACGGGTCCTGGCGGGGCGACGGACGCGGGGGAGGCGGGGGAGGCGGGGCAGGCGGGGAAGGTGAGGTGCACGGGGCGGCCGGGGCCGGTGGGTTCCGGGCGGACAGGGCGGCCGACCGAGACGGGGCAGGCGGGGACGAGTTCAGCCCGCGCCGGGGCAGGACGCGGCGTGGCGCATGCGGCCGCACGCGGCTGGATCGAGTTCAGCCCCCGCCGGGGGCGGGACGCGGCGTGCGCGCGGCGGGGCGAGCGGGCCGCGGCGCCGGGCGCCGGGCACGGGCCTCCCGGCCGCCGGGCGGGCCGACCGAAGGCGGCGGACCCGGCCGGGCCACGGCTGTCAGTGGCACGTGGCAGGATCGGGGACGTGGCAGAGACAGCATCGAAGAAGACCGAACCGACGTCCGGCGGCGACCGTCCCCGGCTGATGCTCATGGACGGGCACTCGCTGGCCTACCGCGCGTTCTTCGCGCTGCCCGCGGAGAACTTCACCACCGCGACGGGCCAGCCGACCAACGCGATCTACGGCTTCGCGTCGATGCTGGCCAACACCCTGCGTGACGAGGCGCCCACGCACTTCGCGGTCGCCTTCGACGTGTCCCGCAAGACCTGGCGGTCGCAGGAGTTCACCGAGTACAAGGCGAACCGCTCCAAGACCCCCGACGAGTTCACGGGCCAGGTCCAGCTCATCTGCGAGCTGCTGGACGCGATGCACGCCTCCCGCTTCGCCGTCGAGGGCTACGAGGCGGACGACGTGATCGCCACCCTCGCCACCCAGGCCGAGGCCGAGGGCTTCGAGGTGCTGATCGTCACCGGCGACCGCGACTCCTTCCAACTCGTCTCCGACCACACCACGGTGCTGTACCCGACCAAGGGCGTCTCCGAGCTGACCCGGTTCACCCCGGAGAAGGTCGTCGAGAAGTACGGGCTGACGCCCGCCCAGTACCCGGACTTCGCGGCGCTGCGCGGCGACCCGTCCGACAACCTCCCCGGCATCCCGGGCGTCGGCGAGAAGACCGCCGCGAAGTGGATCAACCAGTTCGGTTCGTTCGCCGAGCTGGTGGAGCGGGTGGACGAGGTCAAGGGCAAGGCCGGGCAGAACCTGCGCGAGCACCTGGAGGCCGTCAAGCTCAACCGCCGGCTCACCGAGCTGGAGCGCAACGTGGAGCTGCCGCAGCAGGTCACCGGCCTCGCCCGCGAGCCGTACGACCGCAAGGCCGTCGCCACGGTCCTGGACGCCCTGGAGATCCGCAACCTCTCGCTGCGCGAGCGGCTCTTCGCCGTCGACCCGGGCGCCGAGGAGGCCGAGACCGCCCCGGTCACGGCAGAGGGCGTGGAGCTGGACGGCGCGGTGCTCAGCACCGGCGAGCTGGCCGGATGGCTCGCCGAGCACGGCGACCAGCCCCTGGGCGTCGCCACCGTCGGCGCCTGGGCGCTGGGCGCCGGCTCGGTCGCCGAGGTCGCGCTCGCGGCGTCCGGCGGCGCCGCCGCCTGGTTCGACCCCTCCCAGCTCGACGAGGCCGACGAGCGGGCGTTCGCAAGCTGGCTCGCCGACGCCGACCGGACCAAGGTCCTGCACGACGCCAAGAGCGCGATGCGCGTCTTCGCCGAGCACGGCTGGAGCGTCGAGGGCGTGCGGATGGACACCGCGCTCGCCGCCTATCTGGTCAAGCCCGGCCGCCGCTCCTTCGCCCTGGACGCCCTCTCCCTGGAGTACCTGCACCGGGAACTGTCCCCCGCCCAGGCCGACGGCCAGCTCGCCTTCGGCGCGGACGACGCCGCGGAGGCCGAGGCCCTGATGATCCAGGCCCGGACCATCCTCGACCTCGGCGAGGCCTTCGAGAGCCGCCTGCCCGATGTGAACGCCGCGGACCTGCTGCGCGACGTGGAGCTGCCCACCTCCGCCCTGCTGGCCCGCATGGAGCGGCACGGCATCGCCGCCGACCGCGGCCACCTGGAGACGATGGAGCAGACCTTCGCCGGCGCGGTGCAACAGGCCGTGAAGGAGGCGCACGCGGCGGCGGGCCACGAGTTCAACCTCGGCTCGCCCAAGCAGCTCCAGGAGGTCCTCTTCGGCGAGCTGGCCCTGCCCAGGACCAAGAAGACCAAGACCGGCTACACCACCGACGCCGACGCCCTGGCCTGGCTGGCCGCGCAGACGGACAACGAGCTGCCGGTGATCATGCTCAGGCACCGCGAGCAGGCCAAGCTCCGCGTCACCGTCGAGGGCCTGATCAAGACCGTCGCGGCCGACGGCCGCATCCACACCACGTTCAACCAGACGGTCGCCGCGACCGGCCGGCTGTCTTCCACCGACCCCAACCTCCAGAACATCCCGGTCCGCACCGACGAGGGCCGGGCCATCCGGCGCGGCTTCGTGGTCGGCGAGGGCTACGAGTCGCTGATGACGGCCGACTACAGCCAGATCGAGCTGCGGGTGATGGCCCACCTCTCCGAGGACGCGGGCCTGATCGAGGCGTTCACCTCGGGCGAGGACCTGCACACCACGGCCGCCTCCCAGGTCTTCCGCGTCGAGCAGTCGGCGGTGGACGCGGAGATGCGCCGCAAGATCAAGGCGATGTCGTACGGGCTGGCGTACGGCCTGTCCGCCTTCGGCCTGTCCCAGCAGCTCAACATCGAGGCGGCCGAAGCCCGCGCCCTGATGGACGCCTACTTCGAGCGCTTCGGCGGCGTGCGGGACTACCTGCGCCGCGCGGTCGAGGAGGCGCGCGCCACCGGCTACACCGAGACCCTGTTCGGCCGCCGCCGCTACCTGCCGGACCTCAACAGCGACAACCGCCAGCGCCGCGAGATGGCCGAGCGGATGGCCCTCAACGCGCCGATCCAGGGCACGGCGGCGGACATCGTCAAGATCGCCATGCTGAACGTGGACCGCGCCCTGCGCGAGGCCGGTCTCACCTCCCGGATGCTGCTCCAAGTCCACGACGAAATCGTCCTGGAGATCGCCCCGGGCGAGCGGGCCGCGACGGAAGAGATCGTCCGCCGCGAGATGTCCGGCGCCGTCCGGCTCCGGGCCCCGCTGGACGTCTCGGTGGGCGTCGGCCCGGACTGGGAGTCGGCGGCGCACTAGTGCGGTGGCCGGAAGGGTCTGCCGGACAGCTCAGCGCGTCACGGGCCGCGTGCGGTGCGGTGCGTCGCATGGCGGAGGACTGCCCGTGTATGGGATGTCCTCCGGTAACGCCACGTACTCGGGCTGTGCGACGACGCGGCGAGGCGCCGCGGCGGGCGTCGTGAGCCGGTGAACCTCTCCGGCCGCAGCGCTGTTGGGCGTGTCGTCCCCCAGTCGTCGCCCGCAGGGCAGACGGCAAGGTGATCGACAGGTCTTGGCGGGCGGCGCGCGGCGCGGTCGAACGCAGAAGGGGGCCTCGGCGGCCCTTGGCGGGCGGCGGCCCAAGTCCGGTAGGGGCCGCCAAGCTCTAGGCCCAGTGCGGCAGGGCCGCCGAGCTGTGGCCCTGCCCGGCGGCCGTAGTCCTGCCGTGGCCGTCCCGCCGCGGCGGGACGGCCACGGTGACGTCCTCGCAGGTCGCCGCGGTCCATCACTCTCGTGGCCCCCGAAGAAACGCAGCCGTCCTCCCGCCCCTGCCAGGATGCGGACATGGGTATACGCATGCTCAACCACCGGCCGGCGGCGCCCCGGACCCTCGTGGGGGAAGCGCCCGACGTGACGGCGCCGTCGGTTCCCGCCTTCGCGACCGGCGCAAGCACCGCCCGTGTCCCCGCCGGCCTCGCGACCGCCTTGCGCCGCGCCGTGGCCGGTCTGCGCCGTCGGTCGGACCCCGCCGACCCGCAGCCGTGGCACCTGTGGGCCGACCTCACCCGCGGCTACCTCGCGCTGCTGCTGAACCGGCTGCCGCAACCAGACCCGTCGAACACCGTCACCGTCTTCGTCGCGGCCCCGGCCTTCACCGCCGACGGCCCCAGCGGCCGCCCCGCCCGCTGAAACGAGCCACCGAGCCGCTCGTGGACACGCCGCCCGAACCGGCCCTGCACATCACCGCCTCACCGCGCCCAGGCACGCGGCGCACGGACCGTACGGTTCGCGGCCTCCCCGACGAAGACGAAACCATCGCTGCAACTGCGACCAAGGAGGGCGTGTGCTTTGCGCACGCGCCCTAGCTGCCCGCCTCCAGCGCCACGGCTGCCACCGCCCCTGCCCAACCCCTGTCGCTACCCCCGCCCGGCCCCACGGCTGGACCTACGGCTGCGCGGGCTCCACGGCTGAGCCAGCGGCAACGGAGGCCGAGCGGGTGCGGCCGCCGCTGCGGACCCGGCCGGTCAGGCCCCTCGTGCGTCCCGGCCGCCGCCCGGCGTCGGCCCCGCCAGGGCCCGCGTCGGCGTCCCCGCGTCGCGCTCGGGCTCCCGGCGCGCCCGCAGCGCCCTGAGACCGGTCGCGTAGGCGACGACTCCCACTGCCAGCCCGGCGCCCGTGCCGAAGCACACGGCCGGGACCAGGTCCAACAGCGTCCCACCGGGACCGGTCCATGACTCGCTCACCCGCTGCGCCGCGCCCGCCGCCGCGCAGCCCGCGATCACGGCCCCGGCCCACCAGCGGTCCCGCACCGACAACAGGGGCACTCCGGGAGCCCCTGCGGCCGGCGCCCGCCTCAGCGCGCGCACCATGAACCAGACGATGACGACCGCGGCCGCCGCCGAGCTGCCGTACTGCAGGCACCAGTACAGCGGAGCGCCCGCCGCCTCGTGTCCCAGCACCGGGAACAGCCGCACCCCCCACCGGCCGGGATGCGTGAACGCGTCCCACACCACGTGCGTCAGCGCGCCCAGCACAGCGGAGACGTACCACCGCAGGACCAGGGACGCCGTCACGCGCGACGGCGGCGCCCCGCACCGCAGCAGCGCCGCCGGACGCCCCTGACGGGCTCGCGGCAACAGCGCCACCAGCGGCTCGCGGACCGCCAGCCACAGCCACGCCGACGCCCAGGCGGTCGCCGCGTCCACGGAGAAGACGCCGGGGACGGAGTGCGTCACCTCGCCGAACTCCATCGCGCCAGGCAGCACGTTAGCCGCGTAGTACGTCATGTCGGGGGCGAAGGAGCCCGCCAGGAGCATCGCCGGGACGAGCCGGGCCCGCCCCGTTCCGTCGCCGCGCACCGCGGGGAGCACGGCGGCCGCATGGCTCAGGGTGAATGGCAACGGGGCTCCCGGGGAAGGGGGTTGAGCCGGGGACGCTGGGACCCCGGTGGTCGCCGTGGACCGTACCCGGGGCACGGCGACGCTCCGACTCGGCCACGGTAGGTGGCCAAACGGTGAAAACCGGGCGCGAACGGCTCCCGACGGAAAGCAAGTTGTCGTAGGGTCTCCTGGGTCATACACCTGGAAGGCTCCACGAGGGCAACCAGTATCGCGGGTCGACCGTCACAACAGGGCGAGCAGACAGTGCAGAAGGGCGCTCGGGCGTCCACGGGAGGGGTTCACTCCATGGCGGCGCATTTCGGCAGGAGACTCTACAAGGGAGCGGCCACCACAGCCGTGGCCGCGGCGGCGGTCGCGGCACTGTCCGCATCCCAGGCGCCGGGCGCGACACTCGACGGCCAGGGAAGACAGAACGCCGCGGGCGCCACCCCGGCGCCGGCGCCCGTCACGGGCCTCGACGGCGACGGCGCCGCGACCGGCAACTCCCCGTACTACACCGACCTGCCCCCGCTCAAGAGCCCCGCCCCAGCGCCCACCGCCAGCACTCCGTCCCCCGGCGTTCCGGTCGTCAGCGGTCCGACCGAGGCGGGCATACCCGCCACCGTCCTCGACGCCTACAAGAAGGCCGAGGCGGAGCTGCGCGCCGCCAAGCCAGGCTGCAACCTGCCCTGGCAACTGCTCGCCGCCATCGGCAAGGTCGAGTCCGGCCAGGCGCGCGGCGGCCGAGTGACCGCCGACGGCACCACGCTCTCCCCGATCCTGGGTCCCGTCCTCGACGGCGCCGGCTTCGCCCACATCAGCGACACCGACCACGGCGTCTACGACGGCGACAGCACCTACGACCGCGCGATCGGCCCCATGCAGTTCATCCCGTCCACCTGGGCGTGGGCGGGCCGCGACGGCAACGGCGACGGCAAGCGCGACCCGAACAACGTCTACGACGCGGCCCTCGCCGCCGGCCACTACCTCTGCCGCGACGGCTGGGACCTGTCCGACGGCGCCGACCTCAGCCAGGCGATCCTCAGCTACAACCACTCGCAGGACTACCTCGACACCGTCCTGTCCTGGCTGGAGTACTACCGCAACGGCACCCACTCGATCCCGGACGGCACCGGCGCACTGCCGGCCGGCCGCAGCGACGCCGGGACCGGGGCTTCCCGCGGGCCGTCGCCCTCGCGACCGTCCTCGGCGTCGCCCGCGCCGCACCACTCCGGCGCCCCGGCCGGGCCTGCCAAGCCGAGCGCCCCCGGCAAGCCGGACGGCGACGGCAACGGCCCCACCCCGCCCCGGCCGACCTCGCCGACCGGTCCGCCCTCCTCGCCCTCTGCGCCGCCCACGCCCACCGACACCGTGGACCACCTCAAGGGCGCGATTTCGGCCAAATTCACCGCTATGGCGGGCCACGCGTTCACCCAGAAGATCGGTGCCCGCGCCGAGACGAAGGCCGGACAGGCGGTGGCCAAGGTCAGGGTCCGGTTCGTGATCGACGGGGACACCGACGCCGCCTTCACCGGCGGCGAGAAGACCGCCACCGTCCTCACCGGCGCCTCCGGGACCGCCGTCGCCCCGGCGCTCCAGGCGGGCGAGAAGACGGGCGGCTTCACCGTCCGCGCCGTGGTCGTCGGCCGCACGGTCGCCGCCCTCGCCTACTCGGCCGGCGTCACCGAGCGCGCCGCCGACGCCCTCACCCGCACCGACGACACCGCGCTCACCTGCACCCCCGGCGGCGAGTTCGCCCACCAGCTCGAGGTCGCGGCCACCTACCAGGGCGCCGCCGCGGACAAGGTCGCGGTCACCGCCACCCTGGCCAAGTCGATCCTCGACCCCGCCGCGAACGACAAGGGCCCCTACTTCAAGGACGCCGACGGCAAGGCCGTCCGCACCCTGACGAACCTCACCACGGACGCCAAGGGCCTGCTGAAGCTGCCGAAGCTGTACGCGGACGACGTCACGGGAACCTTCCTGCTCCGCGTCACCACCGCCGGCGGCGCGACCCTGACGGTGGAACTCAAGGTCGCGGCCGACGGCGCCACGACCCAGCCGTCGCCCGCTCCCGGCAGCGCCTCCCCGTCGCCGACGTCTGCCTCCCCGTCGTCCTCGTCGTCCGCATCGCCCTCCGCGGCGGCGTCGAAGCGCTCGTAGGGCTCGTGACACCGTGCGGCCCGGTCGTGACGAGCCGGGCCGCACGGCCCGTCAGCGCCCGAGCCGGGCGTTGGTGTGCCGGGTCGGCGCCGCGCCGGCCGGGTCTTCGGGCCAGGGATGCTTCGGATACCGCCCGCGCAGCTCGGCCCGTACGCCCTTGTAGCCGTCCCGCCAGAACGAGGCGAGGTCGGCGGTGACGGCGGCGGGCCGTCCCGCGGGGGAGAGCAGATGCACGAGGACCGGAACCCCGGCCACCTCCGGTGACTTCTCCAGCCCGAACATCTCCTGCACCTTCACCGCGAGCACCGGCTGATCCGGGTCGCCGTAGTCCACCCGTATCCGGGAGCCGCTGGGCACGGTGATCCGCTCCGGGGCGAGTTCGTCCAGCCGGGCGGCCTCGCCGCCGGTCCACGGCAACAGCCGGTTTAGAGCCTGTCCGGCGTCGATCCGCGCCAGGTCCGCACGCCGCCGGGCGCGACTCAGCTCCGGCTCCAGCCACTGCGCCACGCGCGCGTGCAGCGCGTCGTCGCCGACGTCCGGCCAGGGCTCGCCGAGCCGCCGGTGCAGAAAGGCGAGCCGCCGCCGCAGCGCCTCGCCGTCCGGCGACCAGCGCAGCACCCCGAACCCCTCCTGGCGCAGCCCGTTGAGCAGTGCCTCCCGCACCAGGGCCGGGTCCGGCCGGGTGAGCGGGCGCACGGCCAGCTCCACCGCCCCCAGCCGCTCGACCCGCCGGGCCACCACGTCCCCGCCGGACCAGCGGACCTCTTCCCGCTCCTCGTGCAACGCTCCGGCCGCCAGCCGCGCCACGTCCTCGTCGATCGCCGCGGCGAGCTGCACACGCGCGTGCCCCCTGCCCAGCGGCCGGTCCGCCACGGCGACGGCGATCCAAGGCTGCCCGCGCAGCGCCGACCCCTCGGGCAGCTCCGCACGCGTCCCGGACGCCATCAGATACGACCCGCCGTCCGCCTTGGCGACCCGCTCAGGAAAGGCGAGCGCGGCGACGAGCCCCGCGACATACGCGTCCCCGCCCGCCTCGCTCCCCTCGCGATCACCGGCCGCCGCCGCGCGGGGCCGCTCAGCGGCCCCCTTCAGGGCGGACCGCAGTCGCCGGACCTCCGCGCGCCACCGCGCGGCGTAGGCGTCACCGCCGCGCGAGGCCGTCCGCACGGCCGCGGCGAGGTCGTCGCCGTACTGCCGCGGCGCCTCCTCGCTGAGCAGCGCCACCGCCTCCGCGGCCCGGCGCGGCCCCACCGCCGCCTCCGCGTCCAGCAGCGCGCGCCCCAGCCGGGGGTGCACGCCCAGCCGCGCCAGCCGCCGCCCCCGCGCGGTGACCCGCCCGGAGGAGTCCACCGCGCCCACGGCCGCCAGCACCCCGCGCGCCGCCGCCATCGCGCCGCTCGGCGGCGGATCCAGCAACGCCAGCCCGGCGGCGTCCGGTTCGCCCCAGCAGGCCGCCTGGAGCGCGAACGCGGTCAGGTCGGCCGTCTTGATCTCCGGGGCGGGGAACCGCGGCAGCCGCCTGTCCTCGGTCTCGCTCCAGCACCGGTACACCGCGCCCGGCCCCTCACGCCCGGCGCGTCCGGCCCGCTGCCGCCCCGCAGCCCGCGAGGCCCGGACCGTCGCCAGCGCGCTCAGCCCGCGCGCGTGGTCCACACGCGGCTCCCGCGCGAGCCCCGAGTCGACGACCACGCGCACGCCCGGGACCGTAAGCGACGACTCGGCCACAGACGTGGCGAGCACCACCCGGCGCCGCCCGCCGGGCGCCAGCACCGCGTCCTGCACGGCCGCCGGCGCCCGCCCGTGCACCTGGAGGACGTCTGCCTCAAAGTCCTCGCCCAGCCGCGCCAGCTCGCCCGCCACCCGGGCGATCTCGCCGACGCCCGGCAGGAAGCACAGCACGTCACCGGTCCGCTCGGCGAGCGCCCGCCGCACCACCGACGCCACGTGCGCGAGCAGCGCGGGGTCCACCCGCATCCCGTGCGGCGGCCGCACCGGCCGCGCGGGCGGCGCCCAGACCACCTCCACCGGATGCGTGACGCCCTCGGCCCGCACCACCGGGGCATCGCCCAGCAGCCGTGCCCACCCCTCGGCGTCCGTGGTCGCCGACGCGGCCACCAGCAGCAGCTCTGGGCGGAGCGTGTCGCGCACGTCGCACAGGAACGCCGCCGCCGTGTCCGCGTCCAGATGCCGCTCGTGGCACTCGTCCAGCAGCACCGCGTCGACGCCCGCCAGTTCCTGGTCGCGCTGGAGCCGTTGCAGCAGCACTCCGGTCGTGACGACCTCCACGCGCGTGTGCCGCCCGACGACCCGCTCTCCGCGGACGCTGTACCCGACGCTCCGGCCGACCTCCTCGCCCAGCAGCCACGCCATCCGCCGCGCCGCCGCCCGCGCGGCGATCCGGCGCGGCTCGGCCACCACGACCCGCCGCGCCGGCCCCTCGCCCAGCAGCCCGGCGAGCACCGGCGGCACCAGCGTCGTCTTGCCGGTCCCGGGCGGCGCCACCAGGACGGCGGTCCCGGCCGCGTCGAGGGCGTCGTTCAGAGCGGGCAGCGCACCGCGCACCGGCAGCGCGTCCAGAGCGTCATAACGGATCACACCCCCAGTCTCGTACGCGGCACTGACATCCCGGTCACGAAGAGCGAGAACCCAGCCACCCCACCCCGAGCCCGGCCCACACGCGCCGAGCCCGGCCCGCGGGTGCTCAGCCTGGTTATCCCGGGCTCTCAGCCCGGCGTCGCAGCCGCCCAGACTGACCCGCAGCCGCCCAGCCCGGCGTCGCAGCCGCCCAGTCCGGCCCGCGGCCGCCCAGCCCGGCGTCGCCGGGCGCGCACGCTGCCCACTACCGGCGGACGCCCGGCCCGGCGCGCGGGCACTCAGCCCGCCCCGCGCGCCCTTCAGTCCCGTTCGCAGACGAAGATCGCCGTTCCTGGGATCAGGCCCCCGCGCAGCGGCGACCAGCCGCCCCACTCGGAGGTGTTCCAGACGGGCCACTCCGGCTCCACCAGGTCCACCAGGCGGAAGTCCGACGCCGTTACGTCGCGCACCCGGTCGCCGAGCGTGCGGTGGTGCTCGACGTACACGGCCCGCCCGTCGTCGTCCTGCTCTACATAGGGCGTGCGGTCGAAGTAGGAGGCGGACACGCTCAGTCCCTCCGGGCCCGCCTCGTCGGGGAAGGCCCACCGCAGGGGGTGCGTCACCGAGAACACGAACCGCCCGCCCGGCCGCAGCACCCGGCGCACCTCCCGCAGCACCAGGCGTGGATCGGCGACGAAGGGCAGCGCCCCGTACGCCGAGCAGGCCAGGTCGAAGGAGCCGTCCGCGAAGGGGAGCGCGCCCGCGTCGGCGCACACCAGGGGGAACGGCGCGCCGATCCGCAGCGCGTGCTGGAGCTGGCGGTGGGACAGGTCCAGGGCGACCGGACGCGCGCCCTGCCCGGCCAGCCAGCGCGAGCACTGGGCGGCCCCGGCGCCGATCTCCAGGACGTCCCTGCCCCGCAGCGCCTCGGCCGGCCCGAGCAGCTCCGCCTCCACCTCGTCCAGGCCCTCGGGGCACCACACGAAGCGGTCGTCGCCCAGGAACGTGCCGTGCTCGCTCTGGTACTCGTCCGCGTTCCGGTCCCACCACCCCCGGTTGGCCCGCGCGCTCTCGGTGACTCCGGCCGCGCGCCGGGTGGCCTCCGGCTCGAACGCCTCGGCGGTCTCGGACACTCCTGGCTCTTGGATGACGGGCTCCCTCGTATTAATGTGCGGCTCCTCCGCTTCGCCCGGCGGGGCTGTGCGAAGCCCAGGCAGAGGGGGCGCACGGCACGCCTGTGGCCGCGGAAGAAAGGAACGGCGCCGGAATTGCGGCGAACCGCCCTGGCTGTGCGGCTTCGCGCATTGACCCTGCCCGGCTGCCCCCGTATGCTACAAGTTGCGCTGCGGGCCTGCGCGCCTCAGACGGAGCAGGCTGTGCTCGCATCTGTCGTATGTCCCTCGGTTGTCGAGGCGTCACCGAAGTTTCCTCGGGTGTGACGCTTCCTCGGCTGTCCGGCTTCTTCAGAGCGAAACGGGCTCCCGGCGTGAGCAGTGCCTACGACTTCAATGTCCGTACCGGAGCCCTTTCCCACATGACGAGCAGCACCGAGACCACCGCCACCACCCCGCAGGTAGCGGTCAACGACATCGGTAACGAGGAAGCCTTCCTCGCCGCGATCGACGAGACGATCAAGTACTTCAACGACGGCGACATCGTCGACGGCGTCATCGTGAAGGTCGACCGGGACGAGGTCCTGCTCGACATCGGTTACAAGACCGAAGGTGTCATCCCGAGCCGCGAGCTCTCGATCAAGCACGACGTCGACCCTAACGAGGTCGTGGCCGTCGGCGACGAGATCGAGGCCCTGGTCCTCCAGAAGGAGGACAAGGAAGGCCGCCTGATCCTCTCGAAGAAGCGCGCCCAGTACGAGCGCGCCTGGGGCACCATCGAGAAGATCAAGGAAGAGGACGGCATCGTCACCGGTACCGTCATCGAGGTCGTCAAGGGTGGTCTCATCCTCGACATCGGCCTCCGCGGCTTCCTCCCGGCCTCCCTGGTCGAGATGCGCCGTGTCCGCGACCTCCAGCCGTACGTCGGCAAGGAGCTCGAGGCCAAGATCATCGAGCTGGACAAGAACCGCAACAACGTGGTTCTGTCCCGCCGCGCCTGGCTGGAGCAGACCCAGTCCGAGGTGCGCCAGACGTTCCTCACGACCCTTCAGAAGGGTCAGGTCCGCTCCGGCGTGGTCTCCTCGATCGTCAACTTCGGCGCCTTCGTGGACCTCGGCGGCGTCGACGGTCTGGTCCACGTCTCCGAGCTGTCCTGGAAGCACATCGACCACCCGTCCGAGGTCGTCGAGGTGGGCCAGGAGGTCACCGTCGAGGTTCTCGACGTCGACATGGACCGCGAGCGCGTCTCCCTGTCGCTGAAGGCGACCCAGGAAGACCCGTGGCAGCAGTTCGCCCGCACCCACCAGATCGGCCAGGTCGTGCCCGGCAAGGTCACGAAGCTGGTGCCGTTCGGTGCGTTCGTCCGCGTCGACGAGGGCATCGAGGGTCTGGTCCACATCTCCGAGCTGGCCGAGCGCCACGTGGAGGTTCCGGAGCAGGTCGTCCAGGTCAACGACGAGATCTTCGTCAAGGTCATCGACATCGACCTCGAGCGCCGTCGCATCAGCCTCTCGCTGAAGCAGGCCAACGAGTCCTTCGGCGCCGACCCGTCGGCGGTCGAGTTCGACCCGACCCTGTACGGCATGGCCGCGTCCTACGACGACCAGGGCAACTACATCTACCCCGAGGGCTTCGACCCCGAGACCAACGACTGGCTCGAGGGCTACGAGAAGCAGCGCGAGGAGTGGGAGCGCCAGTACGCCGAGGCGCAGAACCGCTTCGAGCAGCACCAGGCGCAGGTCATCAAGTCCCGCGAGGCCGACGCCGCTGCCGCCGCCGAGGGCGGCGAGGCCGCTGCTCCGGCCGCGTCCGGCGGTGGCTCGTACTCCTCCGAGGGCGGCGACACCTCTGGCGCCCTGGCCTCGGACGAGGCGCTGGCCGCGCTGCGCGAGAAGCTGGCCGGCGGCCAGAGCTGACCCAGTCGGCCACCGGGCTCGCCCGGGTCGCTGACTGACACCGGCTGAAAGCTGAGGGGCCGCACCTTTCGGGGTGCGGCCCCTCAGCCGTGCCCGGAGGAGGAGACGAGACCGCGGGCCGAGGGCGTGCGAGGCCGGCGCAGACCCGGTTTCAGGCTGACGCCGACTCGGTTCGAGGGGTGCGGCGACCCGGTTCGAGGGTGGCGCCGACTGCTTCTGAGAGCCGGTGTCCGGTGGGCCGACCGCGTACGGCCGACCCCGCCGGACGCCGGCCGGCCGCGACCGGTGGGCCGGTCCGGGAATGCCGACGGCCGGTTGCCCGTTGTGATCGATGAACACAAGGAGGGGCGGTCACAGTGCTTGATCCGCAGGGTTTGTACGCATGGGAGCCGAAGGGCCTGGCGGTCGTCGACACGGCGCTGGCCCAGGAGTCGGCCGGACTGGTCATGCTTTACCACTTCGACGGATACATCGACGCGGGCGAGACCGGCGACCAGATCGTCGAGCGTCTGCTGGACTCGCTGCCCCACCAGCTCGTGGCGCGCTTCGACCACGACCGGCTCGTGGACTACCGCGCCCGCCGCCCGCTGCTGACCTTCAAGCGCGACCGCTGGAGCGACTTCGAGGAGCCCGCCATCGAGGTGCGCCTGGTGCAGGACGCCACCGGCGCGCCGTTCCTGCTGCTGTCCGGTCCCGAACCCGACGTGGAGTGGGAGCGTTTCGCGGCGGCCGTACGGCAGATCGTGGAGCGCCTGGGCGTGCGCCTGTCGGTGAACTTCCACGGCATCCCGATGGGCGTCCCGCACACCCGCCCGGTCGGCCTGACCCCGCACGGCAATCGCAGCGACCTCGTGCCCGGCCACACCAGCCCGTTCGAGGAGGCTCAGGTGCCGGGCAGCGCCGAGGCCCTGGTGGAGTACCGCCTCATGGAAGCGGGGCTCGACGTCCTGGGCGTGGCGGCGCACGTGCCGCACTACATCGCCCGCTCGGCGTACCCGGACGCGGCGCTGACCGCCCTGGAGGCCGTCACCGCGGCCACCGGACTGGTCCTGCCCACCGTCGCGCACTCCCTGCGCAACGACGCCCACCGCACCCAGACCGAGATCGACCGGCAGATCCGGGAGGGCGACGACGAGCTGACGTCCCTCATCCAGGGCCTGGAGCACCAGTACGACGCGGCGGCCGGCTCCGAGACCCGGGGCAACATGCTCGCCGAGCCCGTCGACATCCCCTCGGCCGACGAGATCGGCCGCGAGTTCGAGCAGTTCCTGGCCGAGCGGGAGCGCGACAACTGAGGGCCGCAGGGCGCGTCCGCCACAGCAGGGCCTAAGCTGCCGCTCATGCTGAAGGCGGGCCTGACCGGGGGCATCGGAGCCGGTAAGAGCGAGGTGTCGCGGCTGCTCGTCGCGTGCGGGGCCGTGCTGATCGACGCCGACCGCATCGCCCGCGAGGCGGTGGCGCCCGGCACCCCCGGCCTCGCGGCCGTCGTGGACGCCTTCGGCCCGCAGATGCTCGCCGCCGACGGCAGCCTGGACCGGCCCAAGCTGGGCGCCGTCGTCTTCGCCGACCCTGACCGGCTCGCCGTCCTGAACGCGATCGTGCACCCCCTGGTGCGCGCCCGCTCGCGCGAACTGGAGCAGGCCGCCCCCGAGGACGCCGTGATCGTCCACGACGTCCCGCTCCTCACCGAGAACGGCCTGGCGCCGCTGTACGACCTGGTGATCGTCGTCGACGCCGCCCCCGAGACCCAGCTCGACCGGCTCGTCCGGCTGCGCGGCATGAGCGAGGAGGACGCCCGCGCCCGCATGGCCGCGCAGGCCACCCGGGAGCAGCGCCGGGCGATCGCGGACATCGTGATCGACAACGACGTGCCGCTGGACCGGCTCGCGCAGCGGGTACGGGAGGTGTGGTCGGAGCTGACGCGCCGGGCGGGGGCGGCGCGCACCGAGACGCGCGAGACGGGCGAGGCGCCGGAGCCCGCGTGGCCGCCGGAGCGGGAGCAGGAATAGGGGTGTGCGGGGCAGGCGTTGAACCATCCCAGCAAGGGAAGGACTCTGCCGTGCCCGACGCCAGCGGTTCCACCGGACGAACTCCGGAAACGCATGTCATCGACTTCCGCGCCGCCGAACACCTGCTCGCCGCGCGCGACCCGCGGGGCGCGGTGAAACTGCTCGACGGCGTCATCGCCGCGCACCCGGAGAACACCGCCGCCCGCCTGCTGCGGGCGCGCGCCTTCTTCGCCGCCGCGCAACTGAGACCGGCCGAGCTGGAGTTCACCATCGTGCTGGAGCGAGAGCCGGACAACGCCTACGCGCACTTCGCACTGGCCCGGACCTATGAGCGGCAGGGTCGTCCCGACCAGGCCCGACGTCACTTCCGGCTCGCGGCCGCCCTGGACCCGAACCCGGAGTACCTCCAGCGGGCCCGGTTCGACACCTGAGCCGCGACGGTCAGCCCGCGGCGGTGTCAGGTCAGCGGCAGTGCCGGGTCAGCCGCGGTGGCGGGGCGGAGAGTAGGGCGGCACGCCGGGCCCCGGCTGGTAGTGCGGCCCCTGCCTGATGTGCCGGACGATCAGTGTGAAGTCGACCGCGATCACCAGCCACAGCACCGCGCACGCGGCCGCCCACCCGGGCAGCCCGACCAGCACGAACACCACCGTGCCGAACGCCGCCCAGAGCAGACCCCACAAGCTCAGCCACCATCGCGCCCGCAGCGCGCTGCGGGCGGTCGTGGGTTCGTTCCCGGTACGCATCGCCGCCCCTCGCTCCTCCCTGCAACGTACTCCGCGCCCCCTCGCGCACCAAGTGAGCGGGGCGCGTCGTGCGGGCGCGCGGAAACCGGCGCTGACCGGCCCCCGGGGACGCGCTCACTGGGCGCGCCGGGGGTGGAGGAGGCAGGGTGAGCGGTCAGCGGTTCCCGGGGCGTCCGGCGGGACCGCTCGGGCCGTCCAGGCCGCCCAGGTCGCGCAGCCGTTCCAGCTCGCGGCGGTCGCGCTTGGTCGGACGGCCGGCGCCCCGGTCACGGAGGCCGATGGGCGCGACCGCCTCGCGGGGCGGGGGCGGCGGCGAATTGTCGACATAGCACTGGACCGCCACCGGAGGGCCGACGCGCTTGCGGATCAGCCGCTTGACGACGACGACCCGCTCGCGGCCCTCGTGCCGTAGGCGCACCTCGTCGCCGACGCGGACGGAGTGGGCGGGCTTCACCCGCTCGCCGTTCACCCGGACATGGCCGCCCTTGCAGGCGGCGGCGCCCACCGAGCGGGTCTTCACCAGCCGCACCGCCCATATCCAGCTATCGGCCCGCACGGTCTCACCGCTCGCCGGACCGGCCGCCTCGGCGGCGGCGACGGCCGCAGCGACCTGGGGATCCACGCCGACCGCGGGCGGCCGCGCGCCGTTGCCCGCGCCGCCGCCCTCGGCAGCGTCCCGGTCGCGGCCCAACTCGTCCTCGGAAGCCATGGACCCGACCCTAGCCCCTCGCACTGACAGCCCACGACGGAAAACCGACCGCGGTGGCACGCGTGGGCGGCGACCGCGCCGGCCCGCCTACCGTAGGCGCATGGACACCAGCGGCCTCGCCGCCCTCGACGAGCGGATCGCGGACTGCCGGGCCTGCCCCCGGCTGGTGGCCTGGCGGGAGGAGACGGCGCGTGCGAAGCGGCCCGCCTTCGCCGACCAGGCCTACTGGGGCCGGCCGGTGCCGGGCTTCGGACCGCCGGACGCACGGCTGCTCATCGTGGGACTCGCCCCGGCCGCGCACGGCGCCAACCGCACCGGCCGCATGTTCACCGGAGACCGCAGCGGCGACGTGCTCTACGAGGCGCTGTACGACCTGGGACTCGCCTCGCAGCCCACCGCCGTCCACGCGGACGACGGCCTGGAGCTGTACGGGGTGCGCATCACCGCGCCCGTGCACTGCGCGCCGCCCGCCAACAAGCCCACCCCGGGGGAGCGGGACGCCTGCCGCCCATGGCTGGTGCGGGAACTGGAACTGCTCCGGCCGACCCTGCGGGCCGCGGTCGCGCTCGGCGCCTTCGGCTGGCAGGCCGCGCTCCCGGCGTTCGGCCAGGCCGGCTGGACGACGCCCCGCCCGCGGCCCGCCTTCGCGCACGGCGCCCGGGTCCTGCTGGGCGACCTCGACCTCTTCGGCTGCTTCCATCCCAGCCAGCGCAACACGTTCACCGGCAGGCTCACCCCCGCGATGCTCCGCGACGTCCTGCGCACGGCGGCCCGGACGGCGGGACTGCCGACTCCCGCTCCTGGCTGACCACCCTCGAACGGTGGACACGAGGTGTACGCGGATTGACGCGGAAGCGGAAGGTGAGCGACGGGTCCGAAAGCGTGAGGTGAAACCTCTGTTCGGCGACGAACTCGTGTCGCGTACGTCTCACTGTCGCCAATAGGCGGCGCCTTCACCCCATGCTTGGCGTTTAGCTCGTACGAGTACAGCACTACAGGGAGGTGGAGGGTGAACGGGCGAACGGTGCTCGAGCGCTTTCCGGCCGGTGGGCCGCGCGGTTCGTGGCCTGCGGAGGAGTTCGCACAGGCGCGGCGCAAGGAGGGCCTGCCCGCCGAGGTCGTGATGGACCTCGCGACGGACATGTTCCTGGTGATCGTCCGCGGTGGCGAGATCAGCGGGGGCGCAGCGGCCTGAGCCGAAGCCGCCCCTCCCTTTCAGAATGACGTGCACACGACTTAAGGGTGACGTGCACACGACGTAGTGCGAGGTGCGGGCTCCCTCCGGAGCGCGCACCTCGAAACTCCTACGCCCTGACCGTAGGGGACCAGGCCGGCGTCGTCCCGGTGACCCGGCACAGCACCAGGTACAAAGGAATCGGCGGAGTATACGGAATCGTACCGTCCGGTCGGTGGAGGAGCGCAGGAGGCGCGGAATCGGGCATGCCGGTGAGCACCGCGCCGGTCGCGTAGTGCGCGGGGGAGGGCCACCGCAGGGCGTAGTCGGAGTCCGACGGCACGATCCACCACCAGTGCGTCTCGTCGGCGTAGACGCAGCCCACACGCGGCAGCCGGGGCATCACCAGGGGGCCGAGCCGCGCGGGGGCGGCCACCGCGTCGAAGCCCAACGGGACCGTCATGCCCTCGGGAAGGGGCAGTCGGCGCGGTGCGTGCGCCGAAGCGGGACCGCCCAGCGCGTCGCCTTCGTCGCGCCGTCTGGATGCGCCGGGCGTGCGCGGCGCGCGCCGCAGGCGTACGAGTGTGTTCAAGCTGAGCACCCGGCCGGAGCCGGAGGCGCCGCTCAGAGCCATACAGTCCCCGTTCCGTGCGGTCCGTGCGCTTCGTCGGCGTCCTGCGGCCCGTGCGGCTCTCGCTGCCCGTGCGGAGGGTGTGCGCGGGGAGGCTCGTGCGGGGCGCGGGCGGCGTGAAGCCGGGGGGCGTCGCGGACGGCTCCGTGTTCGGCGGCGTCCGGATGCTCCGTGCCCCCCGGCCGCGGTTGCGGGATCGGAGCCGTGTGCGGCTTGGGGCGGGCGCCCCAGCCCAGGTCGCCCGACGCCTGACGGTCCGCGCGCGACGCGTCGCCGGCGAACGGGCTCGGCCGCTCGCCGAGGCCGGTCGCGGGCAGGTCGTCGTGCCCCGCTTCCGGACCGGCCTGGTGCGGAACGCCCGCGGTTCGCGGCAGCTCCGCCCACACCACCAGCCCCGGGCCGTCCTGCTGCGCACCCCAGGCGCGGCACATGGCCTCGACGAGGAGCAGGCCCCTGCCGTGCTCCTCCTCGGGGCGCTGCGGCGACGGGTGCGGCTCACCCGGCGCGCAGCCCTCGTCGCGCACGGCTATGCGCACCGAGTCCGCTCCGTCGTGCAGCTCGCACACGATCTGACTGCTCGCGGTGTGCACGACGGCGTTGGTGACCAGCTCCGAGACGACGAGGTCAGCCGTGTCGCAGATGTCCTCGCACACCGACCACGCGCTGAGCCGAGTCCGCGTCAGACGTCTCGCCTGGGCGGGGGAACCCGGATGCGCGGCCAGTTCGAAGCGGAACCGGCGCCCGGCGGCGGTCCCGCCGGGACCCGCTCCCGTGGGGGCGCCGGGGGCGAGGCGATCCACGGTGGCTTCTGTTCCTAAGGGCGGAGGCGGAATCACGCTTGCCACTATCTCCTCGCCGTGAACACTTG
This sequence comes from Streptomyces sp. NPDC046985, assembly GCF_040644415.1. NCBI lineage: Bacteria > Bacillati > Actinomycetota > Actinomycetes > Kitasatosporales > Streptomycetaceae > Streptomyces > Streptomyces sp. NPDC046985. The sequence continues at coordinate 290,939 of NZ_JBEYWK010000002.1, forward strand.
GCAAGTAGCACTCTGCAAAATGCAGAGTGCAGTGTGACGCGAAGAAATGCCGTGGCACACTGCTCGCAACAGCACCTCGCGCGGCGCCACTTGGGATCGGTGAGGACCCGTCGGGTCCGCCACCAGGTCTTCGAATGGCGCCGCAGGGCTGTCAGGATTCCTTGGAACCGCGGGGGGTTCCTCGGGTTCGTCGGGACTCCCTGCGCGGAGTCGGGAATTCTCTGGTGGAGGTAGGGCATGAGCGAACCGCGGTCCGCGCCGACCGTCGGGCAGGTCGTGCTCGGTCGGCGCCTGCTCGACCTGCGGGAACGCGCCGGACTCAAGCGCGAGGAAGCCGCCCGCGTCCTCCGTGTCGCACCGGCCACGATCCGCCGCATGGAGATGGCCGAGGTCGCCCTCAAAATCCCCTATCTGCAACTGCTGCTGAGGACCTACGGCGTCCCCGACGACGAGTCCGAGCTGTTCGTGCAACTCGCCGAGGACGCCAACCGGCCGGGATGGTGGCAGCGCTTCCACGACATCCTGCCCGGCTGGTTCTCCATGTACGTCAGCCTCGAAGGCGCCGCCGCGCTCGTCCGCTCCTACGAGCCCCACTTCGTGCCGGGCCTGTTCCAGACCGAGGACTACGCGCGCGGAGTGCTCACCTCGGGCGCCGTCGGCCAGACCAGTCCCGCGGCCATCGAGCGCCATGTCGCGCTGCGCATGGAGCGCCAGAACCTGCTCACCCGCCCCGACGCGCCCAAGATCTGGGCCGTGATGGACGAGACCGCGCTGCGCCGCCCCGTCGGCGGCCCAGAAGTGATGCGCGCTCAGATCGACAAGCTGCTCGACGCCGCGAAGCTGCCCAACGTGACGCTTCAGATCGCCCCGTTCTCCGCGGGGCCGCACCCCGGAACCTACGGGCCCTTCGTGCTGTTCCGCTTCGCCATGCCCGAACTGCCGGACATGGTCTACAGCGAGTACCTGACCGGCGCCGTCTACCTGGACGCGCGCGAAGAGGTGGTGACTTACCTCGAGGTCATGGACCGCATGGCGGCGCAGGCCGCCACAGCACATCGCACGAAGGAGATCCTCCGGGATCTCCGCAAGGAGTTGTGAATGGATCGCATCATGTCCCCGTCCCCGTCGTGGATCCGCGGCGAACGGGCCCGCGGACAGCGGATCTACAACGGCATGCCCGCCAGGGACCTGGGCAGCGAGGGCTGGCGCAAGCCGTGGAGCGGAGGAAACGGCGGCAACTGCCTGGAGGCGATGAAGCTGGCCGACGGCCGGATCGCCGTACGCCAGTCCACCGACCCGGACGGACCCGCGCTCATCTACACCTCCGACGAGATGACCGCCTTCATAGAGGGCGCCAAGGCGGGGGAGGCGGACTTCCTGCTCTCCTGACCGGAACCGGCCGACGCGCTGCCCGGCCCGTTCCCTCGCCCGGCCCGCTCACTTCAGCACCCTCCCTGACCGCCTACGACCTCACCTGATCACCTGCTCACAGCGCGCCGCGCCACCGCGCGGAACCCCGGCTCCGATCCGGCCGGAGACCGACCCCGGCGGACGGTCCCACCGCCCTCCGCGTCCCCTGGCCGCCCGTCGGCGGTGACGAGGCATCGACTCGCCCGCGAGGTCTACGCGGTCATCGGCCGGTCATACGGACCGATCGGCGCCGGCAGCCGGGAACTCCCCGTCAGAAGGCGGTCCACGGCCGCCGCGACCGCCCGGCCCTCCGCGATGGCCCACACGATCAGGGACTGCCCGCGAGCGGCGTCTCCCGCCGCGAACACCCCGGCGACATTGGTCGCGAAGTCCGCGTCCCGCAGCAGCGTGCCACGGGGCGAGAGGCCGAGGCCCAGTTCGTCGATCAGCCCGTCTTCCCGGTCGGGACCGGAGAAACCGAGCGCGAGCAGCACCAGATCGGCCGGGAGCGTCCGCTCGGTGCCGGGCATCGGGCGCCGCGCCGCGTCCACCTCGACCAGGCGCAGCTCGCGCACCCGTCCGTCCGCGTCTCCCGTGAAGCGCAGCGTCGACGCCGCGAACAGCCGCGCGTCGGCGTCCGCGGCGGGCGCGGTGCGCAGCGCCCCGGCCTCCTCGTGGGCGGCCGACAGCCGGTACAGCTTCGGATACGTCGGCCACGGCTCGGCGTCCTCGTCGCGTTCCGCGCCCGGCTGGCTGTAGATGTCGAGCTGGGTCACCGACGCGGCGCCCTCCCGCACCGCGGTGCCCAGGCAGTCGGCGCCGGTGTCGCCCCCGCCGACGATCACCACGTGCCGGTCCGCCGCGGACAACGGCGAGGCCGCGATGTCCCCCTCGCACACCCGGTTGGCCAGCGGCAGGTACTCCATCGCCTGATGGATCCCGGCCAGCTCACGCCCCGGCACGTCCAGTTCGCGCCACGCGGTGGCGCCCGTGGCGATCACGACCGCGTCAAAGCGCCCGCGCAGCTCCGCCGCGTCCACGTCCCGCCCGACCGCCGTGCACGTGCGGAACGCCGTTCCCTCCGCCCGCATCTGCTCCAGCCGCCGGTCGAGACGGTGCTTCTCCATCTTGAACTCGGGGATGCCGTAACGCATCAGCCCGCCCAGCCGGTCGTCCTTCTCGTACACCGCCACCGTGTGCCCGGCCCGGGTGAGCTGCTGGGCCGCGGCGAGCCCGGTCGGTCCTGAGCCGATCACGGCCACGGTCCGCCCGGACAGCCGGTCCGGCGGACGCGGCGGCGCGAACCCCTCCTCCCAGGCCCGGTCGGCGATGGCGCACTCGACGTTCTTGATGGTCACGGCCGGCTGGTTGATCGCCAGCACACACCCCGCCTCGCACGGCGCCGGGCACAGGCGTCCGGTGAACTCGGGGAAGTTGTTGGTGGCGTGCAGCCGGTCGCTCGCCGCACGCCAGTCGTCCCGCGCGACCAGCTCGTTCCAGTCGGGGATCAGATTGCCCAGCGGACAGGCGTCGTGGCAGAACGGGACACCGCAGTCCATGCAGCGGTCGGCCTGCTCGTTGACGATCGGCAGCAGGGCGCCCGGCACGTACACCTCGCGCCAGTCCCCGACCCGCACGGCGACGGGCCGACGCGGCCACTCCCGGCGCGGCGTGGTCAAGAAACCCCTGGGATCGGCCATGGCCGTCTCCCTCGCCTCCGCGCACGCCCACTCGGGCGGCGCTCTTGCGGCCACGATACGACCGTCAGAACGCCCGCGCAGGAGGGTGCCGGGTACCTGTGACGCACTCCTGCGTCGGGGAGCTAAGGGGCGTGACACGCGGGGCTCCTTCCCCGCCGCGCTCGCCGGCGCACCCCCCGCCTGCCGTGACGCATCATGGCTGCGTGCGACTCGAAGCGATCACCTGGGAACGGCTCGGCGACCTCCTGGCCGAGCGGCTGCTCGACCTCGAGCCGGGCGACGGCGGTCCCTGGCCGCGCATCGCCTTCGACGGCGCTCCCGCCGCCCGCCCGGGTGACCTGGCCGAGCGCGTCTCGCAGGCGCTCCGCGTCCGCGGCCGGCCGTCGCTGGTCGTCGGCGCGCAGGGGTTCCTGCGGCCGGCGTCACTCCGGCTGGAGCACGGCCACCGGGACGTGGACTCGTATTACGACGGCTGGCTCGACACGGGCGCGCTCTGGCGCGAGGTCTTCGGCCCGCTGGAGCCCGGCGGGGACGGCCGGGTCCTCCCCGACCTGCGGGACCCGGTCACCGACCGCGCGACCCGCAGCCCCTCGGTGCGCGTGCCGCCCGGCGGTGTGCTGTTGCTCCACGGCCCGCTCCTTCTGCGGCACTGGTTCCCCTTCGATCTGAGCGTCCACGTCCTGCTCACCCCGGGCGCCCTGCGCCGCCGCACGCCGGAGACCGAACACTGGACGCTGCCCGCTTTCGCACGCTACGAGGCCGAGACCGACCCGGCCGGGACGGCGGACGTCCTGGTCCGCGCCGACGACCCGCGCCACCCGGCCTGGCGCGGCTGAGGTCCGCCGGTGCGGGCGGTGGAGTCCCCCTTCACGACCGAGTGCTGCCGCCCCCGACCGCACAGCCCTGACCGCGCGTCCCTGACCGCACGCGCCGCCTCACAGCCAGCCGTTGCGCCGGAAACCGCGGTACAGCGCCAGGCAGGCGACCGAGATGACGCCTATGACCAGGGGATAGCCGAACCGCCAGCGCAACTCGGGCATGTGGTCGAAGTTCATGCCGTACACCCCGCACACCATGGTCGGCACGGCGATCACTGCGGCCCACGCCGTGATCTTGCGCATGTCCTCGTTCTGCGCCACCGTGACCTGCGCCAAGTGCGCCTGGAGGATCGAGTTGAGCATCTCGTCGAAGGCCGCGATCTGCTCCTTGGCCCGCGTCAGGTGGTCCAGCACGTCCCGGAAGTAGGTCTGTATCTCCGCGTCGATCACCTGGACCGGCCGCGTGGCGAGATCCTCCATGGGGCGGCCGAGGGGGGCGACCGCCCGCTTCAGCTCCAGCAGTTCGCGCTTGAGCTGGTAGACGCGACCGGGGTCGGTCCGCGCGCCGTTCTGGGCGAACACGTCCGTCTCCACCTGGTCGATGTCCGCCTGGATCGAGTCGGCGACCGTCAGGTAGTCGTCGACCACTTGGTCCGCGAGCGCGTGCAGGACCGCCGCCGGGCCCTTGGCGAGCTGCCCTGGATCGGCCTCCAGTTCCTCGCGCAGCGGCCCGAGCGAGCCGTGCCGCCCGTGCCGCACCGTGATCACGAAGTCCTGGCCGACGAAGGCCATGATCTCGCCTGTGTTCACCACCTCGCTCGTCGCCGTGAGCTGTTCGTGCTCGACGTAGCAGACCGTCTTGAACACGGCGAACAGCGTTTCGCCGTAGTGCTCCACCTTCGGGCGCTGGTGGGCCTCGATCGCGTCCTCGACCGCCAGCGGGTGCAGAGCGAACAGCTCGGCGATGCCCGCGAACTCCTGGTCCGTCGGCTCGTGCAGGCCCAGCCAGACGAAGCCGTCGCGGGACCTGCGCACCCGCTTCAGGGCCTCCACCAGATCACCGTCGTCCGGCACCCGTACGCCGTCCCTGTATGTGACGCAGTTGACCACCGACGTGCCCAGCGGTGATCGGGCGGGGTGGCTCAGATCGACCCGGCGGCGACGGCGGGCGAGCCGCGCCACTTTGCGAAGACCGCCGACCTTGTCGAGGCCCGCCACCTTTCGCAGATTTCCTGTCATGGACATCTGGATCTCCTCGCGTGGAACTCCCCCGTGAGCGTTGCCCGCTCCGTGCCGCGCCAGTCTGCCAGGTCGGGCTGAGCGGCGGACGGCCCTGTGGGAAGAGGTGATTCCGCTTTGTTCCCGCCTGTGGACGAACCTCTTCTGCCCACCCGTGGACGATCCACCGGCCGCCTTCGCCACGGCGATCGGCGGCTGAGAGGATCGCGGTATGACGCACGGCGAGGGATATCTGCTCGACAATCGCCAGGCCGAGGCGGGTGAGCGCTTCGACGCCTTCACCCGCCTCTTCGACCCGGTGACCTTCCGGCACATGGAGGCGCTCGGGGTGGGGAGCGGATGGCGGTGCTGGGAGGTCGGCGCGGGCGGCACGTCCGTCGTCTCCTGGCTCGCCGCACGGGTCGGGCCCGGCGGCCGGGTCCTCGCCACGGACATCGACACCTCGCGCGTCGCCCCGGCCGACCGGGCGCCGGTGGAAGTGCGCGTGCACGACGTCGGTGCGGAGGAACCGCCGGAGGAGGGCTTCGACCTCGTGCACGCCCGGCTCGTGCTGGTGCACGTCCCGGACCGGGAGAGGGCGTTGCGGTCCATGATCAAGGCTCTGCGCCCCGGCGGACGGCTCCTGCTGGAGGACGCCGACCCCGCGCTCCAGCCGCTGCTCTGCCCCGACGAGCACGGACCGGCCGAGGAACTGGCCAACCGTCTGCGGGGCGGCTTCCGCCGCCTGCTCGCCGACCGGGGCGCCGACCTGTCCTACGGGCGCCGGCTTCCGCGGCTGCTGCGTGAGGCCGGGCTGCGCCAGGTGGAGGCCGACGCCTACTTCCCGGTCACCTCCGCGGCATGCGCAGCCCTGGAGTCCGCCACGGTGCGCCAGATCCGGGATCGGCTGACCGGCGCCGGACTGGCCACCGACGAGGAGATCGACCGCCACCTGGCCAACGTCGCCTCCGGCGCCATGGACCTGACCACCGCCCCGATGATCTCGGCCTGGGCTACCAAGGCGTAAGGGCCAGGGGGTGCACCGGGAACGGTGAACTCGCCTCACGCCTCACGCCTCGCGCCTCATGCCTCGCGTGCAGTCGCCGCTAGGAGACGTCCCGCGGCGGCCTCCCGCCCACGTGGGCGACCGCCAGCGCACCCGCACGGCAGCCCTCGGCCGCCGCCGCCCGCACGTCGCGGCCGCCGAGCAGCGCGGCGAGGAACGCCCCGGTGAACGCGTCTCCGGCGCCCGTCGTGTCCAGGGCCCGCGCGGGCACGGCCGGCACATGGGCGCACACGGCGCCCGAGCGGGCCAGCAGCGCGCCGTCCGTGCCTTGCTTGGCCACCACGAGGGGAACGTGCCGGCTCAGTTTCGCGGCCGCGTCCTCGGGGTCGGGCAGTCCGGTCAGCAGACACAGCTCGTCCCGGCTCGGCAGCAGCACCTCCACCCCCTCGACGAGTGCCAGGAACCGGCGCACGCCCAGCTCGGCGAGGAAACCGGCCGAGGCCGGATCCAGGCTCACCGGCACACCATGCGCGCGGGCCGACGCCAGCGCCGCGGACGTGAACGCCCGGCCCGGCGCAGAGAACAACAGATAACCCGACAGGTGCAGCCGGGCCACCCCGTCGAGCAGCTCCTCCGACCAGTCGCCGGGAGACAGCCGCAGCGAGGCCCCGCTGTCGGTGAGGAAGGTGCGCTCGGCCGCGGCGGCCGTGTCGACCAGGCAGACCACCGTGCCGGTCGGCGCGTCGGGATCGATGATGAGCCGCGGCCGCACGCCCGAGGCCACCAGCTCTCGCTCGTGCCAGTGCGCCGTGTCCGCCCCCACCCGGCCGAGCAGCCGCACCTCCGGCCGTCCCCGGTACGCCGCCGCCCAGCAGGCCACGTTGGCCCCCGCACCACCGGGAACCAGCCGGATCGCTGCGGCGGTATCAGTACCGGACGCCAGCGGTCCGCGATGCCGGGCCACCACATCGGTCACCACGTCCCCGGCCACCAGCAGCGCGCCCCCGGGCGCAGACACGGCACGTGCCGTGTCCCCCGCGCCCTTCGGGCAGCGCCCCTCGCTTTCCGCCCCCTGCCCCGCGCCACCGGTCACCGTGACCGGCCGGTCCTGACTGCGTTCTGCGTGCTGCCCGTGCTGCCCGTGCTGCCCGTGCCGTCCGCGCTGTCCGTGCCGTTGTCCCCCCTCGTCTTCGCCCCGCTTCCTCACATTCGGGTCCAGGCCGTCGCGACGCGCGCCGCCAGCCGTACGTTGCCGCGCACGGCCGCCAGGTTGGCGCGCAGCGAGGCGCCGTCGGTGTGCCGGACCAGGTAGTCCAGCAGGAACGGCGTGACGGCCTGGCCGGTGACCGCCTGCGCCTCGCACGCGTGCAGCGCGTCGGCGAGTACGCGCGCGTGCAACTCGGGATCGAGCTGTTCCGCAGCGGGCACCGGATTGGCGACGATCAGCGCGGACTCGGGACCGCGCAGTGTGCCCTGCGCCGCCATGACCGCAGCCACCTCCTCGGGCGTCCGCAGGGTCCAGTCCACCGGATGACCCGAGTCGGCCAGGTAGAAGCCGGGGAAGCGGTCCGTGCCGTAGCCGGCCACCGCGACGCCCAGCGTCTCCAGCCGCTGAAGGGTGGCGGGCACGTCCAGGATCGACTTCACACCGGCGCACACGACCGTGATCCGAGTGCGGGCCAGCAGCCCCAGATCCGCCGACTCGTCCTGGGCCGCCGTCCACTGCCGGTGCACCCCGCCGAGGCCGCCGGTGGCGAAGACGCGGACGCCCGCCAGCGCGGCCAGCAGCGCCGTCGCCGAGACGGTGGTCGCCCCGCTCGCCCGCGCGGCTACGGCGAGCGGCAGATCCCGGTGGCCCAGCTTGCGGATCCCGTCCTCGCTCGCGATCCGCTCTAGCCGCCCCTTGTCCAGGCCGACGTGCGCGCGGCCGTCCAGCACGGCGATCGTCGCGGGCACGGCGCCCTCCTGCCGGACCGCTTCCTCCAGCTCTAGCGCCACCTGGAGGTTGCTCGGGCGTGGCAGCCCGTGCGCGATGATCGTGGACTCCAGGGCGACCACGGGACGGCGCGCGGCGAGCGCCTCCCGCACCTCGTCGGACACCACCAGCACGAGTCTGCCTCCCGTCTTCTCGCCCCTCCCTCATCTCTGGCGGGCCGCACGGCCGGTCAAACCCTTGCGGGCGCCGCGGCCCCGCACCAGCCTGGGCCGTATGACCGACAACGCCACACGAATCGACCACGTCGTCCTCTGGGTGCGCGATCCCCTCGCCGCCGCGGCCTTCTACGAGCGGACGGCCGGTCTGGAGCCGCTGCGGGTCGCCGAGTTCGCCGAGGGAACGGTCTCCTTCCCCTCGGTCCGGATCAACGACGAGACGATCCTCGACCTCGCCCCCCTCGACCTCGCCCCGCGCATGGACGTCCTCCCGGGGGCGGCGGACAGCGCCGGGCACCCGGTGAACCACGTCTGCCTGTCCCTGCCGGGCGACGCCTTCGACGGCTTGCGGAGTCGACTGGAGGAACACGGCGTGCCGATGTCCGGCGTCTCCCACGGCGCCTCCGGGGCCCGGGGAGACGCCACGCGCAGCTTCTACTTCCGGGACCCGGACGGCAACGTGTTCGAAGCCAGGCACTACGACTGACGCCTCCGGTGCTCCTGCCGACCGGCCCGGTCCGCCTCGCGGAAAGCGACCGCCTCAGAACAGGGGCTGAGGCAGGACCCCCTCCAAAGCGAGCAGCGTGCGCTTGATCTCCCGCCCGCCGCCGAAGCCGCCTATGCCGCCGTCGCTCTCGACGACCCGATGGCAGGGGACCACGACCGGCAGGGGATTGGAGCCCATCGCCGCCCCCACCGCCTGGGCGGCGCCGGGCTGCCCGACCCGGTCGGCGAGGTCGCCGTAGCCCACGACCGTGCCGTAGGGCGCCGCTGAGACGAGTGCGTCCAGGACCCGCCGGTTGAAGCCCAGGGCGTCCGAGAGCAGCGACCAGTCCAGCGGCAGCACGAAGTCGCGGCGCTCACCCGCGAAGTACGCCTCCAGTTGGCGTATCGCCTCCGCCAGCAGCGGTGATCCGGGGGCCTCGACCGGCTCGGCGCCGAGCCGCGATCCCAGCCGGCGCAGCGCCCGGTCGCGCACCGCTTCGGAGGCATGGAACACGACGTTCACCAGGCCGTCGTCCGTGGCGGCCAGCAGCAGGGGGCCGATGGCCGTCTCCGCCACGGCCCACACGACCCGCCGTCCAGTGCCCTCGTCCCGCTCGTGACTGTCCATGCCCCCACCGTACGACTGCCCACTGACAGGCCCGCTGACCTGTGCTTTCGCCCGGCAAAGCGAGCGGGGCGGAGGCGTTCAGGCGTCGTGCAGGGCCGAGCGCACCACGTCCGGCCTGTCGGAGATGATGCCGTCCACGCCGTAACCCGCGAGGCTCCGCGCCCGGCGCCCGTCGTCGACGGTCCAGGCGAACACCCTCATCGGAGCGCCGTGCGGACCCACCAGCGCGTGGACGGTGCTGACATACGCGCGCGACAGCGTGCTGTAGGAGGGGTTGATCAGATCCGCGAAGCGCGCGTACCGGTACAGGTCCGCCATCGCCGGCTGCCCCAGAAGGGCCGTCCTGACGCCGGGTGCGAGGGTGTGCACGGTGCGGACGCTGTCGGCGCTGAAGCTCTGCACGATCAACCGCCGCGCCAGGTGGGCGGGGTCGAGCCAGCCCTCGTGGCCCAGCACCTTCAGGGTCTGGCGTTCGATGCCGGGATACAGCCCGGGATTCTTGATCTCCAGCAGCAGCTTCTCGTGGTTGTGCTCGATCCGCCGCATGTACTGGGCCAGCGTCGGCACGCGCGTGCCCGCGTACGCGGGGGAGTACCAGCCGCCCGCGTCCAGCCGCGCGATCTCCGCGGCGGTGAAGTCCTTCACCTTCCACGGCGCCCGTCCGGGGAACACCCGCTCGACGTCCGTGGTCCGGCGCAGGCTGTCGTCGTGCAGGACGACGAGTTCGCCGTCCTCGGTGCGCTGCACGTCGTTCTCCATCCAGGAGAAGCCCATCGCCGCCGCCTTGTCGATGGCCGGGAGGGTGTTCTCCGGCGCGTAGGCGGCGGCGCCCCGGTGGGCGATGGCCAGGGGCCGCTCACTGCCGCCGGCCGCCCGCACCTCGGAGGTGGGCAGCAACGCCATGGCCCCCAGGAGTGCGGTGGTCGTGGCGGCGACTACGCGCGCGTGCATGCCTGCTCCTCACACTGTCCGTCACTTCAGGTACGAGAGTGACAGCACAGAGTAAGGGTGAAGCCGGGTGCGGGACGGTCATCGACGGGGCTGCTTCACCCGAGCGTGCTCACCGGTGCCGCACATCTGCGTCAAGGTCGTGTGGCTTTGCCGCGAAGTCGTTCGACCTCCCCGGCGGCGGTCATACTCTCTGCGTCACCCCTGACCGTGCGGCCGACCAGGGGCGGGGGCGACTTCGCCGCGATCGGGACCAACCAGGGGAAGGGCAACCGCGCATGCACCACGGCACGGTCGACGGATTCGGCTACGGGCTCGTCACCCCGTTGGCGGCCTACGTCATGGCCTGCCTCGGCGGCGCCCTGGGACTGCGCTGCACCTCGCGTGCCCTGCTCGCCGCCCACTCCTGGCGCCCCGGATGGCTCGCCCTCGGCTCGGCGGCGATCGGCTCCGGCATCTGGACCACGCACTTCGTCGCCATGATCGGTTTCACCGTGCACGGGGCGCCGATCCACTACGACGCCCGGACGACGTTCGCGAGTCTGGCCCTCGCCATCGTCATGGTGGGCGTCGGCGTCTTCATCGTCGGCTACCAGGGGGCCACCGGGTCGGCGCTGTTCACCGGCGGCACCGTGACGGGCCTCGGCGTGGCCTCCATGCACTACCTCGGCATGGCGGGCATGCAGCTCGACGGGACGTTCCAGTACGACACCCTCACCGTCGCCGCGTCCGTCGTCATCGCCGTCGCGGCCGCCACCGCGGCCCTGTGGGCGGCGGGGCAGGTACGCGGGTTCCTCTGGAGCGTCGGCGCGAGCCTGGTGATGGGGCTCGCCGTCAGCGGCATGCACTACACCGGCATGGCCGCCCTCACCGTGCACCTGCACGGCACGCCCAGCGCGAGCGCCCCCGGGCAGTCGCCGGCCTCGCTCCTCGTCCCCCTGCTGATCGGCCCGCTCGTCTTCCTGGTGCTGGCCGGCGCCGTGATCCTGCTCGACCCGCTGATGGTCGCGGGCCGGCGCCACTGGACGCCGGTCGAGCACAAGCCGGGCGTCCCCGCTCCCGAGCCCGCGACCGCCTCCGTCTCCCGCCCGCTGGCCGCCGCGCGGCCGTCACCGGCCCGGCCCGCCGTGCGAAGCCGCTGACCGGAGCCGGTTGTCAGTGGCGGGTCGTACGGTTGAAGACATGCGGCCCGTTTCCCAGATCGAACGCACGGTGGCGCCCCTCGAGGTCGTCAGCCCCTACCAGCCCAGCGGCGACCAGCCGCAGGCCATCACCGAGCTCGCCCGGCGCATCGAGGCAGGCGAGCAGGACGTCGTCCTGCTCGGCGCCACCGGCACCGGAAAGTCGGCCACCACCGCCTGGATGATCGAGAAACTCCAGCGTCCGACGCTGGTGATGGCGCCGAACAAGACCCTCGCGGCCCAGCTCGCCAACGAGTTCCGCGAGCTGCTGCCGAACAACGCCGTCGAGTACTTCGTCTCGTACTACGACTACTACCAGCCCGAGGCCTACGTCCCGCAGTCGGACACCTACATCGAGAAGGACTCCTCGATCAACGAGGAGGTCGAGCGGCTGCGCCACTCCGCGACCAACTCGCTGCTCACCCGCCGCGACGTCGTCGTGGTCGCCTCCGTCTCCTGCATCTACGGCCTCGGCACGCCGCAGGAATACGTCGACCGGATGGTCCCCCTCAAGGTGGGCGACGAGATCGACCGCGACGATCTGCTGCGCCGTTTCGTCGACATCCAGTACACGCGCAACGACATGGCATTCACCCGCGGAACCTTCCGGGTGCGCGGCGACACCATCGAGATCTTCCCGGTCTACGAGGAGCTGGCCGTCCGCATCGAGATGTTCGGCGACGAGATCGAGGCGCTGTCCACCCTGCACCCGCTCACCGGCGAGATCATCAGTGACGACCGGCACCTCTACGTCTTCCCGGCCTCGCACTACATCGCCGGCCCCGAGCGCATGGAGCGCGCGATCAGGGGCATCGAGGAGGAGCTGAAGGAGCGCCTGGCCGAGCTGGAGAAGCAGAGCAAGCTGCTGGAGGCCCAGCGGCTGCGGATGCGCACCACCTACGACATCGAGATGCTCCGCCAGATCGGCGCCTGCTCCGGCGTGGAGAACTACTCGATGCACTTCGACGACCGCGCACGCGGCACCGCGCCCAACACCCTGCTCGACTACTTCCCCGACGACTTCCTGCTCGTCATCGACGAGTCGCATGTGACGGTGCCCCAGATCGGCGCGATGTACGAGGGCGACGCCTCCCGCAAGCGCACCCTGGTGGACCACGGCTTCCGGTTGCCCTCCGCCCTGGACAATCGCCCGCTGAAGTGGGAGGAGTTCCAGAAGCGGGTGGGTCAGACGGTGTACCTGTCGGCCACCCCGGGGACCTACGAGCTGTCGCGTTCGGACGGTCAGGTCGAGCAGATCATCCGTCCCACCGGCCTCGTCGACCCCGAGGTCGTCGTCAAGCCCACCGAGGGCCAGATCGACGACCTGGTCCACGAGATCCGCGCCCGGGTGGAGAAGGACGAGCGCGTCCTGGTCACCACGCTCACCAAGAAGATGGCCGAAGACCTCACGGACTACTTCCTGGAACTGGGCATCCAGGTGCGCTACCTGCACAGCGACGTCGACACCCTGCGCCGTATCGAGCTGCTGCGCGAGCTGCGCTCGGGCGAGTACGACGTGCTGGTCGGCATCAACCTGCTGCGGGAGGGCCTCGACCTGCCCGAGGTGTCCCTGGTCGCGATCCTGGACGCCGACAAGGAGGGCTTCCTGCGCTCGGGCACCTCGCTCATCCAGACCATCGGCCGCGCGGCGCGCAACGTCTCCGGCCAGGTCCACATGTACGCCGACAGGATCACCCCGGCGATGGAGAGGGCCATCGAGGAGACCAACCGCCGCCGGGAGAAGCAGGTCGCCTACAACACGGCGAACGGCATCGACCCCCAGCCGCTGCGCAAGAAGATCAACGACATCGTGGCGCAGATCGCCCGGGAGGACGTCGACACCGAGCAACTGCTCGGCACCGGCTATCGCCAGGGCAAGGACGGCAAGGGCGCCAAGACGCCGGTGCCCTCGCTGGGCGACCAGAAGACCAAGGGCGCCAAGGGCAAGGCCAAGTCCAAGGAGACCGTGCCCACGGACCGCCCCGCCGCCCAGCTCGCCGAGCAGATCGAAGCGATGACGGAGCGGATGCGCGCCGCGGCGACCGAGCTTCAGTTCGAGGTCGCGGCCCGGCTGCGCGACGAGGTCTCCGAGATGAAGAAGGAACTGCGGCAGATGCGGGAAGCGGGCCTGGCCTGACCCCGCGTCGGGCGCCCGCGCGGGGAGCGACGCGGGCGCCCTCGTACGCACTGTGTTGCAAGACCGACACAAAGCACGGCCGGAGGGACGGGGAGGTCGGCGCCTCTGCGTAGGCTGCTGATCAACCGCGTGATGAGCGGCGACCGGGGAGTAGCTGGAGAGGGGAAGCAAGCCGTGACCGTCAACATGACCAAAGGTCAGGCCATCAGCCTGCAGAAGAACGACGGGGGCAGCCTGTCCGCGGTGCGCATGGGTCTCGGCTGGCAGGCGGCGCCCCGCCGCGGACTGTTCGGCTCGCGCACGCGGGAGATAGACCTCGACGCCTCCGCCGTGCTGTTCGCCGACAAGCAGCCGGTCGACGTGGTCTTCTTCCGTCACCTCGTCAGTGACGACGGCTCGGTGCGCCACACCGGCGACAACCTCGTGGGCGGCGCCGGCCAGGGCGGCGACGACGAGGCGGTCCTGGTCGACCTCCAGCGCGTCCCGGTGCACGTCGACAAGATCGTCTTCACCGTGAACTCCTTCTCGGGCCAGACCTTCCAAGAGGTGCAGAACGCGTTCTGCCGCTTGGTCGACGAGACCAACGGCCAGGAACTCGCCCGCTACACCCTGGCCGGCGGCGGCGACTACACCGCCCAGATCATGGCGAAGGTGCACCGCGCGGGGAGCGGCTGGACGATGACGGCACTCGGCGTTCCGGCCAACGGCCGTACCTTCCAGGACTTGATGCCGGCCATCGTCCCGCACCTGTAGGACGCCCCAGGCGGCGACGCAGCGCGTCACGCACCCCGGGGGACGGCTAAGGCATTAGGGGGCAGAGCGATGACGGCCGAGCTGGTGCGGGGGCAGAACCACCCGGTGTCCGAGGTGCGCCTCGCCATCCGGGTCTCGGCCGGCACCCCGGTCGTGGCCGCCGCCACGACCGCCGACGAGCACGGCAGGGTGCGGGGCGCCGAGGGAGTGGCCCACCCCGGCGCTCCTGTCCTGCCCGGCCTGGAGGTCCCCCGGCAGCCGGCCGCCGATCACCGGCTCGCCGTCGACCTGGACGCTCTGCCGGACGCGGTGCACCGCGTCAGCGTGCTGCTCGTCCTGCCCGGCGGGCGCCAGGGACCGTCCCGGTTCGGGGAGACCGCCGCCCCGTTCGTCGCCGTCACCGGCGCGGACGGCGCCGGACTCGTCAGCTACACCCTCACCGGCCTGGACGCCGAGTCGGCCGTAGTGGCCCTGGAGCTGTACCGGAGGCAGGACGCCTGGAAGGTGCGCGCCGTCGGCCAGGGATACGCCGGCGGCCTCGCCGAACTGCTCGCCGACCAGGGGCTGCCCGAAGCCCGTCTCCTGGCGAGCGCCGTCGACGAGGCCGTGGCCCGCGGCCAGGCCCGTGCGGCGGCCGTTCCGCCGCCACGCCCGACGGACGTCGACCGCTCCCGCCAGCTCACCGCGTCCGGCACCGGTCCGGACCAGGCCGTTCCGCAGCCCGCCGCCTCGACCCCCAGCGTGGCCGCGCCCGCCCCAGCGCCGCCGCAGGCCGCCGCTCCGGACGTCGACCCGAGACGACAGTCCGCGCCCCCGGTCCGCGGTCCGGCTCCCAGCGCCCCTGCGGAACTGACATCACAGCCGCAGCCGCAGCCGTCCGTCGGAGGGCCCGTCGACTATGTCCACCCAGGACGGCGCACGGCCGCTCCGCACCCTCCGCCACCGGCCGTGTCCCCGGAACCGCCCGGACAAGCCGCCCAGCCCGCTGAGCCCGCCCAGCCCGCTGAGCCCCCTCAGCCCGTCGCCGGGGACGCGCCCGGCTGGTCCATGGACGAGCGGCTCTACCACCAGATCCAGGGGATGTTCGAGGATCTGGCCCGCACCGCCGCCGCCTACCGCAGCGCCGTCGACTTCGCCGACGCCCGGATGGAGCGGGAACTCGACCAGGCCCTCGCCGACCCGCGCAGCCGGATCGGCGGGCACGGCGACGCCGCTCGGCAGGCCGCGCGAGACCGGCGCGAACGGCTGGTCGACCAAGCCAGAGCGGTCTTCGACCGCGACGTCGCCCAGCTAGTCGCCGAGTCCGAGGTCGTCGAGCCCGCCCTGCCGCCTGCTTACGCGGGCTGGGACAACCCGGTCTGGCATGCATACCGGGCGTCGGAGCAGATCCCGATGGCCGTGCGTCTCGGTGACCTCCATCTGCCCGAGGAACCGTCCCTGCGCATCCCCCTGCTGGTGCGGCTGCCCCTGGAGCGGGGCCTGTGGATCGACAGCGGACGCACGGTGGCGTCAGAAGGGGCGTTCGTCGACGCCGGTGACCTGCGGCGGCTGGCGAGGGAAGCGGCCGTGGCGCACGCCGTCCGGCTGCTGGCGGCGTACCCGGCTGGCGAGTACGCCGTGGACGTGATCGACCCGGCGGGGTCGGCGGCGCAGGCGCTCGCCCCACTGGTGGAGGCGGGCGTCCTCGCCGCGCCGCCCGCGACCGGCGCCGCCGGGATCGCGGACGTGCTCGCCCGGCTCACCCAGCGGGTCGACCTGGTGCAGATGGCGGTGCGCGCCGGTGCGTCCGACGCGCTGCCTCCCGGCGTGGACACCGCCGAGCGGCTGCTGATCGTCAACGACTTCCCGCACGGCTTCGACGACCGCGCCGTGACCCGGCTGCGCTACCTGGCGGACGAGGGACCGGCCGTCGGCGTCCACCTGATGATGGTCGCCGACCGTGAGGAAGCCGTCGCCTACGGCCCGTTGCTCGACTCGCTGTGGCGTTCGCTGCTGCGGCTCACGCCGGTCCCCGACGACCATCTCGCCGATCCCTGGGTCGGGCACGCCTGGACCTACCGGCCGCCGTTGACGCCATCCGGCAGCGGGGTACTCCGACAGGTGCTCGACCGGATGGCGGCGGCCCGGCGCGACGGACGCGGATGACGGCCGACGCCCGCTGCACTCATTGCATCAAGGGTAAGTAAAGTCGTCTGATCAGCATACTTGGCGGCTCTTTTGCCTTTCTCTTTACTCTTCCTTGGTGATTCAGGTACTGTCTTCTCACGGAGGGGAGTACTCCCGTCCACCGCGGCGCACCCGTCATCACGGATCGAACCGGATCCTGGGGCGCCGGCCCGCTCAGGGGCGGAGGAGACCTCCGGCGGCGACGCTGACACAACTGCCCGTGACGTATCTGCCGGAGGCGCAGTGGACGTTTCCCTGACCCTGTGGGTCCTCACCATCGCGGCCCTGGCCGCCCTGATCGCGGTCGACTTCTTCATCGGCCGCAGACCGCACGACGTGTCGATCAAGGAAGCCGCCGTCTGGACCGCGGTCTGGATCGTCCTGGCCTGCCTCTTCGGCCTCGGCCTGTTCGTCTTCGGCGGCGGCCGGCCGGCGGGCGAGTTCTTCGCCGGGTTCATCACCGAGAAGTCGCTGAGCGTCGACAACCTCTTCGTCTTCGTTCTGATCATGGCGAAGTTCGCCGTGCCCTCTCAGTACCAGCAGCGCGTGCTGCTGGTCGGCGTCCTCATAGCCCTCGTCCTGCGGGCCGCGTTCATCGCCGCCGGCGCCGCGATCCTCGCCAACTTCTCCTGGGTGTTCTACCTCTTCGGCGTGTTCCTGATCTGGACCGCCTGGAAGCTCGTCCAGGAGGCCAGGTCCGGCGGGCACGACGAGGAGTACGAGGAGAACAAACTGCTCAAGGCGGTCGAGCGCCGCTTTGGTGTGGCCGACCGGTACCACGGCGTCAAACTGTGGATCCGGCTCAACGGCAAGCGTGTGATGACGCCGATGCTGGTCGTGATGCTCGCCATCGGCACCACCGACGTGCTCTTCGCCCTCGACTCCATCCCCGCGATCTTCGGCCTGACCCAGGACCCGTACATCGTCTTCACCGCCAACGCCTTCGCTCTGATGGGGCTGAGGCAGCTCTACTTCCTGATCGGCGGCCTCCTGAAGAAGCTGGTCCACCTGTCGTACGGCCTGTCGGTGATCCTCGGATTCATCGGCGTCAAGCTGGTGCTGCACGCGCTGCACGAGTCCGGCGTGCACGTCCCGGAGATCAGCATCCCCGTCTCCCTCGGCGTGATCTGCGCGGTCCTCGTCGTCACCACGGTCACGAGCCTGCTCGCCACTCGGAACCAGGACCGACAGGACCAAGACGAGGAGGGGCGCGCACAGCGGGGCGGCCGAGACCGGAGGGCGCGCACCGCTGGACGACCGTGACCGGAAGGACAGCCCATGCCCGACCGCCAGGGGAGAGCCCGACGCCGTCCGGCGGACGCGCACGGCTCTGAGCGCCCTGGCGGGGCGGGAACCGCCGCCCCGCACGCCGATCGGAGTGCGGACGCGGTGGGCCTCTGCGACGATCGCAGCATGATCACGCGGCTCAGGGCGCTCACCGGGGCGTGGACGAGCGCCGTGCCGGTGCTCGCGATCGTTCTCCTGGTCCTCACCTGGGGACGCGGCCTGCCCGTCGCGGTCGTCGTCCTGGTGACCGTCGTGCTCGCCGGCTCGGTCCTGGCCGCCGTGCACCACGCGGAGGTGGTGGCTCATCGTGTCGGTGAACCATTCGGCTCCCTGGTCCTCGCCATCGCCGTGACCGTCATCGAGGTCGCCCTCATCGTCACCCTCATGGCGGACGGCGGCGACAAGAGCGCGACGCTGGCCAGGGACACGGTGTTCGCGGCGGTGATGATCACGTGCAACGGCGTGGTCGGGCTCAGTCTCCTCGTCGGCTCGCTCCGCCACGGCACGGCCGTCTTCAACGCCGAGGGGGCCGGCGCCGCCCTCGCCACGGTGGCGACGCTGGCGACCCTCAGCCTGGTGCTTCCGACGTTCACCACCAGCAAGCCGGGGCCGCAGTTCTCCTCCGTCCAACTGACCTTCGCCGCGCTGTCCTCGCTGATCCTCTACGGCCTGTTCGTGGCCACTCAGACCGTGCGGCACCGGGACTACTTCCTGCCGATCACGCGGCAGGGCGAGGTGATCGCCACAGACCGCCACGCGGAGCGGCCCTCCGCTCGGGCGGCCTGGGCCAGCCTCGCTCTGCTCGCCCTGGCGCTCGTCGGCGTGGTCGGACTGGCGAAAAGCGTGTCGCCGACCATCGAATCCGGGGTCGCCGCGGCCGGGCTGAACCAGGCCGTCGTCGGTGTGATCATCGCGTTGCTGGTGCTGCTGCCCGAGACCATCGCCGCGCTGCGCTCCGCCCGGCGCGACAGAGTGCAGACCAGCCTCAACCTCGCCCTCGGCTCCGCGATGGCCAGCATCGGCCTGACCGTCCCGGCCGTCGCGCTGGCCTCCGTCTGGCTCTCCGGGCCGCTCGTGCTGGGCCTCGGCGCGACCCATATGCTGCTGCTCCTGCTCACGGTGGTCGTCGCCTCCCTGACCGTGGTGCCAGGCCGGGCGACACCGCTCCAGGGCGGCGTCCACCTGGTGATCCTCGCGGCCTACCTGGAACTGGCGCTCAACCCCTGATGAGACAGTCCCAGGGCTCGCACGCGCCGGGCGCCGTGCCCGAGCCCGCCGAGCCCCGGGCCCCGGGCTGGGCAAGGGCTTCCGAAGGGCTGTGATACACCGAGGGACAGCAGCGGGCGTCAGCGGACGGCCGTGACCGAACGGACCGGAGGAACCGTGCCCCGCACCCTGGCCAACGCCCCGATCATGATCCTCAACGGCCCCACCCTGAACCTGCTCGGGCAGCGGCAGCCGAAGATCTACGGCTCGGACACGCTCGCGGACGTCGAGGCCCTGTGTGTGGAGGCGGCGGCCGCGCACGGCGGGACCGTGGACTTCCGGCAGTCCAACCACGAGGGCGAGTTGGTCGACTGGATCCAGGAGGCACGACTGCGCCACTGCGGCATCGTGATCAATCCTGCCGCCTACTCGCACACCTCCGTGGCTCTCCTGGACGCGCTCAACGCCTGCGACGGACTGCCTGTGATGGAGGTGCACATCTCCAACATCCATCAGCGTGAGCCCTTCCGGCACCACTCCTACGTCTCCCAGCGCGCCGACGGAGTCATCGCCGGCTGCGGGGTGCAGGGCTACGCGTTCGCGGTCGAGCGGGTGGCGGCGCTGGCCGCCGCCGGACGCACGGACGCATAGGCGGACTCCCGCGGAGCGCACGGGGCACCGCTGCGGCGGCCTGGGCCGCCGGTCGGGAGTGGGGGAACGAGACCGGCGGCCCGTGCCGCGCAGGAGCCGTCGTCCTGCGCGGGGCCGGCCACCAGTCGACTCCCCGAGCGGTCGCGGGAGAAGCGTGTGCGGACCGTTCGCGCGTGCGGAGAATTCACACGGGGTGTGTCACGTGGGGTGCACGGGTGCGCATGCGCCTCCATTCACCACCCGCTCACCACCCGCGCGCGTGCCACTCCGGCAGGTGGGGGCGCTCGGCGCCGAGCGTGGTGTCGTTTCCGTGTCCGGGGTAGACCCAGGTCTCGTCGGGCAGCGTGTCGAAGATCTTCGTCTCCACGTCGTGGATCAGCCGGGCGAACGCTTTCGCGTCCTTCTGGGTGTTGCCCACGCCCCCGGGGAAGAGGCAGTCCCCGGTGAACACGTGCGGATGCCCGTGCGGGTCGTCGTAGACCAGGGCGATGGAGCCCGGCGTGTGGCCGACGAGGTGGCGCACGGTGAGCTGGACCCGCCCCACGCGGACGGTGTCGCCGTCGTCGACCGGGACGTCGGTCGGCACCGGGATGCCCTCGGCGTCGTCGCGGCCCGCGTAGGTACGCGCGCGCGTGGCCGCCGCCACCTCGGCCAGCGCCTGCCAGTGGTCGGCATGCCGGTGGGTGGTCACGACGGAGGCGATCCCGTCGTCGCCGATCATGCCGAGGAGCGTGTGCGCGTCGTTCGCGGCGTCGATCAAAAGTTGCTCGTCGGTGGTCCGGCAGCGCAGCAGGTAAGCGTTGTTGTCCATCGGGCCGACCGCGATCTTGGTGATCATCAGGTCTTTCAGCTCGTGCACGTCCGCCGGGCCGCCGACCGTCACCTCTCCGCTGTACGTCATGGCCGTCAGCCTAGCGCCGCGGACCGCCGGAGGGCGGTCCGCAGCGCTACAGCGGGGGGAGCGCCGGAAGCGGGCCGCCCTCGGCCTTGAGCGCGGCCCCGTCGCGGCGCCCGGTGAGCCAGCCGAGCAGGTCCGCCGGGGCCCCGGAGACGGTGACGACCGGCGTGTCCGCCTCCTGCCCCGTGCTCCACGCGCGCGTGCCGTCGGTCAGCCGGGTCGCGGGCACGTCGGAGTGGCCGCGGAAGCGCTCCGCGAGGAAGTCGGTCTCCCGCTCGACGAACTCGGCCGGGACGTCCTCCAGCTCGTAGCCGACGCCGAGGTCGACGTGGTGCAGCTCGATCTCCACCCAGCGCCGGAAGGGCAACCGGGAGGCGGAGTCGGTGATCCCGTTGCGCAGCTCTACGGTGCGCGCCCAGTCCGCCGGCGCCGCCGCGGCCTCCCGGAACCGGCTTGCGCTGGCGCGCAGGTCGTCGGCCTGGACGTCGAGCGGGCGCGGGGCGCCGCTCTCGATGTCCGCGTCCCGGGCCTCGGCGGAGGCGTACATGGGGCGCCCCTGGAGAACGTTGACGAGCGCGTCCGCGTTGCGGGAGAGGTGGGTGAGGACATGGCCGCGGGTCCAGCCGGGCAGACGTGACGCGTCGGTCACAGCGTCGTCGTCCAGAGCGGCGACCGCGCGCAGCAGTCGCTCGGTGCCGTCCTGTACAGACACCAGGTCACGCACATGATCCATCATGGCCCCGACCCTAGCCGCCCCACTCCTTCGGGTGAAGACCGGCGGCCGAGACCGGGAATCGAATGTACGTGCTATACGCTCGGCCGCGGCGTCGGGCATGCTGGAGAGCCGGGGATTGTTCACCAACCGGGCGGATCTGCCAATCCCGTCCGGCGTTGTCAGTGGCTCCCCCTAGGCTGAAGAAGCACGGGGGCCCCGCCCCTGTCACTTCTCCTGAAGAAAGGTGCGGACCGGCGTGGCCGACCGTCTCATCGTCCGTGGCGCGCGCGAGCACAACCTGAAGAACGTCTCGCTCGACCTGCCTCGGGACTCGCTCATCGTCTTCACGGGCCTCTCCGGGTCGGGCAAGTCCTCCCTGGCCTTCGACACGATCTTCGCCGAGGGCCAGCGGCGCTACGTGGAGTCGCTCTCCTCCTACGCCCGGCAGTTCCTCGGGCAGATGGACAAACCGGACGTCGACTTCATCGAGGGCCTCTCCCCGGCGGTCTCCATCGACCAGAAGTCGACCTCGCGCAACCCGCGCTCCACGGTCGGCACCATCACCGAGGTCTACGACTACCTGCGCCTGCTGTTCGCCCGCATCGGCAAGCCGCACTGCCCCCAGTGCGGCCGGCCGATCTCCCGCCAGTCGCCGCAGGCCATCGTCGACCGGGTCCTGGAGCTGCCCGAGGGAAGCCGCTTCCAGGTGCTCTCGCCGCTGGTGCGCGAACGCAAGGGCGAGTTCGTCGACCTCTTCGCGGACCTCCAGACCAAGGGCTACTCCCGCGCGCGGGTGGACGGCCAGACCGTCCAGCTCTCCGACCCGCCCACGCTGAAGAAGCAGGAGAAGCACACCATCGAGGTGGTCATCGACCGCCTCACCGTCAAGGACTCCGCCAAGCGCCGCCTGACCGACTCCGTCGAGACCGCGCTCGGCCTGTCCGGCGGCATGGTCGTGCTCGACTTCGTCGACCTCCCCGAGGACGACCCCGAGCGCGAGCGCATGTACTCGGAGCACCTGTACTGCGCCTACGACGACCTGTCCTTCGAGGAGCTGGAGCCGCGCTCCTTCTCCTTCAACTCGCCCTTCGGCGCCTGCCCCGAGTGCACCGGCATCGGCACGCGCATGGAGGTCGACCCGGAGCTGATCGTCCCGGACCCGGACAAGAGCCTCGACGAGGGCGCCATCCAGCCCTGGTCGCACGGGCACACCAAGGACTACTTCGGCCGCCTGGTCGGCGCGCTCGCCGACGCGCTGGGCTTCCGCACCGACATCCCGTTCGCGGGCCTGCCCCAGCGCGCCAAGAAGGCCCTGCTGCACGGCCACAAGACGCAGATCGAGGTCCGCTACCGCAACCGGTACGGACGCGAGCGCGTCTACACCACGCCCTTCGAGGGGGCGGTCCCCTTCGTCAGGCGCCGGCACAGCGAGGCCGAGAGCGACGCCAGCCGCGAGCGCTTCGAGGGCTACATGCGCGAGGTGCCCTGCCCCGGCTGCGAGGGCACGCGGCTGAAGCCGGTCGTGCTCGCCGTCACCGTGATGGACAAGTCCATCGCCGAGGTCTCCGCGATGTCGATCAGCGACTGCGCGGACTTCCTGCGCGAGCTGAAGCTCACCGCCCGCGACAAGAAGATCGCTGAGCGCGTGCTCAAGGAGGTCAACGAGCGGCTGCGGTTCCTGGTCGACGTCGGCCTGGACTACCTCTCGCTGAACCGCGCGGCCGGCACGCTCTCCGGCGGCGAGGCGCAGCGCATCCGCCTGGCCACCCAGATCGGCTCCGGGCTCGTCGGCGTCCTCTACGTCCTCGACGAGCCGTCCATCGGCCTGCACCAGCGCGACAACCACCGGCTGATCGAGACCCTGGTCCGGCTGCGCGACATGGGCAACACGCTCATCGTCGTCGAGCACGACGAGGACACCATCAAGGTCGCCGACTGGATCGTGGACATCGGTCCCGGCGCGGGCGAGCACGGCGGCGACGTCGTGCACAGCGGCTCCTTCAAGGAACTGCTGGCCAACACCGAGTCGCAGACCGGGCAGTACCTCGCGGGCCGGAAGTCGATCCCGCTGCCCGACATCCGCCGCCCGCGCGATCCGGCCCGTCAGATCACGGTGCGCGGCGCCCGCGAGAACAACCTCCAGGACGTCGACGTGTCCTTCCCGCTGGGCGTCTTCACGGCCGTCACCGGCGTGTCCGGCTCCGGCAAGTCCACCCTGGTCAACGACATCCTCTACACGCACCTGGCGCGCGAGCTGAACGGCGCGCGCAGCGTGCCCGGACGGCACACCCGGGTGGACGGCGACGACCTCGTGGACAAGGTCGTGCACGTCGACCAGTCGCCGATCGGCCGCACCCCGCGGTCCAACCCGGCGACGTACACCGGCGTCTTCGACCACGTCCGCAGGCTGTTCGCCGAGACCACCGAGGCGAAGGTCCGCGGCTACCAGCCCGGCCGCTTCTCCTTCAACGTCAAGGGCGGCCGCTGCGAGAACTGCGCGGGCGACGGCACCATCAAGATCGAGATGAACTTCCTGCCGGACGTCTACGTCCCGTGCGAGGTCTGCCACGGCGCCCGGTACAACCGGGAGACCCTGGAGGTCCACTACAAGGGCAAGTCCATCGCCGAGGTGCTGAACATGCCCATCGAGGAGGCCACCGAGTTCTTCGAGGCGGTGCCGGCGATCGCCCGCCATCTGCGGACCCTCAAGGACGTCGGCCTGGGCTACGTCCGCCTCGGCCAGTCCGCGACCACCCTGTCCGGCGGTGAGGCGCAGCGCGTGAAGCTCGCCAGCGAGCTGCAGAAGCGCTCCACCGGCCGCACGGTCTACGTGCTGGACGAGCCGACCACCGGTCTGCACTTCGAGGACATCAGCAAGCTGCTGAAGGTCCTGGGCGGCCTGGTCGAGAAGGGCAACACGGTCATCGTCATCGAGCACAACCTCGATGTGATCAAGACCGCCGACTGGGTCGTCGACATGGGTCCCGAGGGGGGCGCGGGCGGCGGCCTGGTCGTCGCCGAGGGCACCCCCGAGCAGGTGGCCGGCATCCCGGCCAGCCACACCGGCAAGTTCCTGCGCGAGGTCCTGGGCGCCGACCGGATCAGCGACGCGGCGCCGGTGAAGGCGCCGCGCAAGGCCGCCGCCAGGAAGGCCGTGGCCGCCGCGTCCACGACCCGGCGGGCGGCCGTGGCGAAGACGGCGACCGGCACGGCCGAGGCCGCACCCGCCAAGAAGGCCGCACCCGCCAAGAAGGCCGCGCGGGCCCGCAAGTCCTGAGCGGACCGGCGGTCACCGCGCACGGAGCCCCCGCGGGCGATGCCCGCGGGGGCTCCGTGCGCGCCGGACGGCTGTCACGGCTCGCCCGCCTCCGCGGCGTACGGCGGCTCGGCGCCCGCGCGGGAACAGGTGACCGCCGCCGCACGGGCCGCGAACCGCAGCAGCCGCGTCCAGCCCGCCGCGCCGAGACCGGCCAGGTCCTCCGCGCAGAGGGCGTCGCGCTCGGCCAGGCCGTGCAGCAGGGCCGCGGTCACCGTGTCGCCCGCACCGATCGTGTCGACGACGTCGACCTTCTCGCCGGGCACATGGTGCTCCCCGCCGTCCGCGGTGTGGACCGTCAGCCCGTCTCCGCCGTGCGTGACGACGACGGCCGACGGGCCGGCGGCCAGCCAGTCGCGCGGGGAGCCGCCCAGCCACCGCGCGTCCTCCTCGGACAGCTTCAGCAGCGTCACGGAGGGCAGCCAGCCGCGAAAGCGCGCCCGGTAGGCGTCCGGGTCCGGGATCAGCCCCGCCCGGACGTTTGGATCGAGCGCGGTGAACACGCCCTGCGCTGCCGCGGTCCGCATCAGCTCCTCGTAGGCGCTCGCACCTGGCTCCAGCACCAGCGAGCAGGTGCCGAAGGACACCGCGCGCGTGCCCGGCGGAAGTTCGGCGGGCACGGTGAAGAGACGGTCGGCGGTCCCGTCGACGTAGAAGTTGTACGCGGCCGAGCCGTCGTCGCCCACCGTGGCCACCGCCAGGGTGGTCGGCTCGGGGCCGCGCTGGACGCCGGACACGTCCACCCGGGCCCGCCGCAGCCCGTCGAGCAGCGCCTCGCCGAAGGCGTCGCGCGAGACGCGGGAGCAGAAGGCCGTCCGGGCGCCGAGGCGGCCGAGCGCCACGGCCGTGTTGTAGGGGCCGCCGCCGAGCGCCGGCTTGAGGTCCGCCAGGGCGCCCGCGCCCCGCGGTACCAGATCGATCAGGGCCTCACCGGCGACGACGATCACGAGACGGTTCCTTTCTCGGGCCGCGCGGGGCAGCCGCAGGAGGTGCGGTGGACGAAGGAGCAGGGCAGGCGCACGGTACGGGCGGGCCGGTCCGGCGCGGCGAGGCGCTCCAGCAGCAGCCGCACCGCCCGGTCGCCCAGTTCCCTGCCGGGCTGCGCGACCGCGGTCAGCCGCGGCGAGAACAGGTCCGCCCAGTCGAAGTCGTCGAAGCAGCACAGCGCCATGTCCCCTGGCACGGACAGACCGCGGTCCCGCAGCGCGCGCAGCGCTCCGATGGTCATCGCGTTGTTCGCGGTGACCAGGGCGGTGGGCGGCACGGCGAGCGACAGCAGCGCCCCGGCAGCGCGGGCGGCGCCGTCCGCGGAGGAGTCGCCGTGCACCACGAGCCGCTCGTCGTGGGGGAGGCCGGAGGCGGCCAGTCCGAGGCGGTATCCGGTGATCCGCTCGGCGGTCGTGCTCAGGCCGCGCAGGCCGGCGACCAGGCCGATCCGGCGATGGCCGAGGGAGGCCAGATGGGTGACGAGGCCGGCCGTTGGCTCGGCGCTGTCGGCGCACACCTGATCGAACAGGGGCGTCCCGCGGACGTCGGCGTCGGCGGGGGCGTCGGCGGGGGCGTCCGGAGGGGCTTCCGTCGAGGCGCCGGGCGGGCCGTCCGTTCCCGTGGCCGCCCCGGTGCGGACGAGCCGGTCGAGGAACACGGTGGGCACGGCGTGGCGGGCGAGGTAGGCGAGGAGTTCCCGCGGCTCGGCGGACGGCGCGACGATCACCCCGTCCACGCGGCGCTCGTGCAGCAACTGGACCGCCTCGCGCTCGCGCACGGGGTCGTCGTGCGGGTCGGCGATCAGCAGCGCGTAGCCGTGCTCCAGGGCGGACGCCTCGACGCCTTGGAGGATCTCCGTGAAGTACGGGTTGCTGATGGCGGACACGGCCAGTCCGATCGTGCGGGTGCGCGCGGTGACGAGGGAGCGCGCGAGGCCGTTGGGCGTGTAGCCGAGCCGCTCCACGGCGTCGAGCACGGCCTGACGCGTGTGGGGGAGCACGGGGCGCGTGCCGTTCAGCACGTGCGAGACGGTAGCGGTGGAGACGCCGGCGCTGCGCGCCACGTCGGTCATGGTCGCCATCGCGCTCCCCGCTCCCTTCCCGGGCCGCACTGCGCGCAGCCGTCGGCCCGCCGCCGTGTCCGGGGCTCGGACCGTATCCCATCGCGCTACGTCGCGTAAACGTTTGCGTAAGCGCTTACGCCCCCATGGCCGGATGCACCCGCCGCCGGACGGCGGAAGCGCGCTGGGTATCGTCGGCGTGCACAGCCCTGCGAACAGTGGAGTCCCCATGTCCGGCCGTCCCTCCGCGAGCCGCCGTTCGATCCTCCGAGGAGCGGCCCTCACCCCGGTCGCCGGGCTCGGGCTCGCCGCCTGCGGACCGGACGGCGGCGGCGCCTCCGCCCCCGCGACCCCGGCGGCCCCCGTCGACCTGGGCGCGGAGAGCGAGATCCCCCGGGGCGGCGCCAAGCTGTACGCGGACCACCATGTCGTCGTCAGCCGGGACGCGCACGGCGCTCTGAAGGCGTTCAGCACGATCTGCACGCACGCGGGATGCGCGATCAACCGGCTGCGGGACACCACCCTGATCTGCCCCTGTCACGGCAGCGAGTTCGACGCCGCGACCGGCTCGGTGGTGCAGTCCCCGGCCACGCAGCCGCTGGCCGAGCTACCGGTGCGCGCGAAGGGCGGCAGGATCATCGCCGGACCGGGCGCCTGATCCCTGCGTGTCCCAGGGGGTGTCTGCCCCCAAGGTCGCAAGCCTCAATACCGGCAGGCGCTCTCCGGCGGCGACCGGCTACGCCCAGTCCCAGCCGATTCCCACCATGCCCGACCGCACCCGCGGCTCCACCAGGTGGACCGAACGGTGCCGCTCGCTCACCGGCAGTTCTTGGTACCCGCCGCGCGGCGCCGCCGCCGAGTGCTGGGCGAAGCGATGGCAGCGCACCGGCAGAGCGGCGGCCTCGAAGCGCACCTGAAGCGCGTACTGGCCGCCCGCGGAGTCGAACCCGCGGACGTACTCGCGCGATCTCCCCGCCGTCCCGTCCTGGACGCCGTACCGGAAGAGGAACGTGTCCCCGGCCCGCAACGTGGTGTCGAAGAGGAGTTCGGCCACCAGCGTTCCCGACTCGTGATGCCCGCGCACCCGTCCGGTCCGGCAGTTCTCCAGCGCCTGCACGGCCATCCGCTCCGGCACGCAGCCGGGGTCGCCGTGGTGGACGGCGACGAAGCGGTCCACGCCGTCCCGGTGGGCGCGCACGATGTGCTGCGACTCGCGCTCGGCGAGTTCGCCGCGCGCCCCGACCCGTATCCGCTCGTGGTGCCCGAAGGTCTGGAGCCCGCCGTCGAGCGGGGCGTCCAGTTCGGCCAGCAGCGTGCGCAGGGCGTCGGAGGCCCGTAGCAGGGCGCGGTAGGAGCGGGCGGCCGGCCGTCCGGAAGGGCCGCTTCCCACGCTTCCGGTCCCGCCGGTGTGCCCGGCGCCCTCCGCGCCCTCCGCCTCCTCGGCGGCCTCAGCGGCCTCGGCGATCGGGGCCAGCAGGCGGATCAGCGACTCGTCCGGCAGCCGCAGGATCTCCTCCAGCGCCCGCACGGCCCGCAGCGACTCCGGGCGCTGCGGGCGCCGGGCGCCCTGCTGCCAGTAGCTCAGGCTGGTGACGCCGACCTTGACCCCGTAGCGCGACAGATGGTGCTGCACACGCTGGAGCGGCAGTCCGCGGGCGGCGATGGCGGCGCGCAGCGCCACGTGGAAAGGACCGCCCCGCAGGGCCGTGTCCAGTTCCGCGGCGGCGACGTCCACGTGCTGGGTGGCGTGCGGCATGCACGGGCCTTTCTCTGAAGGTGCGGGTGCGCGACGGCTGGTCAGACCGCTCACACGAGGCGCAGGAGGCGCCCCGGCGGCCCCGACTTCCCCCGCATTGAAGCGTGTTGACCAAGTCCGGACAACACCTGGGGCCCGGCGACCGCGCGCTCCTGGCCGAGTCCGCACCCCCCGCCGGCGCCCCGAGCGCTCGGGCCGCGGCCGCCGCCGAGCGGGTTGTCCACAGGCTCGTCGCGGCGTCGGCCCTCGCCAGTAGGGTGTGAGGCATGGCCGACCCCTCCAGCTACCGCCCCAAGCCGGGAGACATCCCGGACACTCCCGGGGTCTACAGGTTCCGCGACGAGCACCGCCGGGTGATCTACGTCGGAAAGGCGAAGAGCCTGCGCCAGCGCCTGGCCAACTACTTCCAGGACCTGGCGAACCTCCACCCCCGCACCCGCAGCATGGTGACCACCGCCGCGTCCGTGGAGTGGACGGTGGTCTCCACCGAGGTCGAGGCCCTGCAACTGGAGTACTCCTGGATCAAGGAGTACGACCCCCGGTTCAACGTCAAGTACCGCGACGACAAGAGCTACCCGTACCTCGCGGTGACGATGAACGAGGAGTTCCCGCGCGTACAGGTCATGCGCGGCCACAAGAAGAAGGGCGTGCGCTACTTCGGCCCGTACGCGCACGCGTGGGCCATCCGCGACACCGTCGACCTGCTGCTGCGCGTCTTCCCCGTGCGCACCTGCTCGGCGGGCGTCTTCAAGAACGCCGCGCGCACCGGCCGCCCCTGTCTCCTCGGCTACATCGGCAAGTGCTCCGCGCCCTGCGTGGGCCGGATCTCGCCCGAGGACCACAGGGATCTGGCCGAGGAGTTCTGCGACTTCACGGCCGGCCGCACCGGCACCTATCTGCGGCGTCTGGAGAGGGAGATGTCCTCGGCCGCCGAGGAGATGGAGTACGAGCGGGCCGGCCGCCTGCGCGACGACATCGGCGCCCTGAAGAAGGCCATGGAGAAGAACGCGGTGGTGCTCGCCGACGCGACCGACGCCGACCTCGTCGCCGTCGCGGAGGACGAGCTGGAGGCCGCCGTGCAGATCTTCCACGTGCGCGGCGGGCGGGTGCGCGGCCAGCGGGGCTGGGTCACCGACAAGGTCGAGGAGATCACCACCGGCGCCCTCGTCGAGCACGCCCTCCAGCAGCTCTACGGCGAGGAGAGCGGGGACGCCGTCCCCCGGGAGGTCCTCGTCCCCGCCCTGCCCGAGCCCGTCGAGCCGGTCCAGCAGTGGCTCACCCAACGCCGCGGCTCGGGCGTGTCGCTGCGCATACCGCAGCGCGGCGACAAGAAGGCGCTCATGGAGACCGTCGAGCGCAACGCCCTTCAGGCCCTCGTCCTGCACAAGACCCGGCGCGCCTCGGACCTGACCACCCGGTCGCGCGCTTTGGAGGAGATCGCCGACGCCCTCGGCCTGGACAGCGCCCCGCTCCGGATCGAGTGCTACGACATCTCCCACCTCCAGGGCGACGACGTGGTGGCCTCCATGGTGGTCTTCGAGGACGGCCTCCAGCGCAAGAGCGAGTACCGGCGCTTCCAGATCAAGGGCTTCGAGGGCCAGGACGACGTCCGGTCCATGCACGAGGTGATCACCCGCCGCTTCCGGCGCTACCTGTCCGAGAAGGAGCGCACCGACGAGTGGAGCGACGGCGTCAACCCCGCTGCCGGGGGGGACCTGAGCGGGGGAGACGCGGAGGGGGGAGTCGCGAGCGGCGCGGATCCGAACGCCGTGAGCCCGAGTGCCGTGAGCCCGAGGGCCGCGGACCTGAACGGCGCCGACCCGAGCGCGGGAGAGCGCCGAAGCGCCGACGGACGGCCGGGCGGCGCGATCGGCGGCGCCCTCACGGAGGACGACGGGCGGCCCAAGCGCTTCGCCTACCCCCCGCAGCTCGTCGTCGTGGACGGCGGCCAGCCGCAGGTCGCCGCGGCCCGGCGGGCCCTTGAGGAGCTGGGCGTCGACGACATCGCCGTGTGCGGTCTGGCCAAGCGCCTGGAGGAGGTGTGGCTGCCTGACGACGACGACCCGGTGATCCTGCCGCGCAGCAGCGAGGGCCTGTACCTGCTCCAGCGCGTCCGCGACGAGGCGCACCGCTTCGCCATTACGTACCAGCGCAGCAAGCGAGCCAAACGGTTCCGCGCCGGCCCCCTGGACGACGTGCCGGGCCTCGGCGACACGCGCAAGCAGGCGCTGATCAAGCATTTCGGCTCGGTGAAAAGGCTGCGGTCCGCCACAATCGACCAGATCAGCGAGGTTCCCGGCATAGGCCGCAAGACGGCCGAGACCATCGCCGTCGCCCTCGCCCAGGCGGCTCCGGCCGCACCCGCCGTCAACACGGCGACGGGAGAGATCATGGAAGACGCGCAGGAGACGGCGCCCGCGGCGACGGCGGGCGCCGCAGGGCAGCCCGCGCCCGCGGGCGCCCCGGAGGAACGACGGGGGCAGGAGACATGACCGAGCACGAGCAGCGGACCGCGGCGCAGCGGGAACAGACGCACCAAGAACAGACGCACCAGGAACCACACGAGGACCAGGCCGCCCAGGCGGCGGTCCGGGAAGACGGAGCTCAGGTGAGTACGGGCATCGACACAGCCGGGGTCCCCGAGGCGGCCATCCCCGAGCTGGTGATCATCTCCGGCATGTCCGGAGCCGGCCGGTCCACGGCCGCCAAGTGTCTGGAGGACCTCGGCTGGTTCGTCGTCGACAACCTGCCGCCCGCGCTGATCCCCACCATGGTGGAGCTGGGCGCCCGATCGCAGGGCAACGTGGCGCGCATCGCGGTCGTCGTCGACGTCCGGGGCCGCCGCTTCTTCGACAACCTGCGCGAGTCCCTGGCGGACCTGGAAGCACGGCACGTCACACGGCGCATCGTCTTCCTGGAGTCCTCCGACGACGCCCTGGTGCGCCGCTTCGAGTCGGTGCGCCGCCCGCACCCCCTCCAGGGCGACGGCCGCATCGTCGACGGCATCGCCGCCGAGCGGGAACTGCTGCGCGAACTGCGCGGCGACGCCGACCTGGTGATCGACACCTCCAGCCTCAACGTGCACGAGCTGCGCGCGAAGATGGACGCCCAGTTCGCCGGCGAGGAGGAGCCGGAGCTGCGGGCCACGGTGATGTCCTTCGGCTTCAAGTACGGGCTGCCCGTCGACGCCGATCTGGTCGCGGACATGCGGTTCCTGCCCAACCCGCACTGGGTCCCCGAGCTGCGCCCGTTCACCGGCGTCAACGAGGAGGTCGCCTCGTACGTCTTCAACCAGCCCGGCGCCAAGGAGTTCCTGGACCGCTACGCCGAGCTGCTGCGGCTCATCGCGGCCGGCTACCGCCGCGAGGGCAAGCGGTACGTCACCATCGCCATCGGCTGCACGGGCGGCAAGCACCGCTCGGTGGCCACGTCGGAGAAGCTCGCCGCACGGCTGGCGGCCGAGGGAGTGGAGACCGTCGTCGTCCACCGGGACATGGGGCGCGAGTGACCGGACGCAGTCCGCGGCTGGGCAAGCTGCGCCGGAGCGTTCCCGAGCCGGCCGCGGACCGGCGGGCGGCGGGACGCGCCGCCAGACCCGCCGAGGCCCGCGGGGCGCGGCCCCGCCGCCGCGGCGCCCAGCCCAAGGTGGTCGCCCTCGGCGGCGGCATGGGCCTGTCCGCGTCGCTCGCCGCCCTGCGCCGGATCACCGGCGACCTCACCGCCGTGGTCACCGTGGCCGACGACGGCGGCTCCAGCGGGCGGCTGCGCGACGAGCTGGGCGTGCTCCCCCCCGGCGACCTGCGCAAGGCGCTGGCCGCGCTGTGCGGCGACGACGACTGGGGCCAGACCTGGGCGCGCGTCATCCAGCACCGCTTCACCTCCCAGGGCGACCTGCACGACCACGCGGTCGGCAACGTGCTGATCGTCGCCCTGTGGGAGCAGCTCGGCGACCATGTGCAGGCTCTGGACCTGGTCGGCAAGCTGCTGGGCGCGCACGGCCGCGTGCTGCCCATGTCGGCGGTGCCCCTGGAGCTTCAGGCCCTGGTCAAGGGGCACGCCCCGGACCGGCCGGAGGACGTCGACACGGTCCGCGGTCAGGCGACGGTCGCGCTCACGACGGGCGAGGTGCAGTCGGTGCATCTCGTGCCGAACGACCCGCCCGCGGTCCCGGAGGCCGTGGCGGCCGTGCTGGACGCGGACTGGGTGGTGCTCGGGCCCGGCTCCTGGTTCTCCTCGGTCATACCGCACCTGCTGGTGCCCGAACTCCTGGACGCGCTGATCGCGACCAAGGCGCGCCGGGTGCTCTCCCTGAACCTCGCGCCGCAGCCGGGAGAAACCGAGGGCTTCTCCCCGCAGCGTCATTTGGAGGTTTTGGGACGACACGCCCCTAAACTCGCCCTGGACGTGGTGCTGGCCGACGAAGCCGCCGCGCCCGACCGCGAAGTCCTCGCCGAGGCCGCCAAGCGGTTCGGCGCCGCGGTCGAGCTGGCGCCGGTGGCCCGGAGGGACGGAACTCCGCGGCATGACCCGGAGCTGCTGGCCGCCGCGTACGACCGTATTTTTCGGATGCATGGAAGGATCGGCCCATGGCGATGACGGCAGCGGTGAAGGACGAGATCTCCCGGCTCCCCGTCACCCGGACCTGCTGCAGGAAGGCGGAGGTCTCGGCCGTCCTGCGGTTCGCCGGCGGCCTCCACCTGGTGAGCGGGCGCATCGTGATCGAGGCGGAACTGGACACCGCGATGGCGGCGCGGCGCCTGAAGCGGGACATCCTGGAGATCTTCGGGCACAGCTCCGAGCTGATCGTGATGGCGCCCGGCGGCCTGCGCCGCGGCTCGCGCTACGTGGTGCGGGTCGTCGCGGGCGGCGACCAGCTCGCCCGCCAGACCGGCCTGGTGGACGGGCGGGGCCGCCCGATCCGCGGCCTCCCGCCGCAGGTGGTCTCGGGGGCCACGTGCGACGCCGAGGCCGCCTGGCGCGGGGCCTTCCTGGCGCACGGCTCGCTGACCGAGCCGGGCCGCTCCTCCTCGCTGGAGGTGACCTGCCCGGGTCCGGAAGCCGCGCTCGCCCTGGTCGGCGCCGCTCGCCGGCTGTCCATCGCCGCCAAGGCCCGCGAGGTGCGCGGAGTGGACCGGGTGGTCGTCCGTGACGGCGACGCCATCGGCGCGCTGTTGACGCGCCTGGGCGCGCACGAGTCCGTGCTCGCCTGGGAGGAGCGGCGGATGCGCCGCGAGGTGCGCGCCACGGCGAACCGGCTGGCCAACTTCGACGACGCCAACCTGCGGCGTTCGGCCCGCGCGGCGGTCGCGGCAGGCGCCCGGGTCCAGCGCGCCCTGGAGATCCTCGCCGACGACGTGCCCGAGCACCTCGCCGCCGCCGGACGCCTGCGCATGGAGCACAAGCAGGCCTCCCTGGAGGAGCTGGGCGCGCTCGCCGACCCGCCGCTGACCAAGGACGCCGTCGCCGGCCGCATCCGCAGGCTGCTGGCCATGGCCGACAAGCGCGCCTCCGACCTGGGCATCCCGGGCACCGAGGCCAACCTCAGCGAGGAACTCGCGGACAACCTCGTGGGCTGACCTACGGGAGCGGAGGGCGCGGAGGCCGCCGCGGGCGGGGCGCGGAGGGCGGCCCGCACGGCGGGACGCCGAGTGCCCCGCCTCCCGCCTCCCGCCTCCCGCCTCCCGCGCTCTTGGCTTTGCCGCGGGCCGCGTCGCGGCGCCTTCTTCGCGCCCCGTGGAGCGGTCACCGCCGACCCCGCCGCGCCGCTCGTTCTCGGCCTCGGACGCCTGCTCTGGGGAGTCCCCTGGACACCTCGGCGCGGGCCGCGTTCGCGGTGCTTCACATCTGAGCCGGGGTGCTCACGAAAGAGTGACCAATGCGGTCAACCCAGGACCACCGAATGTGGCCAAAACGAGTGATTCGGGGTGCTCGGGGCGAGCGGTCCGTACCCCTACCGACGGGTACGGACCGCCGTGCCGTTTCGGGGGCCTCCGAATGTCATCACGGGCGCCTCGGAGGGGTAGGGTCAGCACTGGTCGGGGACATCCCAAACACAGCTCGCCGGCGTCGAAACCGGCGTACCAACGAGGAGATCGGTTCGTGACGATCCGCGTAGGCATCAACGGCTTTGGCCGCATCGGTCGTAACTACTTCCGCGCGCTGCTGGAGCAGGGTGCAGACATCGAGATCGTGGCTGTCAACGACCTGGGTGACACCGCGACCACCGCTCACCTGCTGAAGTACGACACCATCCTCGGGCGCCTCAAGAAAGAGGTCACGCACACCGAGGACACCATCACCGTCGACGGCAGGACGATCAAGGTTCTCTCCGAGCGGAACCCGGCCGACATCCCCTGGGGGGAGCTGGGGGTGGACGTCGTCATCGAGTCCACCGGCATCTTCACCAAGAAGGACGACGCCGCCAAGCACCTGGCCGGCGGGGCCAAGAAGGTGATCATCTCCGCCCCGGCGAAGGACGAGGACGTCACCGTCGTCATGGGCGTCAACCAGGACGTCTACGACCCGGCGAAGGACCACGTCATCTCCAACGCCTCGTGCACCACCAACTGCGTGGCGCCGATGGCGAAGGTGCTCGACGAGAACTTCGGCATCGTCCGGGGCATGATGACCACGGTCCACGCCTACACCAACGACCAGCGCATCCTGGACTTCCCGCACAAGGACCTGCGCCGCGCCCGCGCCGCCGCCGAGAACATCATCCCGACGACGACCGGCGCCGCCAAGGCCACCGCCCTGGTCCTGCCGCAGCTCAAGGGCAAGCTGGACGGCATCGCGATGCGCGTCCCGGTCCCCACCGGCTCGGTCACCGACCTGGTCATCGAGCTGAGCCGCGAGGTCACCAAGGAGGAGCTGAACGCCGCCTTCCAGAAGGCGTCCGAGGGTGAGCTGAAGGGCATCCTCGACTACACCGCCGACCCGATCGTCTCCTCCGACATCGTCGGCTCCCCGGCCTCCTGCACCTTCGACTCCTCCCTGACGATGGTGCAGGAAGG
The DNA here is from genome assembly GCF_040644415.1 of Streptomyces sp. NPDC046985. Taxonomy (NCBI): domain Bacteria; kingdom Bacillati; phylum Actinomycetota; class Actinomycetes; order Kitasatosporales; family Streptomycetaceae; genus Streptomyces; species Streptomyces sp. NPDC046985. Next base: position 326,430 of record NZ_JBEYWK010000002.1, read on the forward strand.
CAAGACCGTGAAGGTCATCGGCTGGTACGACAACGAGTGGGGCTACTCCAACCGCCTCGTCGACCTGACGGTCTTCGTCGGCGACCAGCTCTGATCGACGAAGCAGGCGCTTCGATGTGAGCACAGGGCCCGGACCGCGCGCCGACGCGCGGTCCGGGCCCTGACGCACGTGAAGGGACCGGCCTGGGGCCGGTTGCCGTGCCGGTGCACCACCCCGGCTCACGTGCGGATCGACCAGCCCTCGTACGATCAAGAGCCCCTCCTCAGGAGTCCGATTCCATGAAGACGATCGACGAACTTCTCTCCGAAGGCGTGGACGGAAAGCGGGTCTTCGTCCGCGCCGACCTCAACGTGCCGATGGCCGACGGCGTCATCACCGACGACGGCCGCATCCGCGCCGTGGTCCCCACGGTCAAGGCCCTGTCCGACGCGGGCGCCAAGGTGATCGTGGCCTCGCACCTGGGCCGCCCCAAGGGCGCCCCGGACCCCGCCTACTCGCTGCTGCCCGCCGCCGAACGGCTCGGCGAACTCCTGGGCGCGCCGGTGGCGTTCGCCGACGACACCGTCGGTCCCGCCGCCGAGGCGGCCGTGGACGGCCTGGAACCCGGTCAGGTCGCGGTCATCGAGAACCTGCGCTTCAACCCCGGCGAGACGTCCAAGGACGACGCCGAGCGGGGCGAGTTCGCCGACCGGCTCGCCGCCCTCGCGGACGTCTACGTCGGCGACGGCTTCGGCGCGGTGCACCGCAAGCACGCCTCCGTCTACGACCTCCCGGCCCGGCTGCCGCACTACGCCGGCTACCTCATCGCGAGCGAGGTCGGCGTCCTCAAGCAGCTCACCGAGGACGTCAAGCGCCCCTACGTCGTCGCCCTGGGCGGCGCCAAGGTCTCCGACAAGCTCGCCGTCATCGACGAGTTGCTCGGCAAGGCCGACCGGCTGCTCATCGGCGGCGGCATGGCCTACACGTTCCTCAAGGCCAAGGGCTACGAGATCGGCACGTCCCTCCTTCAGGAGGACCAGATCCCGGCCGTCAAGGAGTACGTCGAGCGGGCCGAGAAGAGCGGCGTCGAGCTGGTGCTGCCGGTCGACGCGGTGGTCTCGCCCGAGTTCCCGGACCTGAAGACCAAGGCGCCGGCGCACCCCACCGTCGTCGCCGCGGACGCGATGCCGGCCGGCCAGGCGGGCCTGGACGTCGGTCCCGAGACGGGCAGGCTGTTCGCCTCGAAGCTCGCCGACGCCGCCACCGTCTTCTGGAACGGCCCGATGGGCGTCTTCGAACACCCCGACTTCGCCGACGGCACCCGCGCGGTCGCCCAGGCCCTGATCGACTCGGACGGCTTCACGGTGGTCGGCGGCGGCGACTCCGCCGCGGCCGTCCGCACGCTCGGTTTCGACGAGAACGCATTCGGCCACATCTCGACCGGCGGCGGCGCCTCCCTCGAATACCTCGAGGGCAAGACGCTCCCCGGCCTCGCCGCACTGGAGGACTGACCCCGCATGACCACTCGCACGCCGCTGATGGCGGGCAACTGGAAGATGAACCTCAACCACCTCGAGGCCATCGCCCACGTCCAGAAGCTCGCCTTCGCCCTGGCCGACAAGGACTACGACGCCGTCGAGGTCGCCGTCCTGCCGCCCTTCACCGACCTGCGCTCCGTGCAGACCCTGGTCGACGGCGACAAGCTCAAGATCAAGTACGGCGCCCAGGACGTCTCGCAGCACGAGTCCGGCGCCTACACCGGCGAGATCTCCGGACCGATGCTGGCCAAGCTCAAGTGCGCCTTCGTGCTCGCCGGCCACTCCGAGCGCCGGCAGTACCACCACGAGACCGACGACGTGGTGAACGCCAAGGTCAAGGCCGCCTACAAGTACGGCCTGACCCCGATCCTGTGCGTCGGCGAGGAACTGGACGTCCGCGAGGCCGGCCGGCACGTCTCCCACACGCTCGCCCAGGTCGAGGGCGGCCTGGAGGGCGTTCCGGCCGAGCAGGCCGAGTCGGTCGTGATCGCCTACGAGCCGGTCTGGGCGATCGGCACCGGCAAGGTCTGCGGCGCCGAGGACGCCGAGGAGGTCTGCGCGGCGATCCGCGGCAAGCTCGCCGAGCTGTACTCCCAGGAGCTGGCCGACCAGGTGCGCATCCAGTACGGCGGCTCGGTGAAGGCGGGCAACATCGCCGAGATCATGGCGCAGGCGGACATCGACGGCGCCCTGGTCGGCGGCGCCTCGCTGGACGCCGAGGAGTTCGTCAAGATCATTCGCTTCGCCGAGCAGTGAGTAGGCGTTAGCGGCGATCCGTCGTACCCTTGCGAGGGCCGGAACAGGCGGCGCGGAACACGCCGCCCGGCCCGTCGTCCATCCGAATCCGAGGAAGTTGGTCCAGCCGTGGTTTTGGGGTTCTCGATCGCCCTGATCGTCTTCAGCCTGCTGCTGATGCTGCTGGTGCTGATGCACAAGGGGAAGGGCGGCGGCCTCTCCGACATGTTCGGCGGCGGCATGCAGTCGTCCGTCGGCGGTTCCTCGGTCGCCGAGCGCAACCTCGACCGCATCACCGTGGTCATCGGCCTGCTCTGGCTCGCGTGCATCATCGTGCTCGGCATCGTGATGAAGTCCAGCGGCTGACGAGCACCCTGCCGGGCGGCGAGGACCGCACATTCCGTACGTAAGCCCCATGGTCGGCGCGCGCCGCGAAGCGCGGCCTATCATGGGGCTTGCGTCTGTGGGCGAGGGTGTAACTCCCGTCACTGGACGCGCGTTGAGCCTTACATAGACTGAGGCGCTCGCAGCGGAGTGGAAGTCCTCCTCGCTTCGCGGCACCATCACGCAGGGAGTTACGACCGTGGCAAGTGGCAACGCGATCCGAGGAAGCCGGGTCGGGGCGGGGCCGATGGGCGAGGCCGAGCGCGGCGAGTCCGCGCCGCGTCTGCGCATCTCCTTCTGGTGCTCCAACGGGCACGAGACGCAGCCCAGCTTCGCCAGCGACGCGCAGGTCCCCGACACCTGGGACTGCCCGCGCTGCGGCTTCCCCGCCGGCCAGGACCGGGACAACCCGCCGGACCCGCCGCGCACCGAGCCCTACAAGACGCATCTCGCCTACGTGCGGGAGCGGCGCAGCGACGCGGACGGCGAGGCGATCCTCGCCGAGGCGCTCGCCAAACTGCGGGGCGAGATCTAGGAGTCGGCGTCCGGCCGGCGCCCGGCGCGGCGCCGGACCCGCTTCCTCTGCCCTCGCGGCCGGCCGCCGCTGACCGGTTGTCAGTGGCGCCCTCTACGGTGTGAGCGTCGGTGCAGTGATGCGTCGACGCGTCGGTGAACCGTGGGAGGGGGCGGCGATGACTGCCATGGCCGAAGCGGCGGACAGCGCCGCGACCGGGGTGCGTCCGAGCTGGCGCGGTGCGTTCGGACGGGTGTGGAGCGCCGCCGTGCTGTCCAGTTTCGGCGACGCGCTGCGCGGGGCCGCGCTGCCGCTGCTCGCCGCCTCGCTGACCCGCGACCCCCTGCTCATCGCCTCCGTCACGGCCTGCGGCTATCTCCCGTGGATCCTCTTCGGCCTGCTCGGCGGCGCCGTCGCCGACCGCGTGGACCAGCGGCGGGCGATGTGGGCGGTGGACGCGCTGCGCGGCCTGCTGGTCGGCGCCTTCGCCGCGGCCGTCGCCCTCGGGCACGCCTCGATCGCCCTGCTGATCGCCCTCGCCGTCGCGCTCACCGCCCTCCAGACCCTCTTCGACAACGCCGCCACAGCGCTGCTGCCCGCCCTGGTGGACCGAGACGCCCTCGGCAGCGCCAACGCCCGGCTGATGACCGGTCAGCGCCTCGCGGGCGGCATGCTCGGCGGACCGGTGCTGCCGCTGCTGCTCGGCCTGGGCGCCGCCGTCCCCTTCGCAGCCGACGCCGTCACCTTCCTGGCCGCCGCCGCCCTGGTCGGCTCGCAGCGCACGCGCGCACCCGAGCGGAAGCCCAGAGCGGCGGGCAGCTCCCTGCGCCGCGAGATCGCCGAGGGCCTGCTCACCCTCGGCCGGGACCGGGCCCTGAGATCCCTGTGCGCCGCCACCGCCTTGTGCAACGTCGGCATGGGCGCCCTCATCGCCACCCTGGTGGTCCTGGTGACCCGGGGCTTGCACGCCGGACCCGGCGGATACGCGGCGGCGACCACCGGCTACACGCTCGGCAGCCTGACCGGGGGAGTGGCGAACCGGGTGATCGTCGACCGGCTGGGCCGCATACGGGCGGTGCTTCTGGCCGGTGCGGTGCAGATCGCCGCGCTGGTCGTGATGGGCACGGTGCGCAGCCTGATCGCGCTGGCGGCGGCGCTGGCCGTCTTCGGACTGATGGGCATGGTGTGGAACGTCAACACCACCACCCTCATGCAGCAGCGCAGCCCCGCCGACCTGCTCGGCCGCGTCAGCGCCGCGTTCCGCACCCTCGCCGTCGCCGGGGCCCCGCTGGGGGCGGTGCTCGGCGGGGCCGTCGCCAGCGCCTGGGGACCGGGCACGCCCGCCCTGCTCACAGCAGCGTTCTTCGTCCTGTCCGTCGCCGCGCTGATACCCGCGTACCGGCGGCACGGGAAGGACGGCGCGTCACCCGGCGGCCTGACGGCGACTCAGGTCGTGCGCTGACCGGACGTCAGGACCGAGTCGGACGGGCCGCCCGTACGCAGCTCGACCCGACGCGATCTCATCCGACTAAGCGCGGCCCGACGCGCCTCGCCCCGATGTCATCCGGCTTGGAGGCAGGCGCTGAACGGTATGACGCGAACGGCATCACGCGAGCGCTGTGTCGACGACGTCAGCGACGTGGGACGGAGGCAGGCCGTGCGGCCCGTCCTCCGTCCCACGTCACCGACCCGGCGCTACGCCGACGCCGGCGGGTACAGCGACCGCGGCAACTGGGAGGCCGCGGTGGTGTCCAGCAGCCACAGGGTGCGGGCGCTTCCCCGGGCGCCCGCCGCCGGGGCCTGGATCTCGCCCGCGTCCGACAGGGCCATCGCCACCGCGTTCGCCTTGTCCTCGCCCGCCGCGAGCAGCCACACCTCGCGGGCGCGGTGGATCGCGGGCAGGGTGAGAGAGATCCGGGTGGGCGGCGGCTTCGGGGAGCCGTGCACGCCGATCACCGTGCGCTCCGTCTCCCGCACCCCCGGATGCTCGGGGAACAGGGAGGCCACGTGCGCGTCCGGGCCGACGCCCAGCATCAGCACGTCGAACGCCGGGACCCCGCCGTGCTCCGCGGGACCGGCCGCGGCGGCCAGTTCCTCGGCGTACGCCTCTGCCGCCGCCTCCACGTCCGAGCCGTACGGGCCGTCCGAGGCGGGCATGGCGTGCACGCGCTCGGGATCCAGGGGCACCGAGTCCAACAGGGCCTCCCGGGCCTGCGTGACGTTGCGCTCCGGGTCGCCCTCCGGCAGGAACCGCTCGTCGCCCCACCACAGGTCCAGACGGCCCCAGTCGATCGCGTCGCGGGCGGGCGCGGCGGCGAGCGCGGCCAGCACGCCGTTGCCGTTGCGCCCGCCGGTCAGCACCACCGATGCCGCCCCCGTGGACGCCTGCGCGTCCACGATCCGAGTGATCAGACGGGCCGCGGCGGCCTGCGCCATCAGCTCCTTGTCCCGGTGCACGACCAGTTGGGGTGCGCTCACTTGGCCGCCGCCTTCCTGGTCGGGGACTTACGGGCCGTCTTGGACGCCGCCCGCTGCGCGGGCGCCTTCGCCGCGTCCTCCTCGGCCGTGGCGACCGCGGCGGGCTGCTCACCGGAGGAGCCGGCGGAGCCGTCCAGGCGGTCGACGCCGAAGCGCAGCGCCGAGGCGTAGGTGTCGTCCGGGTCGAGGCGGCGCAGCTCCTCCGCGATCAGCTCGGTCGTGTCCCGGCGCTTGAGCGCCACCGCCCGCTCCGGCTGCCCCTGGATCGACAGGGTCGCCAGCCGGCCGTCGGCACGGTCCAGCCTGACCGGACCGCAACTGGTGTCCATGCGGACCGCGGTCAGCCCCGGCCCCGCTGACGGCAGTCGCCTGACCGGCACGTGCAGCCGGTCGGCGAGCCACATCGCCAGCAGCTCGCAGCTCGGGTTGGACGTCTCGCCCTCCACCTCGACCGACCGGACCTCGCAGTCCACCTGGTCGAGGGCGGCCGCCAGCATCGAGCGCCAGGGGGTGATCCGGGTCCACGCCAGATCCGTGTCCCCCGGGGTGTAGGCGTCGGCCCGCGCCGCGAGCTCCCGCACCGGCTCCTCGCAGGCGTAGGCGTCGGTGACCCGGCGCTGCGCCAGGGCGCCCAGCGGATCCTCGGCCGGGTCGAGCGGCCCGTTCACCGGCCACCACACGACGACCGGCGCGTCTGGCAGCAGCAGCGGCAGCACCACGGACTGGGCGTGGTCGCACACCTCGCCATACAGCCGCAGCACCGCCGTCTCCCCGGCGCCCGCCTCCGCGCCCACCCGCACCTCGGCGTCGAGCCGCGAGGACGTGCGGTCGCGCAGGGTGCGCGAGACGCGCCGGATGACCACCAGGATGCGCGAGGGGTGCTCGCGGGAGGCGTCGCCGGCCGCCTTCAGGGCATCGTAGGCGTTCTCCTCGTCGGTGACGATGACGAGGGTCAGCACCATGCCGACCGCCGGGGTGCCGATCTCCCGGCGGCCCGCCACCAGCGCCTTGTTGATCTTCGCGGCCGTGGTGTCGGTCAGGTCTATCTTCATGGCCGGCGCCAGCTCCGTCCGTCTCGTGCGAGCATCTCGTCCGCCTCGGCAGGCCCCCACGTCCCGGACGGGTACTGGGCGGGCCTGCCGTGCTCGTCCCAGTAGCCCTCGATCGGGTCGAGGATCTTCCAGGACAGCTCGACTTCCTCGGTGCGGGGGAAGAGGTTGGAGTCGCCGAGCAGCACGTCCAGGATGAGCCGCTCGTACGCCTCCGGGCTGGACTCGGTGAAGGACTCGCCGTAGGCGAAGTCCATCGAGACGTCCCGGATCTCCATCGAGGTGCCCGGCACCTTGGAGCCGAACCGGACCGTGATCCCCTCGTCGGGCTGGACGCGGATCACGATGGCGTTCTCGCCCAGCTCCTCCGTCGCCGTGGCGTCGAAGGGGGAGTGCGGGGCGCGCTGGAAGACCACCGCGATCTCGGTGACCCGGCGGCCCAGCCGCTTGCCGGTGCGCAGGTAGAAGGGGACGCCCGCCCAGCGGCGGTTGTCGATCTCCACCTTCACGGCCGCGTAGGTGTCGGTCTTCGACTTCTTGTCGATGCCCTCTTCCTCGAGGTAGCCGATGACCTTCTCGCCGCCCTGCCACCCGGCCGCGTACTGCCCGCGCACCGTGGAGCCGCCGAGGTCCTCCGGCAGCCGGACCGCGCCGAGCACCTTCTCCTTCTCCGCGGCCAGCGCGTCCGCGCCGAACGAGGCCGGCTCCTCCATGGCCGTCAGGGCCAGCAGTTGCAGGAGGTGGTTCTGGATGACGTCCCGGGCGGCGCCGATGCCGTCGTAGTAGCCGGCCCGGCCGCCGATGCCGATGTCCTCGGCCATCGTGATCTGCACGTGGTCCACGAAGGACCGGTTCCAGACCGGCTCGAACATCGTGTTGGCGAAGCGCAGCGCCAGGATGTTCTGGACGGTCTCCTTGCCCAGGTAGTGGTCGATGCGGAAGACCTGGTCCGGGGCGAACACCTCGTGCACGACCTGGTTCAGCTCCACCGCCGACTCCAGGTCGTGGCCGAACGGCTTCTCGATGACCGCGCGCCGCCAGGAGCCGCCGGTCTGCTCGGCCAGGCGGTGCTTCTTGAGCTGCTGGATGACGACCGGGAACGACTTGGGCGGCACCGACAGGTAGAAGGCGAAGTTGCCGCCCGTGCCCTGCGCCTTGTCCAGTTCCTCTATCGTCGCGCGCAGCCGCTCGAAGGCGTCGTCGTCGTCGAAGCTGCCCTGGACGAACCGCATGCCCTGGCTGAGCTGCTGCCAGACCTCCTCGCGGAACGGGGTGCGGGCGTGCTCCTTGACCGCGTCGTGCACGACCTGGGCGAAGTCCTCGTTCTCCCAGTCGCGCCGGGCGAAGCCGACGAGGGAGAAGCCCGGCGGCAGCAGGCCGCGGTTGGCCAGGTCGTAGACGGCCGGCATCAGCTTCTTACGGGACAGGTCGCCCGTGACCCCGAAGATGACCAGGCCCGACGGCCCCGCGATGCGCGGGAGCCGTCGGTCCGCGGGGTCACGGAGCGGGTTCGCTCCGCTACCGGAATGAGGCGACAAGGTGTCAGCCCTCCGCGGGGGAGAGGCGCTCCAGCTCCGCCTCGGTCGACTTCAGCAGGTCGTTCCAGGAGGACTCGAACTTCTCGACGCCCTCCTCCTCCAGGAGCCGGACCACCTCGTCGTAGGAGATGCCGATGCCCTCCAGCGCGTCCAGGTCGGCGCGGGCCTGCGCGTAGCCGCCGGTCACCGTGTCGCCGGTGATGTCGGCGTGGTCCTCGGACGCCTCCAGGGTGGCCTCCGGCATGGTGTTCACCGTGTTCGGGGCCACCAGCTCCTCGACGTACATGGTGTCCTTGTACGCCTTGTCCTTGACGCCGGTGGACGCCCACAGCGGACGCTGCCGGTTGGCGCCGGCCCGCTCCAGCGCGTTCCAGCGGTCGGAGGAGAAGACCTCCTCGTACGTCTGGTAGGCGAGCCGCGCGTTGGCCAGGGCCGCCTTGCCGCGCAGCGCCTTGGCCGCGTCGGTGCCCATCTCGTCGATGCGGCGGTCGATCTCGGTGTCCACCCGGGACACGAAGAAGGACGCCACCGAGTGGATCTGCGACAGGTCCAGGCCGCGCTCCTTGGCCTTCTCCAGACCGTTCAGGTAGGCGTCCATGACCTTGCGGTAGCGGTCCAGCGAGAAGATCAGGGTGACGTTGACGCTGATGCCGTTGCCGATGGTCTCGGCGATGGCCGGCAGGCCCGCCTCGGTGGCCGGGATCTTGATGAGGGTGTTCGGGCGGTCCACCAGCCAGGCGAGCTGGCGTGCCTCGGCCGCGGTGGCCTTGGCGTTGTGCGCCAGGCGCGGGTCGACCTCGATGGACACCCGGCCGTCCTGGCCGCCGGTGGCGTCGAAGACCGGCCGCAGGATGTCGGCCGCGTCCCGCACGTCCGCGGTGGTGATCATGCGGACGGCCTCTTCGACGGTGACCTTCCGGGCGGCCAGGTCCGAGAGCTGGAGGTCGTAGCCGTCGCCCTGCGAGATCGCCTTCTGGAAGATCGTCGGGTTGGTGGTGACGCCCACGACGTGCTGCTGGTCGATCAGCTCGGCGAGGTTGCCGGACGTGATGCGCTTGCGCGACAGGTCGTCCAGCCAGATCGCGACGCCTTCGTCGGAGAGGCGCTTGAGTGCGTCTGTCATGGAAATTGCATCTCCTACAGGTCGTATACGAGCGTCAGCGCTGGGCGGCGGCGAGGGATTCCCGCGCCTTGGCAGCCACGTTCTCGGCGGTGAAACCGAATTCGCGGAACAGCACCTTGGCGTCGGCGGAGGCGCCGAAGTGCTCCAGGGACACGATGCGTCCGGCCTCCCCGACGTACTTGTGCCAGGACAGCCCGACACCCGCCTCGACCGCCACACGCGCCCGCACGGCCGGGGGCAGGACGCTGTCCCGGTACCCCTGGTCCTGCTCCTCGAACCACTCCAGGCAGGGCATCGACACCACGCGGGTGGGCACGCCGTCGGCCTGGAGCCGTTCGCGCGCCTCCACCGCCACGTGCACCTCGGAACCGGTGGCCATCAGGATCAGCGCCGGCTCGGCGCTCTGCCCGTCGGCGTCCTCGGCCTCGAACAGCGTGTATCCGCCGCGCACCGCGTTCTCGTCGGGCTCGTAGGTCGGCACGCCCTGACGGGTCAGCGCCAGGCCGTGCGGAGCGCCCTTGCCGTACTCCTTGGTCCAGCGGCGCTGGATCTCGGCCCAGACGAGGGCGGTCTCGTTGGCGTCGCCCGGACGGACGACGTTCAGACCCGGGATGGCGCGCAGCGCCGCGAGGTGCTCGACCGGCTGGTGGGTCGGGCCGTCCTCGCCCAGGCCGATGGAGTCGTGCGTCCACACGAACGTCACCGGCAGGTGCATGAGCGCGGACAGCCGCACCGCGTTGCGCATGTAGTCGGAGAACACCAGGAAGGTGCCGCCGTAGACGCGGGTGTTGCCGTGCAGGGTGATGCCGTTCAGCTCCGCGCCCATGGAGTGCTCGCGGATGCCGAAGTGGATGGTGCGGCCGTAGGGGTTCGCCTCCGGCAGCGGGTTGCCCTCGGGGAGGAAGGAGGAGGTCTTGTCGATGGTGGTGTTGTTGGAGCCGGCCAGGTCGGCGGAGCCGCCCCACAGCTCGGGGATGACCTCGCCGAGCGCCTGGAGCACCTTGCCGGAGGCCGCGCGGGTGGCGACCGCCTTGCCCGCCTCGAACACCGGGATCTTCTCGTGCCAGCCGGCCGGCAGCTCGGCCTTGGCGATGCGGTCGTACTCGGCGGCCCGCTCGGGGCTGCCCTCGCGCCAGGCGCGGTAGGACTCGTCCCACTCCGCCTTGGCCCGCCGGCCGCGCTCCAGGGCGCCGCGGGTGTGCTCCAGGACCTCGTCGGAGACCTCGAAGTGCTGCTCGGGGTCGAAGCCCAGGACGCGCTTGGTGGCCGCGACCTCCTCCTCGCCCAGCGCCGAGCCGTGCGCGGCCTCGGTGTTCTGCGCGCTCGGGGCGGGCCAGGCGATGATCGAGCGCATGGCGATGAAGGACGGGCGGTCGGTGACGGCCTTGGCCTTCTGGATCGCGGCGTAGATCGCCTGCGGGTCCAGGTCGCCGTCCTCCTTGGCCTCCACGCGCTGCACGTGCCAGCCGTAGGCCTCGTAGCGCTTGGCGGTGTCCTCGGAGACCGCGGTCTCGGTGTCGCCCTCGATCGAGATGTGGTTGTCGTCCCACAGCAGGATCAGGTTGCCGAGCTTCTGGTGACCGGCCATCGAGGACGCCTCGGACGAGATGCCCTCCTGGAGGCAGCCGTCGCCGGCGATGCAGTAGATGTAGTGGTCGAAGGGCGACTCGCCCTGCGGGGCCTGCGGGTCGAACAGTCCGCGCTCGTAGCGGGCGGCCATGGCCATGCCCACCGCGTTCGCCACGCCCTGGCCCAGCGGTCCGGTCGTGGTCTCCACGCCCACCGTGTGCCCGTACTCCGGGTGGCCGGGGGTCTTCGAGCCCCAGGTGCGGAACGACTTGAGGTCGTCCAGCTCCAGGCCGAAACCGGCCAGGTAGAGCTGGGTGTAGAGGGTCAGGGAGGAGTGGCCGGCGGACAGCACGAAGCGGTCGCGCCCCACCCACTGCGGGTCGGCCGGGTCGTGCCGCATCACCTTCTGGAACAGGGTGTAGGCGGCGGGCGCCAGGCTCATCGCCGTGCCCGGATGGCCGTTTCCGACCTTCTGTACGGCGTCGGCGGCAAGGACGCGCGCGGTGTCCACCGCCCGCTGGTCCAGCTCGTTCCACTCGAGGTCTGTGGTGGTCGGCTTGGTGCTCACCCTGGGTCAGGGCTCCTCTCCACATGTCGGATGCCGGTACACGTGTCCGCATACCGGCTGCCGGCGTTCTCCGCGTCGGCCGGCTTCGTCGAGCCTACCCCCGCAAAGACGTGCCATTTTTCGAGTCATCACAGAGTGCCGGGACTCTTTCAAATCCGCCTCCCGACTGGCCGATCGGCATATTCGGCAACTGAATACGGAGCCGCTCATCCGATCGCTCAATCGAGCCCCGCCGCGCCCGTCGAGAGGATGTTCGCAGGGGCCGTCCGGAGCATTTGGAAGGGGCGTTCGGCGGGATGTCCGCAAGGGCTGCCGGGAGGTCCGTCCGGTCGGGCGCGGTAGGTCGCGGTCGGGCGCGGGCGCCCGCCGGGCCGCCCGCGCCGCCTCGCCGGGGCGGGCGCCAACACGAGACCACCCCCGCGAATGTCCGGGTCTGGGCAACGTCTACAGTGGCGTGGTACGCGCGAGTCTTCACCGTCCGTTTCACGGAACGGGGGCTTGCTGGGATGTCTCTGTCAGGGGTGTGCGTGACGGCCGTCGAATCCCGTCCAGCGGGACTACTCGGTGCAGACCAGAGCCCGAGCCACCGGCCGCCCGGGGCCCGTGTCAAGGCTTTTGTGGCGCTGACCAAGCCGCGGATCATCGAGCTGCTGCTCATCACCACCGTTCCGGTGATGTTCCTGGCCCAGCGGGGCGTCCCCGACCTCACGCTGGTGCTGCTCACCTGCCTGGGCGGCTACCTCTCGGCGGGCGGCGCCAACGCGCTGAACATGTACATCGACCGCGACATCGACGCGCTCATGGACCGCACCTCGCAGCGCCCGCTGGTCACCGGGATGGTCAGCCCACGCGAGTGCCTGGTGTTCGGCGTCTCCCTGGCGGTCGTCTCGACGCTGCTGTTCGGCTTCGCCGTCAACTGGCTGTCGGCGTGGCTGTCGCTCGGCGCGCTCCTCTTCTACGTCGTCGTCTACACGATGATCCTCAAGCGGCGCACCTCGCAGAACATCGTCTGGGGCGGCATCGCCGGCTGCCTGCCGGTGCTCATCGGCTGGTCCTCGGTCACGGACTCGCTGTCCTGGGCGCCCGTCATCCTCTTCCTGGTCATGTTCTTCTGGACGCCGCCGCACTACTGGCCGCTGTCCATGAAGGTCAAGGAGGACTACGCGCGCGTGGGCGTGCCGATGCTGCCGGTCATCGCCTCCAACAAGGTCGTCGCCCGGCAGATCGTGATCTATAGCTGGGTGATGGTCGCCGTCTCGCTGCTGCTGACCCCGCTTGGCTACACCGGCTGGTTCTACACGGTGGTGGCCCTCGCGGCGGGCGGCTTCTGGCTCTGGGAGGCGCACGGCCTCCAGAACCGCGCCAAGGCGGAGGAGACCGGCGTGAAGCTGAAGGAGATGCGCCTGTTCCACTGGTCGATCACCTATGTGTCGATCCTCTTCGTCGCGGTCGCGGTGGACCCCTTCCTGCGCTGACCGCCTCCCGGGCGGGCGAAACCCCTCACCTACGGGCGGGATCGTGGTCAAGGCCACGTACCCCGCCCGTCGCCGTGCGATCACCCCGTCGATAGCATCCTGACCATGGCAGACACGCAGCAGGACGACCCCAAGGCCGAGCGCACGGCGACCCGCCTCGCCCGGCGGATCTCCGCATTCGCCAAGGAGCACGGCGGGGCCGAGGGACAGGTCGCGTACATCGGGGAGCGCGGGGCCCGGATCGTCCTCGTCGGCGAGGACGGCGCCTGGGGCGACGTCGTGGCGCCCACGTACGCCGTCGCCGAGCAGGCCGTGGCCACGTCCGGGATCACCGTCCACGAGGACTTCGACGGCGAGTTCGCCGCCAAGGTGAAGACGGGTCCGTACGAGTGGAGCCGGATGGCCGGGATCCAGCTCGGGGGCCCGCGCAACGCCTGACGGCCGGTTCGCCCGTACGGACCCGCGGCAGGAGGCGGTCCGGCCGCGGGAGCACCGGATGCCCAGGTGGCCGACGTCGCCGCGTGCGAAGGCGGACGGCGGCCGGCCACGGGGGACGTACGGGGCGAGGCGCGCCCGTCGGGCGTGCGGGCTGGAGCGGCGCTGAGGGCTAGGCAGGCGAACGCTGGAGCAGCCCCCGGGGTGAGGGCGGCCCTACGGGCTGGAGCGGCCCTGAGCGCGCCGCTCAGACCGCCCCGACCTGGGTTACGCCTTGGTCAGCTCCGCTGCCTCGCCGGAAAGCGCCGGAAGCCCGTCCGGGGCCGTCTCGGGCCGCTCTCGCAGCGACAGCAGCACCCGCACCACCCCGATCCAGATCAGGCACGCTCCGAGCATGTGCAGGGCGACCAGCGCCTCGGGCAGGTGCGTGAAGTACTGCACGTAACCGATGACGCCCTGGGCGAGCAGGAGCCCGAACAGGGTCCGGGTCCGGCTCAGCGGTCCGCGCGGGGCGTCGACGGCCTTGAGGACGAACCACAGGGCGAACGTCAGCGTCACCACGATCCAGGCCAGCACCGCGTGCAGCTTGGCGACCGTCGCCCAGTCGATCTGGATCCGGGGCACCTCCCGGGTGTCGCCCGCGTGCGGTCCCGCTCCGGTCACCACCGTGCCCACCATGATCAGCAGCGCGCTCGCGGCCACCAGGAACCACACCAGTTGCCGCACCGCCGCGCCGACCAGCGGACGCGGGGCCGCGTCGCCCTCGTGGGTGCGCTGCCACGTCACCGCGGCCACCGTGATCAGCGCCGTGGACAGCAGGAAGTGGCACGCGACGGTGTACGGGTTGAGGCCGACCAGGACGACGATGCCGCCGAGCACCGCGTTGCCCATCACGATCCAGAACTGGGCCCAGCTCAGCCGGGTCAGCTCGCGCCGCCTCGGCTTCTGGGCGCGCGCGGCGACGATCGCCCAGCCGACCGCGGCGCACAGCACGTACGTCAGCATGCGGTTGCCGAACTCGATGGCCCCGTGCACGCCCATCGCCCGCGTGGTGGTCAGCGAGTCGTCGGTGCAGGTGGGCCACGTCGGGCAGCCCAGGCCGGAGCCGGTCAGCCGGACGGCGCCGCCGGTGACGACGATGACCACCGCCATGACGAGCGCGGCGAAGGCGGCCCGCTGGACGGTCCTCGGTCGCGGGGTCCAGCGGGCGGCGATGAAGGCGAGGGGGCTGCGCACGGCGGCCACGGCGTCGGCGCGGTTCAGGTTCGGCACGCGTCCCATCGTAAGACGCCGCTTGTGCATGCTTTCACGAGGGTTCTGGGCGGCGCGGTGCGCTCCTACTCCCAGCGGAAGAACTTCCCGGCCGCGGCCAGTCCCGCGACCGCCCACGCCGCGAGGATGCCCAGGTCTCCCCAGGGCGTTCCGGCGCCGTGCTGGAGCACGGCCCGCAGCCCGTCGGAGAGGGCCGAGACGGGCAGCGCGCCCAGCACGTCCTGGACGCCGGAGGGGAACCTGTCCAGCGGGACGATCACCCCGCCGCCGACCAGCAGCAACAGGAAGACCAGGTTGGCGGCGGCCAGCGTGGCCTCGGCCTTCAGCGTCCCGGCCATCAGCAGGCCGAGCCCGGAGAACGCGGCTGTGCCGAGCGCCAGCAGCAGGAGCACGACCAGCGGGTTGCCGTGCGGCGACCAGCCCAGCGCGAAGGCGATCACCGTCAACAGGGCGACCTGGAGGATCTCGGTGACCAGCACCGACAGCGTCTTGGCGGTCATCAGCCCCCACCGGGGCAGCGGGGAGGCGGCCAGCCGCTTGAGCACGCCGTAGCGGCGTTCGAAGCCGGTGGCGATGGCCTGCCCGGTGAACGCCGTCGACATCACGGCGAGCGCGAGGACGCCGGGGGCGAGGAAGTCCACCGCCCTGCCCGCTCCGGTGTCCACGATGTCCACCGAGCTGAACAGCACCAGCACCAGGGTCGGGATCACCACGGTCAACAGCAGTTGCTCGCCGTTGCGCAGCAGCATCCTGGTCTCCAGCGCCGCCTGCGCCGCGATCATCCGCGGCAGCGGGGCGGCGCCGGGGCGCGGGGCGTACGGACCGGCGGGGGCGCCGGCGGCGGTGCTCATGAGCGCGACTCCTCGGCGGTCGGCCGCGAGGCGCCCGGCACGGGGACGACCGGCGTCGAGCTGACCGGAATCAAGCCGACCGGCGTCGAGCTGACCGGGATCAAGCCGACCGGGATCAATTCGACCGGCGTCGAGCTGACCGGCAGCGGGCCGATCGGCTCCGCGCCGCTCGCGCCCGGACGGCCTGGCGCCGCGCTGCGGCCGCGCCGCGCACCGGCCGCCGCGCCGCGCCGCGCACCGACCGCCGCGCCGCGCCGCGCCGCGACCGCCCGGCCGTTCTCCGTGTGGCCCCGACTCATGAACGCAGCTCCTTGCCGGTGAGTTCCAGGAAGACGTCCTCCAGGGTGCGCCGCTCGACGGAGATCCTGTCCGGCATCACGCCGTGCTGGGCGCACCAGGAGGTGACCGTCGCGAGGAGCTGGGGATCGACCTTGCCGACGATCCGGTACGTCCCCGGCGTCAGCTCCGCGGCGGAGGAGTCCGCGGGCAGCGCCTTGAGCAGCGATCCGACGTCGAGTCCGGGGCGGCCGCTGAAGCGCAGGGTGTTCTCCGCGCCGCCGCGGCACAGCTCCTCGGGCGAGCCCTCGGCGATGACCCGGCCGCCGTCGATGATCGCCACGTGGTCGGAGAGCTGCTCGGCCTCGTCCATGAAGTGCGTGGTGAGGATCACCGACACGCCGTCGGTCCGCAGATCGCGCACCAGGTCCCACGTGGCCCGGCGGGCCTGCGGGTCGAGTCCGGCGGTCGGCTCGTCCAGGAACACGAGTTCGGGCCGCCCGACGACGGCCATGGCGAGGGCGAGCCGCTGTTGCTGGCCGCCGGACAGTCTCCGGTAGCTCGTGCGGCCGCAGCCGCCGAGCCCCAGCCGCTCGATCAGGGCGTCCACGTCGAGCGGATGGGCGTGCAGCCGGGCGACGTGCCGCAGCATCTCCTCGGCCCTGGCGCCCGAGTACACGCCTCCGGACTGGAGCATCACGCCCACCCGGGGCCGCAGCGCGGCGGACTGCCGCACCGGGTCGAGGCCCAGCACGCGCACCGTGCCGGAGTCCGGCGTCCGGTACCCCTCGCAGGTCTCGATCGTGGTCGTCTTGCCGGCGCCGTTGGGGCCGAGCACGGCGGTCACGCCCGCGTGGGCCACCAGGTCGAGGCCGTTCACCGCGGTCTTCGGGCCGTACCGCTTCACGAGGGACTCGACCTGGACCACGGGCTCACTTCGCATGGCTCCCAATAGTAGTTTCGCGCGCTCAGCCGCAGCAGGGCGGGTGCGCGAAGTCCTCCCGACAGGGGGCGCGGCGGCGCGCGCGCCGACGTCCGGCGCGCCGGGCCGTCCCGTCCGCGCCGGGGTGAATCCCACGCGATCCCGCGGGCGGCGCGCGGGGACCCGTTCCGGACGGCCCGTGCGCCGCCGGCGCGCCGCCTACGGACGGGCCCCGCATCCCTGCCTGGGGCGCAGGAGGGCTGGTCGCGGCGGGCGCCGACCCGGTCCGGCGGCGCGCCGCACGGTCCCGCGGCGGGCGCCGCCGCCGTCGCCCCCTGATCGTTTCCGCAGGTCGGATTAGGTTTGCCTAAGTGATGCAGGGCACCGCCCGCCCGGATGACGCCGCTTGTCAGGCCCCAGGGAATTACGCAACAATGGCGTTGTGAAAAACGTCGGCGAGGCTCGGGAGAACCCTGCGGGGGCCCCTCAGGAGGAGCTCGCGGCCGGGATGCGCAGCGACCGTTCCACGCGCAACCGGGTCGCGCGGTCCCTCCTGGACCACGGCCCGTCGACCGTCGCCGAGCTGGCCGGACGGCTGGGGCTGACCCAGGCGGCCGTGCGGCGCCACCTGGACGCGCTGGCCGCCGACGACGTGGTGGCCGCGCGCGAGCAGCGGGTGTACGGAGCGCGCACGCGCGGCCGGCCCGCCAAGGTCTTCGCGCTCACCGACTGCGGCCGGGACGCCTTCGACCAGTCCTACGACGAGCTGGCCGTGGACGCGCTGCGCTGGATCGCCGAGCGCGAGGGCGGCGGGGAGGCGGTCGCCGCCTTCGCGCGGGCCCGGATCGCCGCGCAGGCCAGGGCCTACCGCAGGGCGATCGAGGACGCCGCCCCCGACGAGCGCGCCCAAGCGCTGGCGAAGGCGCTGAGCCTGGACGGGTACGCTGCTGCGGCGCGCAGCGCGCCCCTCCCGCACAAGGGCGAGCAGCTCTGCCAGCACCACTGCCCGGTGGCCCACGTCGCGGAGCAGTTCCCCCAGATCTGCGAGGCGGAGACGGAGATCTTCGCCGAGCTTCTGGGAACCCACGTCCAGCGACTGGCGACCATCGCCCACGGCGACGGCGTCTGCACGACGTTCATCCCACGGATTTCCACTGACGCATCTGCAAGCACGGCCGGGAGGAACCCCGCATGACTCTCCCCACGGAGACTGCCCACCCCGAACTCGAGGGCCTGGGCAAGTACGAATACGGCTGGGCCGACTCCGACGTGGCGGGCGCCTCCGCCCGGCGCGGCCTGGGCGACGACGTCGTCACGGACATCTCCGCGAAGAAGTCCGAGCCGGAGTGGATGACCAAGCTCCGCCTCAAGGGCCTGCGGCTTTTCGAGAAGAAGCCCATGCCCAACTGGGGCTCGGATCTGTCGGGGATCGACTTCGACAACATCAAGTACTTCGTGCGCTCCACCGAGAAGCAGGCGGAGTCCTGGGAGGACCTGCCCGAGGACATCAGGAACACCTACGACAAGCTGGGCATCCCGGAGGCGGAGAAGCAGCGCCTGGTCGCGGGTGTGGCAGCCCAGTACGAGTCGGAGGTCGTCTACCACCAGATCCGCGAGGACCTGGAGGAGCAGGGCGTCATCTTCCTGGACACCGACACCGCCCTCAAGGAGCACCCGGAGCTGTTCAAGGAGTACTTCGGCACGGTGATCCCGGCCGGCGACAACAAGTTCGCCGCGCTGAACACCGCCGTGTGGTCCGGCGGCTCCTTCATCTACGTGCCGAAGGGCGTGCACGTGGAGATCCCGCTCCAGGCCTACTTCCGCATCAACACGGAGAACATGGGCCAGTTCGAGCGGACGCTGATCATCGTCGACGAGGGCGCCTACGTGCACTACGTCGAGGGCTGCACCGCGCCGATCTACAAGTCGGACTCGCTGCACTCCGCGGTCGTCGAGATCATCGTCAAGAAGAACGCCCGCTGCCGCTACACGACCATCCAGAACTGGTCGAACAACGTCTACAACCTGGTCACCAAGCGCGCCGTGGCCTACGAGGGCGCAACCATGGAGTGGGTCGACGGCAACATCGGCTCCAAGGTGACGATGAAGTACCCGGCCGTCTACCTGATGGGCGAGCACGCCAAGGGCGAGACCCTGTCCATCGCCTTCGCCGGCGAGGGCCAGCACCAGGACGCCGGAGCCAAGATGGTCCACATGGCGCCGAACACGTCGTCCAACATCGTTTCCAAGTCCGTGGCGCGCGGCGGCGGCCGCACCTCCTACCGCGGTCTGATCGAGATCGGCGAGGGCGCCGCCGGCTCGAAGTCGAACGTGCTGTGCGACGCGCTGCTCGTCGACACGGTCTCCCGCTCGGACACCTACCCCTACGTGGACGTCCGCGAGGACGACGTGTCCATGGGCCACGAGGCCACGGTCTCCAAGGTCTCCGACGACCAGCTCTTCTACCTGATGAGCCGCGGCCTGTCCGAGGACGAGGCGATGGCGATGATCGTGCGCGGCTTCGTCGAGCCGATCGCCAAGGAGCTGCCCATGGAGTACGCGCTGGAGCTGAACCGGCTGATCGAGCTTCAGATGGAGGGCGCGGTCGGCTGAGGCCGTCCCGCAGTCCCCTCACGCCACCCACGCAACGGAAAGCGAGCACTACGACAGCCATGGCTGAGGCTCATAACTCCCCCGACTCCACGACCGCGCCCGGATCGGGGGCGCCGCTCCCGGTGGGCTCCACCACCGCCGGGTCGATCGCGGTCGCCGCCGAGTCGACCGTCGTCTCGCGCATGAGCGCGCCCCCGTCCTTCGACGTGGCGGACTTCCCCGTGCCGCACGGCCGCGAGGAGGAGTGGCGCTTCACGCCGCTGGAGCGGCTGCGCGGCCTGCACGACGGCACCGCGAAGGCCACCGGCGCCGGCGTGAAGGTCGACGTGCAGGCGCCCGAGGGCGTGCGGGTCCAGGCCGTCGGCCGTGACGACGCGCGGCTCGGCAAGGCGGGCGCCCCGGCGGACCGCGTCGCCGCCCAGGCCTACTCCTCCTTCGAGCAGGCCTCGGTCGTGACCGTCCCCGCGGAGACCGTCCTGACCGAGCCGATCCGCATCGCGGTGCACGGCGAGGGCGGGGTCGCCTACGGCCACCAGGTCATCGAGCTGGGCGCCTTCGCCGAGGCCGTCGTCGTCGTCGACCACACCGGCGACGCGGTGCTCGCCGCCAACGTCGACTACCTGCTGGGCGACGGCGCCAAGCTGACCGTGGTCTCCGTCCAGGACTGGGACGACAAGGCCGTGCACGTCGCCCAGCACAACGCGCTGGTCGGCCGGGACGCCTCCCTCAAGTCGGTCGTCGTCACCTTCGGCGGCGACGTGGTCCGGCTCAACCCGCGCGTGACCTACGCCGGCGCCGGCGGCGAGGCCGAGCTGTTCGGCCTGTACTTCACCGACGAGGGCCAGCACCAGGAGCACCGCCTCCTGGTCACCCACAACGTCCCGCACTGCACGTCGAACGTCGTCTACAAGGGCGCGCTCCAAGGCGAGGCGGCGCACGCGGTGTGGATCGGCGACGTCCTCATCGAGGCCGCGGCCGAGGGCACCGACACCTACGAGATGAACCGCAACCTGGTCCTCACCGACGGCGCCCGGGTCGACTCCGTGCCGAACCTGGAGATCGAGACCGGTGAGATCGTCGGCGCCGGGCACGCCTCCGCCACCGGCCGCTTCGACGACGAGCAGCTCTTCTACCTGATGGCCCGCGGCATCCCGGAGCACGAGGCCCGCCGCCTCGTCGTCCACGGCTTCTTCGCCGAGCTGGTCCAGCAGATCGGCGTCCCCGACATCGAGGAGCGCCTGCTCGCCAAGATCGAGCACGAGCTTCAGGCGGCGGTCGCATGACCGGCGGCTTCGTCCGCGTCTGCGGGCTGAGCGAGCTGGAAGAGGACGTCCCGAAGCGGGTGGAGCTGGACGGCACGCCCGTCTGCCTCGTGCGCACCGAGGGCGAGGTGTTCGCGATCAACGACGTCTGCTCGCACGCGAACGTCTCACTCGCCGAGGGCGAGGTCGACGACTGCCACATCGAGTGCTGGCTGCACGGCTCGAGCTTCGACCTCCGCTCCGGCAAGCCCGACAGCCCGCCGGCGACGCGCCCCGTACCCGTTTACCCCGTACAGATCGAAGGGGACGACGTGCTCGTCTCCCTCTCCCAGGAGTCCTGAGGCACCCATGGCAACGCTTGAAATCCGAGACCTGCACGTCACCGTCGAGGCCGACAACGCCACGAAGGAGATCCTCAAGGGCGTCGACCTCACCGTGAAGCAGGGCGAGACGCACGCCATCATGGGCCCCAACGGCTCGGGCAAGTCCACGCTCGCCTACTCGCTCGCGGGTCACCCGAAGTACACGATCACCAGCGGCACCGTGCTGCTCGACGGCGAGGACGTCCTGGAGATGTCCGTCGACGAGCGCGCCCGCGCGGGCCTGTTCCTGGCGATGCAGTACCCGGTCGAGGTCCCCGGCGTCTCGGTCTCCAACTTCCTGCGCACCTCCGCGACCGCCATCCGCGGCGAGGCCCCCAAGCTGCGCACCTGGGTCAAGGAGGTCAAGGAGGCCATGCAGCGCCTCAACATGGACCCCTCCTTCGCCGAGCGCAACGTCAACGAGGGCTTCTCCGGCGGTGAGAAGAAGCGGCACGAGATCCTCCAGCTCGAACTGCTCAAGCCGAAGTTCGCCGTCCTCGACGAGACCGACTCCGGCCTCGACGTCGACGCGCTGCGCGTCGTCTCCGAGGGCGTCAACCGGGTCCGCGAGACCGGCGAGGTCGGCACCCTGCTGATCACGCACTACACGCGCATCCTGCGCTACATCAAGCCCGACCACGTGCACGTGTTCGCCGGCGGCCGCATCGTCGAGTCCGGCGGCCCGGAGCTGGCGGACAAGCTGGAGAACGAGGGCTACGAGTCCTATGCGAAGGGAGGCGCGTCCGCGTGACCCAGATGCCGGGCCTCCTCGACACCGAAGCGCTCCGCAAGGACTTCCCCATCCTGGACCGCACCGTCCACGACGGGCGCAAGCTCGTCTACCTCGACAACGCGGCGACCTCGCAGACTCCTCGCCAGGTGATCGACGTCCTGGACGAGTACTACGAGCGGCACAACGCCAACGTCCACCGCGGCGTGCACGTGCTCGCCGAGGAGGCCACGGCGCTGTACGAGGGCGCGCGCGACAAGGTCGCGTCCTTCATCAACGCGCCCAGCCGCGACGAGGTGATCTTCACCAAGAACGCCTCGGAGTCGCTGAACCTCGTGGCGAACATGCTGGGCTGGGCCGACGAGCCCTACCGGGTGGACCACGAGACCGAGATCGTCATCACGGAGATGGAGCACCACTCCAACATCGTGCCGTGGCAGCTTCTCGCGCAGCGCACGGGCGCGAAGCTGAAGTGGTTCGGCCTGACCGAGGACGGCCGTCTCGACCTGTCGAACATCGACGAGGTCATCACGGAGAAGACGAAGATCGTCTCCTTCGTGCTGGTGTCCAACATCCTCGGCACCGTCAACCCGGTCGACGCGATCGTCCGGCGGGCCCAGGAGGTCGGCGCGCTGGTCTGCGTCGACGCCTCCCAGGCGGCGCCCCACATGCCGCTGGACGTCCAGGCGCTCCAGGCGGACTTCGTGGCCTTCACCGGTCACAAGATGTGCGGCCCGACCGGCATCGGCGTCCTGTGGGGCCGCCAGGAGCTGCTGGAGGACCTGCCTCCGTTCCTCGGCGGCGGCGAGATGATCGAGACGGTGTCGATGCACTCCTCGACCTACGCCCCCGCCCCGCACAAGTTCGAGGCGGGCACCCCGCCGATCGCGCAGGCGGTCGGTCTGGGCGCGGCGGTCGACTACCTGAACTCGATCGGCATGGACAAGATCCTCGCCCACGAGCACGCGCTCACCGAGTACGCGGTGAAGCGGCTGGCGGAGGTTCCCGACCTGCGGATCATCGGCCCGACCACGGCCGAGGACCGCGGCGCGGCGATCTCCTTCACGCTCGGCGACATCCACCCGCACGACGTGGGCCAGGTCCTCGACGAGCAGGGCATCGCCGTCCGCGTGGGCCACCACTGCGCCCGCCCGGTGTGCCTGCGCTACGGAATTCCCGCGACCACGCGAGCGTCGTTCTATCTGTACTCCACGCCGGCCGAGATCGACGCCTTGGTCGACGGCCTGGAGCACGTACGGAACTTCTTCGGCTGACGGGACGGGACGAGCGAATCGCATGAAGCTGGACTCCATGTACCAGGAGGTCATCCTGGACCACTACAAGCACCCGCACGGGCGTGGTCTCCGGGACGGCGACGCCGAGGTGCACCATGTGAACCCGACGTGCGGCGACGAGATCACGCTTCGCGTGAAGTACGACGGCACGACGATCGAGGACGTCTCGTACGAGGGCCAGGGCTGCTCGATCAGCCAGGCGTCGGCCTCCGTGCTCAACGAACTCCTCGTCGGCAAGCAGCTCGCTGAGGCGCAGAAGATCCAGGAGACCTTCCTGGAGCTGATGCAGTCCAAGGGCCAGATCGAGCCCGACGACGCGATGGAGGACGTCCTGGAGGACGCGGTGGCGTTCGCCGGGGTGTCCAAGTACCCGGCCCGGGTGAAGTGCGCCCTGCTGAGCTGGATGGCCTGGAAGGACGCGACGGCCCAGGCGCTGGACGGCGCCGACGCCGAAAGGAAGACCGCATGAGCGAGACCGTGGAGATGAAGCCGGCCTCGGAGGAAGAACTCCGTGAGGCCCTGATGGACGTCGTCGACCCCGAACTGGGCATCGACGTCGTCAACCTGGGCCTGATCTACGGCATCCACGTCGACGACGCGAACATCGCCACCGTCGACATGACCCTGACGTCGGCGGCCTGCCCGCTCACCGACGTCATCGAGGACCAGGCCAAGTCCGCCACGGACGGTCTGGTCAACGAGCTGCGCATCAACTGGGTCTGGATGCCGCCGTGGGGCCCGGACAAGATCACCGACGAGGGCCGCGAGCAACTGCGCGCGCTCGGCTTCAACGTCTGAGACCCGGCCGGCCGGTCACCGGTGACAGGAGGACGGCGGCGCCCGCGGGGGCGCCGCCGTCCTCCTGCGTCTCCTCCCTGCGCGCCCCGGCCGCCGGGTAGGTTCGACCCCCATGGGATACCTGCTGCTGTCCGGGGCCATCGCCGCCGAGGTCGCCGGGACCACCGCCCTGAAGTACAGCGACGGCTTCAGCAGGCTCGGCCCGTCGCTGACGACGGTCCTCGGCTACCTGCTCTCCTTCGCGCTGCTGGCCCAGACGCTGAAGTCGCTCTCCCTCGGCGCCGCCTACGCGATCTGGTCGGGTGTGGGCACCGCCGCCGTCGCCGCGATCGGGTGCGCGTTCCTGGGGGAGGGGATGTCCCTGACCAAGGCCGCGGGCCTGGTGCTGATCATCCTCGGCGTGGCGGTGCTGAGCCTGGACGGCGCCCACTGAGGCGGCGGCCGGCCGGCTTCCGGGCTGAGCGCGGACGGCGCCCACGCAGGGGCGGCCGGGCCCCGGGCATCGGTTCGCCCGTGTCAGCCCCCTCACGTTAGGTTTTGCCCATGACCGACACGACTGCTCCCCGCACCACCGGCGCCGTGGCCGCCGGACTCGCCACGATCGCCGCCGACGGCGCCGTCCTCGACACCTGGTTCCCCGCTCCCGAGCTGACGGACCAGCCCGGACCGGCGGGAACCGAGCGGCTGTCCGCCGAGCGGGCCGTCGAACTGCTCGGCCAGGGCGCGGCCAAGGCGGTCGGCCCGGACGCCCGGCGCGGCGTCGAGGTGGTCGCGGTCCGCACGGTCATCGCCTCGCTCGACGAGAAGCCGATCGACGCGCACGACGTCTACCTGCGTCTGCACCTGCTCTCGCACCGCCTGGTCCGGCCGCACGGGCTGAGCCTGGACGGCGTCTTCGGCTTCCTCGCCAACGTCGCCTGGACCTCGCTCGGCCCGGTCGCCGTCGACGACGTCGAGACGGCGCGGCTCAACGCGCGCGCCGAGGGCCTGCACCTGTCGGTGACGTCCGTCGACAAGTTCCCCCGCATGACGGACTACGTGGCGCCGAAGGGCGTCCGCATCGCCGACGCCGACCGGGTCCGGCTCGGCGCGCACCTCGCCGAGGGCACCACCGTGATGCACGAGGGCTTCGTCAACTTCAACGCGGGCACCCTGGGCGTCTCCATGGTCGAGGGCCGCATCTCCGCGGGCGTCGTGATCGGCGACGGCTCGGACATCGGCGGCGGCGCCTCCACGATGGGCACGCTGTCCGGCGGCGGCAACGTGATCATCTCCGTCGGCGAGCGCTGCCTGATCGGCGCCGAGGCGGGCGTCGGCATCGCCCTCGGCGACGAGTGCGTGGTCGAGGCCGGCCTCTACGTCACCGCGGGCACCCGCGTCACGATGCCCGACGGCCAGATCGTCAAGGCCCGCGAGCTGTCGGGCGCCTCGAACATCCTCTTCCGCCGCAACTCGATCACCGGCGCGGTCGAGGCCCGCCCGAACAACGCGGTCTGGGACGGACTGAACGAGATCCTGCACAGCCACAACTGAGCGTCCGCGGAGGCGAGTCGCCCGGATGCGCTTCTTACGGACGAGTGGCGGCGGCGAAGCGGGCGAGGGTCGCGAAGTCCGTCTCGCGCAGGCCGAGGCGCGGGTCGACGTGGTGCAGCAGGGCGGGCGCGGGGTGCGCGGCGCCGACGTACGCCGTGTCCGCCGGGCTCTGCTCGTCGTCCACCCAGGCGAAGGGGCGCCCGGCGGCGTACTCCACGATCGCCTCGGTCTTCCAGTGCACCCCGTCCGGGCGGCTCGCGAACAGGCCCGCGCCGAAGTCGACGTACGGCAGCTCCGGCAGGCCGACGACCGGGCCGATCCAGCGGTTCGCGGCGTCCATCCAGGTCGTGGCCCAGCACAGCTCGCAGCCGAGGTCCAGCAGCGCCGGGCCGTGCGAGGGGTTCAGCCAGACCCGCAGCGGCCGGCCCGGCTCCAGGGCGACCCGGATCGTCGTGTATCCCTCGGGGCGCCGCTCGGGGCGTGCCGCCCACGGGTTGAGCGGGCCGTCGACGTCCAGGAACAGCAGCGGGCGGCTCACGAGGCCAGCCTACGGCTCAGCGGCCGGGCGCGGCGGCCGCGAACCGCTCGCGGCCGCGCCCTGCGGCTTCCGGCCGCGTCTCCAGCGTCGAATGCCGCTGGGGCAGTGCTCAGTTGGTGTGGTCGCGACGGCTGAGCACCCGTCACGCGCCGTCTCCGGTCACTGCCCCAGGCGGTGGGCGCCGTCGAGGTGGGGCGTATCGCCGTCGGCGGCGGGGAACGGTATGGGCGTAGCGCATACGCGCGTGGGTCCCGCCGGTCTGAAGAGATTCTTACGGTGAGCGCCGGTGTGGATAAGCAACGCTTGACCGATGAGACGCCGAGTGAGCAGTGCCCTGTGTCCGACTCGTCCGGGATGCGTCACCATGGGCAGGAGTGACCGACGGGCAGTTCACCTCATGGGAGGCGTCATGAAGCTCGGCAAGGCACTGGCCAGCGGATTCGCGGAGGAGCGGAAGCGGGAGCGGCCGCAGGCCGTGGAGCGGCAGGCCGAACGTTCCGAAGAGGTCCCGGAGCCGCGGGCCGCCGCCGCGCCGGAAGAGGTTCCGGCCGCCCGATGAGACTGCGGCTGCCGGTGGAGCGCCCGGCGGAGCCGCCGACCGGATACAAGATCGCCCACCCGGTGCTGTCGCAGGACGGCGCCCGGGTCGCCTTCGCCGGGGTGTCGCTCGGCGGTGCGCTGCCCTACGGCGTCCTCGCCGACGCGGCCTGCGTCTACGGTCGGCGGCACCGGCCGCCCGCACGGCTGTGCGACTGCGGCTTCCACTGCGTGCACGACCGGGCGGCGGCCGAGGCGCTGCGGTGCCCGGCCGAGCACCGCACCGCCGTGCTGCTGGAGGTCTCGGTCCTGGGCGCCTATCTCCGCTTCGAGCGCGGCTTCCGCTACGGCCGCCAGCGGGTGCGCGCGATGGCGGTCGGCCCGTGCCGATGCGGGGCGCCCGCCGCCGCCCTCGCGGACGCGGGCGAGGGCAGGCCCGGTTGGCGGGTCCTGGCCGCCGCGTGCACGGGCTGCGTGCACGGCCGCGCCTCCCTCACCCTCCCGGGCTTCGCCCGGCTCGCCGGAGACGGGCTGCGCGTCGCGGCCGACGCCGGCCTCGGCGGACGCGGCGGCCCCGGCGCCCCCGAGGCGGACGGGACTGCGGCGGCGGCTGGTCCCGGCGGGCTCGGTGTGCCCGAACTCGCCGCGGAGGCGGCCCTGTTGCAGGCGCGGCTCGACTGGTTCCAGACCCAGCTCGCCCGGCTCGGCGAGCACGGGACCGGACAGGCGGGCCAGGGGTAGCGGCGGCGCCCCGGGGTACCCGGTCGGTCTGGACCGAGAGGAGGCGGGACACGTGACCGGGACCATCGATGCCAGGCCGGTTCGCGAGCAGCAGCGCCCTGGAGGCGACCACTCGGTGGGCGAGCTGGTCCACCAGGCGACCGAACAGCTCTCCCTGCTCGCCCGCCAGGAAGTGGCTCTCGCCAAGGAGGAGCTGACGGCCAAGGGCCGGCGCATGGGGCGCGGCGGAGGCATGCTGGGCGCCGCGGGCGCCGTCGCCTACGTCGGGCTGTTCGCGCTCGCCGGCACGGCCGCCGCCGCACTCTCCCTGGTGCTGCCCGTGTGGGCCGCGGCGCTCATCGTGACGGCCGCGCTGTTCGCGATCGCCGCCGTGCTCGCCCTCACCGGCCGCGCCCAGTTGCGCCGCGTGGGACCGCCCACACCGCAGCGGACGTTCGGCAGCGTGAGGGCGGACGTCGAGGAGATCAAGGAAAGGGCTCACCACCGATGACGGACAGAACGCAGGGGGCGGACGGCGGATCGGCACACGGTGTCGGCGCCAAGGGTCCCGACGAGCTGCGGGAGCAGATCGAGCAGACCAGGAACCGGCTCGGCGACACCGTGGAGGAGCTGGCGGCCAAGGCCGACGTCAAGGGGCGGGCCAGAGCGCGCGCCGCCGATCTGCGGGACAAGGCCGGCGCGATGACGGTCCAGCTTCGCAGCAGCGCCTCGCAGGCCGGGCACCGGGCCCAGGAGAAGGCGGCCCGCGCGGGCCACCGGGCGCAGGAGCGCGCCACCCGAGCCGGTCACCGGGCCCAGGAGAAGGCCGTCACCGCAGGGCACACCGCCCAGGAGGGCGCGAGCAGGGCGGGGCACGCCGCTCAGGACGGCGTGAGCAAGGCAGGGCACGCCGCTCAAGACAGCGTGAGTAAGGCAGGGCACGCCGCTCAGGGCGGGGTGAGCAAGGCGGGGCACGCGGTGCAGGACCGCACGGAGCGGGTGGGCGCGGCGGCCGGACGGGCCGGACGCAGCCTGCCGCGTTCGTTGGGCGAGGCCGTCCAGGCGTGCAAGCGTCATCCGCGCCCGCTGCTGATCGCGGCCGCGAGCACCGCGGCCGCGATCACCGCCGCGGTGCTGGTGCGCCGGCGCCGCGAGTGCCGCTGAGGCGGCGCGTCCGGCCATACGGTACGGAGCCGCCCGCACCCTCGGGGTGCGGGCGGCTCCGCCTGTCCGCCGGGACACCGCATCCGCCCCCGCCCCCGCCCTCGTCAGCCCGTTCGGCGGTCAGGGCCTCCGGCCGGCATTCGGGCTGGCGCGGGGCCCGTAGGTCGTGGGCGCGGAGGCTGTGAGCAGGCGCCTGCGATGGCCTGCGCGCCGCCGCCGCGTCTTGCTCTTGCGGCCGCCGGATCGCCCGACAGCCGAATTCCCCCTCGGCCTCCTCGGCCCCCTCGGACCGAGGAGCGGCGCGGGGCCCGGCTCTGAAGTCGGCCGCCCCGGGGCGCCGCGGCCCTCCGCGGCCGCCCCGGCTCCGGGCGTGCGGCTCCGGGCGTGCGGCCCCGGGCGTGCGGCCCCGGGCGGGCGGCCCCGGGCGTGCGGCCCCCGGGCGTGCGGCCCCGGCCGCCCCAGCCCCGGCCGCCCCAGCCCCGGGCGAGCCGCGCGGGACGAATGGCGCGCGGCCGGACGGATGCCTCCATCCGGCCCCGCCGTCCGCGTGCTACGGGCGGAAGCGCAGCACCTGCGGGTCGTGGTCGCTGATCTGGTCGTGGAACTCCGAGTTGACGTGCACGCTGTCGTAGTCGAAGTCGCCGTGGCGGATCGAGGGGCTGATCAGGATCTGGTCGAGAACCTGCTCGTTGCCCTGGTAGTCGTAGGTGAACCGCTCGCTCTTGGGCAGCGACTTGATCGCCGACCACAGCTCGCCGTCGCCTTCCATGATCTTCGCGGTGTCGGAGAACTCGAAGTCGTTCATGTCGCCGAGCGCGATCACCTCCGCGTTCCGCTGGACCGCGAGGATGTTCTTGACGAACGAGTTCACCTCCGTCGCCTGGAGGTGGCGCTCGGTCTCCGAGCTGCGCGTCGGCGGCTGGTACTGCGAGGTCAGCCCCTGGTCGCCGCCCTTGGAGGCGAAGTGGTTGGCGATCACGAAGACGGTGCGGCCGTGGAAGACGAACTCGCCGGCCAGCGGCTTGCGGCTGGACTTCCAGGCGTCGCTGGCGGGGTCGATCCGGCCGGGGGACGCGGTCAGCGCCGCCTTGCCGTTCACCTTGGCGACGCCGACGGCGGTGGTGGAGTCGCCGCCGGGGCGGTCGGTGAAGGAGACCCGCTCGGGGTTGAACAGGAACACCTGGCGGATGTTGCCGCCCGGCTCGCCGCCGTCCTGGTCGTTGACCGGGTTGATCGAACGCCAGTCGTACTTCGGGCCGCCCGCAGCGACGATCGCGTCGATCAGCTTGGTCACCGTCTGGCTCGCGTCCACGACGCCGTCGTCGGTGGCGCCGTCGTCGTCCTGGATCTCCTCCAGGGACACGACGTCGGGCGAGCGCAGGTTGTTCACGATCGCGGAGGCGTGGGCGGCGAAGGTGGAGTCCGACGGGTCCAGGTTCTCCACGTTGTACGTGGCCACCGCCAGCTCGCCCGGACCCTGCGGGCGGGTGCTCTCGCGCTGGAGGCCGGCGCTCTCCAGCGTGCCGAGGCGGCCGGCCACCAGGGTGTAGCCGCCGAACTGGTTGTAGTCCAGCGGGCCGGAGGTGGTCCCGGCGAGGGTGTCGCCCACGTTCGCGGCCGGGAAGTCGGCGGAGGCGCCCAGCGACTGTATCTGGAGCCTGCCGGTGTTCTGCGCGGTGTAGGAGCCGTACAGCGTGCCGCCGCGGCTGCTGCGGTGCTCGTGCAGCTTCACCGTCACCCACAGTTCGGCGTACGGGTCGGTGCCGGTGACCACGCGGGCGTCGGAGACCTGGACGTTCATGCCCTCCAGGGACTCGTAGTAGTCCAGGGCGTACTGCGTGGGCTGGAGGGGCAGGCCGTTGATCGAGCCGTTCGCGGCGGGATCGCCGGCCGGGGTGTAGGCGTCCGGCACCGAGCGCGCGTTCACGACCACGGGGGCCGGGACCGGGTTGCCGCTGGAGACGGTGGTGACGGCGGGCTTGGTGATCTCCGTGACCGACTGCCCGCCGGAGGAGGCGCCGCCCGGCACGTACTCGGAGACCGTGCCGGTGACGGTGACCGAGTCGCCGACGGCGGCCTGGGGGGCGGAACTGGTGAAGACGAAGACGCCCTCGCTGGTGGCCGGGTCGTCGTCCGGGGTCGGGTCCTGCATCCAGAAGCCCTTGGACGAGCCGTAGGCGCGCACGCCGGTGACGATCCCGGGCACGTCCGTGACCGTCTTGCCCGCGTACGGGGATATCCGGGTCGTGCCCTGGACGTCATGGATGCGCACGGTGTCCGCGTGGGCGGCTGTGGGCAGGACGATGAGCTGGACGGCCGCCGTGGAACAGGCGGCGGCGACGGTCAGCGCGGCGAGACGCGCGGAAGACTTGCTCGGCAACGGAAGATCCCTCCGGGGACGGGACAGGCGGCGGAACGAGGGTGCACAGGACGGGGTGGAGCGCGCGGTGCGGGTGGGACCGCGGGTGGGACCGGTGGGGCGGTGACGACGCGCGTAGAAGCGGGCGAACGTCCGCCCCCCGACTTTCTACGCGCGTCAATCTCCTTCCCGGCCGGGGGAGTTGTCAAGGTTTCGGCCGTGTACGGGGGCTGACGGGGAGATGAACCGGGCGGCATGGGTGGAAACCCGTCTAGGCTGAGCAGTTGAGTCGTTCAAGGCGTTCAGGCCCGAGGAGAACCAGCCGATGTCAGACAGGTCCCCGTTGCCGCCGGTGCGGCTGGCGTCCGAGCCGCAGCTCGCCCGGGACGCCCTCGCCGCCCCGCTGCTCGCGCGCGCGGCCCGGCTCGCCCGCTGGGTCGGTCCCGGCACCCGGGTGGACGCGGGCGGCGCCCTGCTGGAGGAGCAACTACCCTCCGCTGCCGAGGCGTTGGAGCTGACCGGGGACGACGCGGCGGCGCTGGCGAGCGAGGCGTGGCGGATCGCCGTCGACACCGGCCTGGTGGAGGTCGCCGACGAGGCGGAGGGCGCCGTGGCGGCCGGCGCCGAGCTGCGGCTGCTCACCGGCGGCTCGCCGCACGACGTGCTCGCGGTCTGGCTGACGGCGCTGGACGCGGTCCTGGCCGACGCGAGCGTGCCCGACCTGGACGGTCTGATGGACGCCATGGACGCGACCGGCGCGGCCAGCGCGGTGGACCTCTCCTCGCTCGACTGGGATCCCCAGGCCGAGGCGGAGTTCCTGGAGGGCGTGCTCGGCAACCTCTACCTGCTCAGCGTGGGCGAGGACGCACCCGCGGGCGGCCCGGTGCCGCTGCCCGCGCTGGCCGCCTCCATGATCGTGCCCAGCGATCTGGGCGAGCCCACCAACGACATGCTGGAGCAGGTCTCCGACGCGATGATGCGGCTGGACGACCAGTTCCGCCTGCTGGAGCCGGTGGGGCTGGTCGAGTACCGGCCGGTGGACGAGGCGCTGCTGGTCGACGCGGGGGAGCCCGGCGAGAGTGCCGCAGAGCCCGGCGAGGCCGCCGCCGAGCCGCCGGCGCCGGGAGCGGCGGAGGCGCCGGAGGACCTGGACGTCGCCCGGTACGGCATGGTGCGGCTCACGCCGCTCGGCCTCTACGGCATGCGGGCCCGGCTGCTGGACGCCGGCCAGGCGGCCCCGGCCCTCGGCGACCTCACGGACAAGGGGGCGGACGCGCTGCTCGACGGCACGGCCGCCTATCCGCCCGCCGCCACGCACGCCGAGACCGAGCAGTGGCTGGCCCACCGCGAACCGCTGACCGCCGCCCGCGAGTTGCTCGCCGCGGCGCGCGGCGCGGACGCCGGGGCCCCGCTGCGGCGGCTGCGCTGCCAGCAGGCCCTGTCCCTGGTGGGCGCCGCGGCCGAACCGGCGCTGCGCGAGGTGCTCGACGACCCCGAGCTGGGCGGCCTGGCCCGGGTCTGGCTCAGCGAGCGGGGCCTGGCGGACGTGCCCCCGCCCTCCCAGGACCTGATCTTCTGGCTCACCATCGACACCGTGGCGGCCCAGTTGGCCGCGGAGGGCGACTCCGAGGAACTGCACGCCCTCGTGCAGGGGCTCGCGGACCAGCACAGCGGCTTCTTCGCGGCCGCCTGGCGCGTCGACCACCCGCAGACCGCCGACGTGCTGGAGGCGGTGGGCCGGCTGCACCCCGACAAGCGCATCGCCAAGGAGGCGCGCAAGGCCGCGTTCAAGGCGCGCTCCGAGCGGCAGGACTGACGGGGCGTCACCGTAGGGGGAAGGGTGCGGGCGGGGTGCGCGCACCGGTCCGGGACAGGCGGGGCTGAAGCGGGAGAACAGGCGGGCTGACCGGGGAGTGTCCTCGTTTCGCGTCCGGACAGAATCCGGGGATGGTCACCGGCTCGTGAGGAGTATCGGCATGACGCAGGCCAGGCCCATGCGCGCGGACGCCCGGCGCAACTACGAGCGGCTGCTGAAGGCCGCGGAACGGGCCTTCGCCGAGCACGGGGAGAACGCGTCGCTGGACGACATCGCCAAGCGGGCCGGTGTCGGCTCCGGGACGCTGTACCGGCACTTCCCGAACCGGCAGGCGCTGCTGGAGGCGGCCTACGTCGACCGGATCGAGGCTCTCGCCGCGCGGGCGGACACGCTGTCCCGGCGCCGTCCGGCGGGCGAGGCGCTGACGCAGTGGCTGGAGGAGCTGTGCCTCGTCTCCCTCCAGGTGCGCGGACTCAGGGCGCTGCTCGGTTCCGCCGTGGCGGACGGGGGCGCGGCGGCGGTCACGGTGTGCGGGACGTCGATCAAGGGCGCCGCGACCCGCCTGGTGGAGGCGGCGCAGCGGGAGGGCGCCCTGCGCGGCGACGTGGAGCCCGTCGAGGTGCTGCGGCTGGCCCACGGAGTGGCGACCGCCTCGGAGCTGGCCGACGGGGAGGCCGCCCGCATCCGCCGGTATCTCACCCTGCTGATGCAGGGGTTGGGCGGCTAGGGCACTCGGAGGCGCCGTTGCGGCCGAAGGCGTCCCCAGCCGCAGCGGCTCTCCCGGCCGCGGCGGCGCCCCTCGGCGCCCTCGCGGCCGGGGCGCCCCTTGGCGCCGCTCCGCCCGCTACAGCGCTTCGGCGCCCGGCTTCACCATGTTGCGCACGGTGCGCGCCTTGACGAAGTCGCCCATCGCCGTCATGTCCCACTCCCCGGAGTACTGCCGGATGAGCTTGGCCATCAGCACGCCGGTCTGCGCCTCGGCGTGGGTGAGGTCGAAGCGGACCAGCTCCTCGCCGGTCGCGGCGTCCAGCAGGCGGCAGTATGCCTTGGCGACCTCGGTGAACTTCTGGCCGGAGAAGGAGTTCACGGTGAAGACCAGGCCGGTGACCTCCTGGGGGAGGGCGCCGAGGTCGACGACGATCTCCTCGTCGTCGCCCGCGCCCTCGCCGGTGAGGTTGTCGCCGGAGTGCCGCACCGCGCCGTTCAGGATGGACAGCTTGCCGAAGTAGCAACTGTCGACGTGGTCGCGCTGCGGGCCGTAGGCGATGACGGAGGCGTCCAGGTCGATGTCCGCGCCGCGGAACGCCGGCTCCCAGCCGAGGCCCATCTTCACGCGGGACAGCAGCGGGCGGCCGCCCTTGACCAGGGACACGGTCTGGTTCTTCTGGAGGCTGACCCGGCCCTTGTCCAGGTTGATCTTCCCGGCGCCCGGGGCTGCGGGCGCCGGGGCCGGGGGAGCGGGCGGCGTGACCGGGGCCTGCGCGGCGGGCTGCGGCGGGGCCGCGGGCGGCGCCGCGGCGGGCTGTGGCGCGGCGGCGGCCTGCGGGGCGCCCGGCTGCTGCGGGGCGGCAGTCGCCGGCTCCTCCACCGTCACCCCGAAGTCGGTCGCGATGCCCGCGAGGCCGTTCGCATAGCCCTGGCCGACCGCTCGGGCCTTCCACTGGCCGCCCCGCCGGTAGATCTCCATGACCACCAGGGCCGTCTCGGCGCCCAGCCGGGGCGGTGTGAACGTGGCCAGCACCGCGTCGTCGCCCGCGTCGCGGAGGGTGGCCGTGGGCTCGATGCCCTGGAACGTCTGCCCGGCGGCGTCCGGGCTCGCGGTGACGACGATCCGCTCGACGTCCGGCGGCACGGCGGCGGTGTCCACGGTGATCGCGTCCGGCGCGGCGCCGCCGCCCGAGCGGTAGGCCACGCCCGGCGCCGACGGCTGGTTGTAGAAGACGAAGTCGGCGTCGGAGCGCACCTTGCCGTCGGCGGTGAGCAGCAGGCCCGAGACGTCCAGCCGCACCGGGGCGGCGACGTCCACCGCCACGCGCACGGCGGTCAAGGGGATGTTCGAGCCAGGCGTCATAGCTGTCATACAGGGGGTAACGCACAAGGGCGCTTTACCGTTCCCTTACCCGCCGAACGGGTGAGGCGCCGCCGGACGGCTCCGACGGCCCCCCACCCCGTTCACTCCTTCACCCTGCCGCGCCAGCCGCCAGCCGCCAGCCGCCAGCGGCCGACCGCCAGCCGCCGACCGCGAGCCGTCAGCCGTCGGGCTACGGCACCACCAGGATCTTCCGGCCCACGCCCGCCGCGAACTGGTCCAGCGCGCGCGGGTACTCCTCCAGCGGCAGCCGGTCGCTGATGAAGACCTCGGGGTCCAGCACGCCGTTCGCGAACAGCTCCGCCGCCCGCTCGTAGCTGTGCAGCACCGCCATCGACCCGGTGATGGTGATCTCCTGGTTGTAGATGCGGTACGGGTCGATCGTCACGCGGGTCGCGTAGTCGGCCACGCCGAACTGAAGGAACGTTCCCGCCTTGGCCACCCGCTCCAGGCCGTCCTGGATCGCCGCGCCGTTGCCTGTGGCGTCGATCACGAGGTCCCAGCCCTGCGGCCGGTCCAGCTCGTCGGCGTTCACGGCGGCCGCCGACACGCCCAGCTTGCGCGCGGTCTCCAGGCGGGCCGGGTTCAGGTCGACCACGTCGACGCTCGCCGCGCCGGTGCGCTTGGCCAGCTCCAGCATCATCAGGCCCATGGTGCCCGAGCCGTAGACGAGGACGTGCGCGCCGAGACGGGACTGGAGCACGTCGTAGCCGCGCACCGCGCAGGACAGCGGCTCCACCAGGGCCGCGTCCTGGGTGCGCACGTGCTCGGGCAGCTTCACGCAGTTGGCGACCGGCGCCACGGCGTACTGGGCCGCGCCGCCCGCCGTGGTCACGCCGATCGCGGCCCAGCGCTCGCAGAGGTTGTTGTGGCCGTTCCGGCAGTGCCGGCACTCGTAGCAGTACAGGGAGGGGTCCACCGCCACCTGGTCGCCGACCGTCGCCTCGGTGACCTGGGCGCCGACGGCGACCACCTCGCCCGCGAACTCGTGCCCCGGTGTGATCGGCAGCTCGGGCGCGAACTCGCCCTGGAGGATGTGCAGGTCGGTGCCGCACAGACCGCAGGCGGCGACCTCCACGACGACGTCACGCGGTCCGGGCGTCGGGTCCGGGACCTCGGTGACGACGGCGCGGCCCACGGCCTCGATGACGGCGGCCTTCATTTCACGGCTCCCAACGACAGGCCCTGGACGAGTTTGTCCTGGGCGGCGAACCCCGCGGCGAGCACCGGCAGGGAGACGACGAGCGACGCGGCGCACACCTTGGCCAGGAACAGGCCCTGACTGGTGATGAAGCCGGTCAGGAACACGGGGGCGGTCTCGGCGACCACACCCGTGAGCACCCGGGCGAACAGCAGTTCGTTCCAACTGAAGATGAAGCAGATCAGGGCCGTCGCGGCGATCCCCGGCAGGGCGATGGGCGCGACCACCCGGGCCAGGATCGTGGGCAGGCGCGCGCCGTCGACCCGGGCGGCCTCGATCACCGCGACCGGCACCTCGGCGAGGAAGGACTGCATCATCCACACCGCGATCGGCAGGTTCATGGAGGTGTAGAGCACGACCAGGAGCCAGATGTCGTCCAGCATCCCGGCGTTCTTGGCGAAGAGGTAGATCGGCAGCAGGCCCGCCACCGCCGGCAGCATCTTGGTGGACAGGAAGAAGAACAGCACGTCCGTCCACTTGCGCACCGGCCGGATGGACAGCGCGTACGCCGCCGGAAGCGCCAGCAGCAGGACGAGCGCCGTCGAGACGGTCGACGCCACCGTGGAGTTGACCAGCGCCGGCCAGGGGCTGGCGCCGCCGCCGACGCCGAAGAAGTCGCGGTACCCGTCCAGGGTGAGCGAGGCGGCCAGGGACGGCGGGTTGGTCGCCGCGTCCGCCTCCGAGTGGAACGAGGTCAGCGCCATCCAGGCGATGGGCAGGAAGAAGACGACGCCGGCCAGCCAGGCCACCAGGCCCAGGCCCGCTCCCCGCCTGCGCGGGGCTCGTACGGTCGTGGCGCTCGCTGCGCTCGCGGCACTCATGCGCCGGACACCTCCTCGCGGAACAGGGACGACACCACGCGCAGGGCGAAGGTGGCGATGACGATGGAGCCGATGACCACCAGGACGCCCGCCGCCGAGGCGAGGCCGTTCTCGTGGGCCTGGTAGAAGCTCTGGTAGACGGTGTAGGGGAGGTTGGCGGTGCCCAGTCCGCCGGAGGTGAGGGTGAACACCGCGTCGAAGTTCTGCACGATGTAAATGGAGCCGAGCAGAGCGCCCAGTTCCAGGTAGCGGCGCAGGTGCGGCAGCGTGAGGTGGACGAAGACCTGCCAGTCGCTCGCCCCGTCCACCCGGGCGGCCTCGATCTGCTGCTGGTCCCGGCTCTGGAGCCCGGCCAGCAGGATCAGCATCATGAAGGGCGTCCACTGCCACACCAGGGAGGCTTCGACCGCCAGGAGCGGGGTGTGGGAGATCCAGTCCGGCTGCGGCCCGCCCACGAGGTGCAGCAGGCCGTTGATCAGACCGTACTCCGGGTTGTACAGGACGTGCTTCCACAGCAGGGCGGCGGCGACCGGGACCACCAGGAACGGGGCGATCAGCAGCGTGCGCACCGCGCCCCGGCCGGGGAAGCGGCGGTCCAGCAGCAGCGCGAGCGCCAGCCCCAGGACCAGGCTGACCAGCACCACGGCCACGGTCAGGAGCACGGTCGTCCACACCGATTGGCGCAGGTCGGCGTCGGTGAGCACCTGCCGGTAGTTGTCGATTCCGGCGAAGCGGCGGGCCTTGGGGTAGAGGGCGTTCCAGTCGAAGAGGGAGATCACCAGCGTGGCCACGAACGGGAGCTGGGTCACGGCGATCATGAAGACGAGGGCGGGCAGCAGCGGGGCGCGGGTGGCCCAGGCGCGCAGCCGGGCCGAGGGCGGGCGGGCGCCTCGCGCGGCGGCGGAGGCCAGGGGGGCCGTGGTCGTGGCGGTCATCGTCCCTCGTACTCCTTGGAGATCTTCGAGGCGAGGTGCTGGGACTTCTTCAGGGCCGCGTCGACGGACTGGCGTCCGGCGATGGCCGCGCTGATCTCCTGGGAGACCTTGGTGCCGAGGTCGGTGAACTCGGGGATGCCGACGAACTGGATGCCGGGCGCGGGCCGCGGCTGCACGCCGGGGTCGTTCGGCCGGGCGCTCTCGATGGCGCGCCTCGTCGTCTCCTGGAAGGCGGCGGCCTCCTCGCGGTAGGCGGGGTCGGCGTACGTGGAGGCGCGTTTGCCGGCCGGCACGTCCGACCAGCCCACCTGCTCGCCGACCAGGTGCTCGTACTCCTTGCTCGACGCCCAGGAGACGAACTTCCACGCCTTGTCGGGGTTGCGGGACGTCTGCTGGATGCCCCAGGCCCAGGTGTAGAGCCAGCCGGAGGAGGCCGTGCGGTCCACGGGCGCGGGGGCGTAGCCGATCTTGCCGCGGACGGGGGAGCCCTTGGCCTCCAGCAGGCCGGCCGCGGACGTGGCGTCGTACCACATGGCGACCTTGCTCTGGGTCATGTCGTTCAGGCACTCGGCGAAACCGGACTGGGCGGCGCCGGACTCGCCGTGGCGGCGGACCAGGTCGACATAGAACTTCGTCGCCTTCTCGAACTCCGGGGAGTCCAGGCGCGCCGTCCAGTCCTTGTCGAACCAGGTGCCGCCGAAGGTGTTCACCACAGTGGTCAGCGGCGCCATCAGCTCGCCCCAGCCGGGCAGTCCGCGCAGGCAGACGCCCTTCATCCCGGGCCGGGCGCCGTCCGCCCTCGCGGCGAGGTCGGCGACCTGCTGCCAGGTGGGGCGGGCGGGCATCGTCAGGCCCTTCGCGGCGAACACGTCCTTGCGGTACATCAGGAAGGACGACTCGCCGTAGAAGGGCTCGCCGTAGAGCTTTCCGTCGTCGCCGGTGAGCGACTGGCGCATCGGCGCCAGCACGTCCCGCTGGTCGAAGGACGGGTCCTTGGCGACGTAGGAGTCCACCGGGTGCAGCCAGCCGTTGCGGGCGTAGATCGGTATCTCGTAGTTGGAGAGCGTCGCGACGTCGTACTGGCCCGCCTGGTTGGCGAAGTCCTGGCTGATCTTGTCGCGGACGTCGTTCTCCGGCAGCACGGTGAAGTTCACCTTGATGCCGGTCTCTTTGGTGAAGTGCGCGGCGGTGAGTTTCTGCAACGTCACCATCTGCGGGTTGTTGACCATCAGGACGTTGACGGCGTCGCCGCCGGACCCCGCTCCGCCGGCGCCGACCCAGCAGCCGGAGAGCAGCGGGGCGAGCAGCGTCCCTACGGCGGTCAAGGCGAGCTTCGCTCGCGGCGGCCTCCGTCGGCTCTGGGTTCGCATGGATCGCTCCTGGACGTAGGAAAAGGGGAGGTGATGACGGGATGGGCGAGGGGACAGCGAGGTGGGGAACTGAGGGGCGCGGACGGTGCGGACACGGACACAGGCGGACACGAATGGACGCGCATACAGACGCGAACGGACAAAGAGGGACAGGGGCGAGATCTACGGGGGTGAGGCGCGCCGCCGGTTCAGACCCGCACGACCTGCGGTCCCAGCAGGGCGTAACGGTGGGCCTCGGCGGCGGGGAGCAGGGTGCTGGTCACGATCGCCTCCAACGTGCCGACCTCGGCGAACCGGCAGAAGCTGACCGCGCCGAACTTCGTGTGCGCCCCCGCGAAGACGGTGCGCCGCGCGGCGCGCATCGCCTGGGCCTTGACCTCGCTGACCGCAGGGTCGGGCGTGGTCAGGCCGTGTTCGCGGGAGATGCCGTTGGCGCCGATGTAGGCGAGGTCGAGGACGAACCCGGCGAGCATCTTCGTCGTCCAGTGGTCCACGGTGGCCAGGGTGCCCGCCCGGACCCGGCCGCCGAGCAGCAGCACCGAGACGCTCTCCGCCTCGGCGAGGGCGCCCGCGACCGGCAGCGAGGCGGTGACCACGGTCAGCGGCCGGTCCCTTGACAGCGACTCGGCGATGAGCTGCGGGGTGAAGCCCTCGTCGACGAAGACCGTCTCGGCGTCCCCGAGCAGGTCGGCCGCCGCGGCGGCGATCCGGCGCTTCTCGGGCACGTGGCTGGTGGCCCGGAAGGCGAGCGTCGTCTCGAAGCCGGCGCTCTCCACCGGATAGGCCCCGCCGTGGGTGCGGCGGACCAGGCCGTGGTCCTCCAGGGCGCGCAGGTCCCGGCGCACGGTCTCCTTGGCGACGCCCAGCGCGACGGCGAGTGCGGTGACGTCCACCTGGCCGTCGCCGCGGGCGACCCGCACGATCTCCCGCTGCCGTTCCTCCGCCGTGCGCACGCCCATGACCGGCACCTGCCTCCCTGAAGGTCGCCCGTTCGGGCCCGGTGGGGCCCTGGGGGAAAGTTCTACAGCGGGTGCGCGGTGCTGACCAGGTCTGTTAAGGGTCCGATAATGCCCGGGTGTGCCCGTTCGCCCGGGGCGGCGCCCGGCGCGGACCTGCGCGGCCGCGCCGGAGGGGGTGGGATCGGGCGCCGCCGCTGCCCGAACACGCCCGCCCGCGCGCCCGTTCCGCGCCCGACCGCCGCCCGGACCGGTCTCAGTACGGCCAGAGCGGCGGGTCGGTCACGAACGAGCCGCCCAGGCGGGCCTGGGCCTCGTCGGTCGGGTCCGGCTCGCCGTGTGCGGCGAGCAGGGCGGGGGCGTAGACCTCGGCGTCGTCCTGGGGCTCGTAGCCGAGCGCCCGCGCGCTCGTCAGGTCCCACCACAGGCGGGTGTTGGCGGACGAGCCGTAGACGACGGTGTGGCCGACGC
This sequence comes from Streptomyces sp. NPDC046985, assembly GCF_040644415.1. Classification (NCBI taxonomy): domain Bacteria; kingdom Bacillati; phylum Actinomycetota; class Actinomycetes; order Kitasatosporales; family Streptomycetaceae; genus Streptomyces; species Streptomyces sp. NPDC046985. The sequence continues at coordinate 366,707 of NZ_JBEYWK010000002.1, forward strand.
GCTCGGCGGTCAGGGCCGCGTGGAAGAGGCGGGCGCAGTCGGCGGGGCTCAGCCACAGCGAGAGCATCCGCACGTCGACCGGCGCCGGACAGCAGGAGCCGATGCGCACCGAGACGGTCTCCAGCCCGTGCCGGTCCCAGTAGAGCTGGGCCAGATCCTCACCGAAGCACTTCGACAGGCCGTAGAAGGTGTCGGGGCGGTGCGGGGCGCCGACCGGGATGAGCGGGGCGCCGTCCCGGGGGACGGGGGTGTGTCCGACCGCGTGGTTGGAGGAGGCGAAGACGATCCGGCGGACGCCCTCCTCGCGCGCCGCCTCGTAGAGGTGGAAGGCGCCCGCGATGTTGGCCGCGAGGATCTTCTCGAACGGGGCCTCCAGGGCGATGCCCGCCAGATGGATCACCGCGTCCACGCCCCGGACCGCCTCGCGCAGGGCCGCGCGGTCCGCGAGATCCGCGGTGATCGCGTCCGGCTCGCCCTCGACGGGCCGCATGTCCAGCAGGCGCAGCGTGTGTCCGTACCCGGGCAGCAGGTCGCGCAGCATGGCGCCGACGCCGCCGGCCGCGCCGGTGAGCAGAACGGTGCGGGGAGCGGGCATCCTCGGTCTCCTTGCCTCGGGCGGCGGTCGCGCCGTGAACGCCCTGGCCGCGGGCCGCGGTCGCACTCGTGGTCGTCGTTCACATGAGGGGAAGCCCCGACACGCTAGGGATCACCGGCGTACTACGTCAACCGCATGGCCCGGCCGCGTCACGGGGGACGGCCCGGCGCCGTCGTCCGGCACCCTTGACCGGCGGCGAAGCGGCCCCTAGCGTGGGCGAGTTCACACATGTGGACAGCGATCAGAGACGTGAGTGCCTGCCCCTGGGAGAGCCCGTGCCGTCCGCCCCCCTCGCCGATCGCCTCAGCGCCCCGAGCGGGCCGCTGTTCTTCCCCGTCACCCCCTTCGCGCCCGGCGGCGGCCTCGCCCTCGACGTCTACGGCGCCCATGTGGGCGGCGGCGTCGAAGCGGGCGCCGCGGCCGTCTTCGCCTGCTGCGGCACGGGGGAGTTCCCGGCGCTCACCCCCGAGGAGTTCGAGGCGTGCGTCCGGGCGGCCGTCCGGGCGGCCGCCGGGCGCGTACCGGTCGTGGCGGGCGCCGGATACGGCACCGCCCTCGCCGTGCGCTACGCCCGGATCGCGGAGGCCGCCGGCGCGGACGGCCTGCTCGTGCTGCCGCCGTACCTCGTCGCGGCCGGCCAGCGGGGGCTGCTGCTCCACTACCGCGAGGTGGCCGGCGCGACCTCGCTGCCCGTGATCGTCTACCAGCGCGACAACGCCGTCCTCACCCCGGCCACGGCCGTCGAACTGGCCCGCGCCGACGGGATCGTCGGCCTCAAGGACGGCGTGGGCGACCTCGACCTCATGCAGCGGATCGTCAGCGCCGTGCGCGCCGAGTCGCCCGGCGGCCTCCTGTACTTCAACGGCCTGCCCACCGCCGAGCTGACCCAGCTCGCGTACCGCGGCGTCGGCGTGCCGCTCTACTCCTCCGCCGTGTTCTGCTTCGCCCCCGAGATCGCCCTCGCCTTCCACCGGGCGCTGCGCGAGGGCGACGACGCCGCCGCGCACCGGCTCCTGGACGGCTTCTACCGCCCGTTCGGCGAACTGCGCGCCCAAGGCGCGGGATACGCCGTCTCCCTGGTCAAGGCCGGGGTGCGGCTGCGCGGACTGGACGTGGGGGAGGTGCGCCCGCCGCTGCACGAGCCGGCCGGGGAGCACCTGGAGCGGCTCGCCCGGCTCATCGAGCACGGCGTCGCCCTGCTGGAGCGGGACGGCGGCCCGGCGTGAAGGCGGCGGCGTTCCTCTACCCCTGGGACGTGAACGGCGACCCGGAGGCGCCGGGCCGCGTCGCCGCGCTCGGGGTGCGCCAGGCGACCCTCGCCTCCGCCTACCACTCCACCCGCGCCCTGACGCCGCGCCACCCGCGCCACCGCGTGGTCACCGCCTGGCACTCCGCGGTGCTCTACCCGCCGGGCGCCCACTGGGAGGGCCGCGCCCTGCGGCCCCGCCCGGCCGGGGACTGGGCGCCCGGAGACGCCTGGGGCGAGGCCGCCGCGGCCCTGGCCGGCGCCGGACTCGACGTGCACTCCTGGGTGGTGCTGGCGCACAACTCCGGCCTGGGCGCCGACCGTCCGGACGCCTGCGTGGTCAACGCCTACGGCGACCGCTACCCGTGGGCGCCCTGCGTCGCCCAGCCCGCCACCCGCGCCTACCTGGCCGCCCTGGCCGCCGAGGCGGCCGTACGGCCCGGCGCGAGCGGAACCGAACTGGAGTCCCTCGGCTGGTACGGGCTCGCCCATCTGCACGCCCACGACAAGATCGCCGGAGTCGCCCTCGCGGACGCCGGGCACTATCTGATGTCCCTGTGCTTCTGCCCCGCCTGCGAGGCGGGCTACGGCGCGCGCGGAGCGGACCCCCGCGAGCTGGCCGCCGCCGTGCGCGCCGCCCTGGCGCCGGTGTGGCGCGGAGCGCCCTCGGGCGGCGGCTGGGCCGGAGTGCGGCGGCTGCTCGGCGGCGACCGAGCCGCCCGCACGCGCGCCTGGCGCGACGAGACGGCCCGCACGCTCCAGGAGACGGTGGTCGCGGCCGTGCGCGCGGCGGCGCCCGCGGGCTTCCGGGTGCTGCTGCACGCCGACCCCGTCTCCTACCACTGCGGCGCCGACGCCGGAGTGGATCCCGCGCACATCCTGTCCGTCGCGGACGGCGTGGTGGTGCCCTGCACGGGCGGCGCGGGCCTGCTCGCCCCGTTCGCGGAGCAGGGCCGCGCGGACGCCGTGCTGGCCGCCAACCTCACCGTCGTCTCCGGCCTCGGCGGCCGTCCGCACGCGCTGGCCCGAGACGCCGCCCTCGCCCGGGACCTCGGCGCCGCCGAACTGCGCCTCTACCACGCCGGTCTGGCCTCCGACGAGGATCTCGCCGCGGTGCGCGCGGCCCTCGCGCACCTCTGAGCTGGGGCGCCGGCGCTGTGGCCGGAGGGGTTCGCCGGAAGCCGCCGGAAGCCGCCAGACGCCGGAAGCCGCCGGACGCCGGAAGCCGCCGGAAGCCGCCGGGCAGACGGGACTCTCGCAACACGCCCTAGCTCTGCATGGAGTCCTTGGCGGCCTGGACGATCAGGTCCTCGACCTCCTGGGGATGGGAGACGGGGGCGACGTGCGACGAGTCGATCTCCACCGTCTTGCGGGCGTGCGCCCGCTTCGCCTCGAACCGCTCCAGGCCGGGGTCGATGGACCGGTCCTGCCGGCTGACCAGCGCGTAGACGGGCTTGTCGTGCCACGCGACCTTAGTGAGCTTGTCCGTGAACGCGTTCAGGGCGAGGGGGCGCTGACTGGCCGCCAGCACGTCGGTCTTCTGCACGGGCAGATCCTGGGCGAAGGCCCGGTGCACCTTGTCGGCCCGGACGTACACGTCCGTTCCGCTCGTGCCGTCGCCGTTGCGGAAGGGCACCTTCTTGAGCGCCTTCGTCAGCTCGGCCGGCGGGAACTTCGCGGTGAGGGTGGTGAACGACTCCCCGACGTCCGGCATCAGCGCGTTGATGTACACCAGCGCCTTGACCTGGGCGTTCCCGACGGCGGCCTGGGAGATGACCTCGCCGCCGTAGGAGTGGCCGGCCAGGATGACAGGCCCCTTGACGCTCTTGAGCAGGCTCGCGAGGTAGGTCGAGTCCTGGGGGATGCCGCGCAGCGGGTTGGCCGCCGCGATGACCTTGTAGCCGTTCCTCTGGAGCCGCTCCACCACACCGCTCCAACTGGACGCGTCGGTGAAGGCGCCGTGCACGAGCACCACGGTCGGCAGCTTGGGGTCGGGGTCGCCCCCCGGACCGTCGGCCTGGGCGGCCACCGCCGCCAGCGCGGAGACGGTCGCGGACGCGGCTAGAACGGCCGCACCCCAGCGAGAGGCGCGGAAGCGGCGCTGTGACGTGCCGGATATGCGCATGGCACTCCTTCGAGTGAAGGGCGTCGGGCGACCGGGTGAGGGCCGCCGTGCGACGCCGGGGATCCCAGCCTTGAACGCGCCCCTCACGTTCGCCCTCACGGGCGGGGCAATCGGGTGAACCGCGCCGCGGCCGCGGGGCGGGCGCGAGGACGTGGCGGCGCGGTCTCGCGCCCACGTGTATCGATCGGATAACGCCGTACCCGCCGCGGCCGCAATGCGCGTAGACAGTCCGTGACCTGGCGCACCCGCCACCCATCAGATCCGGAGATCCCATGCGGAAGTCCCTCAGAGCGGCCGCCGCGGCCGCCGCCTGCGCCGTCGCCGCCGGCGCGCTCTACGGCGCCGGCGCCGCCACCGCCGGCCAGTCCACGGCCGATTCCACGCACGAGCCCTACAACATCGGGCTGCTGACCAAGGACATCGACGCCTACTACGGCGCCGCGCTGGACGCCGACGGCGTCTACCAGGCGTCCCGGTACAGCCCGTACGCCCAGGATCTCGCGCACATCGACGCCGCCGCCAAGCGATACATCGACAAGGTGGCCGACCGGACGCACCACGGCAGGCGCGGGGACAGGAAGCCCGCGGTCGTCTTCGACGTCGACGACACGCTGCTGCTGAGCCTGGACTACGAGAAGAAGAACAACTTCGGCTATGACAGCGCCACTTGGGCGGCCTACGTCAACAAGGCCGACCGCCCGGAGGTCTTCGGCAGCCCCGCGCTCGTGCGGTACGCCGCGAAGAAGGGCCTCGCGGTCTTCTACAACTCCGGTCTGAGCGAGGCGCAGCGCACCGCCGCCGTGCAGAACCTCAAGAAGGTCGGCGCCGACGTGAACCTCGACGCCGGGCACATGTTCCTCAAGGACACCGCCAACCCGCCCGCCTACCTGAGCGCTTGCGCGGCGCCGGGCGCCTGGAAGTGCACCACGGTCCAGTACAAGTCCGGCACCCGCAAGCACATCGAGTCCCTCGGGTACGACATCGTCGCGAACTTCGGCGACCAGTACTCCGACCTGGACGGCGGCTACGCCGACCGCGCCTACAAGCTGCCGAACCCGACGTACTTCGTCAACTAGGACGAGGACCGGACCGGTCGGGGGGCGGGCGCGGCGCGGCGGCGCCGGGCCCGCCCCCGCGCGGTCCGCGGGCCCCGGCCCGGCGGCGCACGGCGGTGTCCGGCCGAGCGAGCGCCGTGTATCAGTCCCGCAGGATCAGGACCATCTCGTCGATCTCCTCGCCGCGCGCCTCGGCGTACCCGCGGACCGACTCCGCCTGCTCGAAGCCGCACTTGCCCAGCACCCGCAGCGAGCCCGCGTTGTCCGCCGCGGCCCGCGCGTACAGCGGACGCTCGGGCGCCTCGGCCAGCAGGGCGCGCAGCGCCGCGGTGGCGACGCCCCGCCCCCACAGGGAGCGGTCCACCCAGTAGGTGACCTCGCGCTCGCCCGGCTCGCCGTACACCGCGGCGCTGCCGGCCACGTCGCCGTCGGCCAGGATCGTGCGCAGCACGACGGGGGAGTCGCGCAGCTTCGCCCAGTGCGCGTCGAAGGCGGCGCGGTCGGCGGGGTCCCTCGGGACGAAGGCGGCCATCCACAGCGACGCGGGGTCGTTGAGGTGCCGGAAGAACACCGGCAGGTCGCTGTCGTGCACAGCGCGCAGCGTCACATGCGTCATTTCAGAGCCTCCGGGCGGCAAGCGTCAGCCGGTCGCGGGCGTCGAAGAGGGCGTCCCGCACCGTATGCTCGTGCGCGGGCGTCAGACGCGCCACCGGGATGGAGCAACTGATCGCGTCCCGGGCCGGGTCGCGGTACGGGATCGCCACCCCGAAGCAGCGCAGCCCCAGGGTGTTCTCCTCGCGGTCCACGGCGAAGCCCTGCTCGCGGATCCGGCGCAGCTCGGCGATCAGCTTCTCGCGGTCGGTGACGGTGTGCTCGGTCAGCGCGGGCAGCGTCTCGGGCAGCAGCGCGCGCACCTGCTCGTCGGTGCGGGTGCTCAGCAGCGCCTTGCCGAGCGAGGTGGTGTGGGCGGGCAGCCGGCGGCCGACCCGGGCGAAGGGGCGCAGGTAGTGCTGCGACTGACGGGTGGCCAGGTAGACGACGTCGGCGCCGTCCAGCCGGGCGAGGTGGATCGTCTCGGTGGTGTCGTCGGCGAGGCGGTCCAGGGTCGGGCGGGCCGCCGCCGCCATCTCGTCGCCGTCCAGGTAGGAGGCGCCGACGAGCAGGGCGCGCACGCCGATGCCGTACCGCGTGCCCGTCGCGTCGGTCTCCACCCAGCCCCGCTCGACCAGCGTGCGCAGCAGCATGTAGAGGCTGGACTTGGGGTAGCCGACGGCCTCCTGGACCTCGGCCAGCGCGTGCATGCCGGGCCGGCTCGCGAAGTACTCCAGCAACTCCACGGTCCGCACCGCGGACTTGACCGGCGCCCCGCCGCCCGCGTCGTCTGCCGGCATCGCCCTCAACCCCTCCGTGGGACGAGAAGTGCGCACGTACGCACAGAGGTTACGCGGGTGCGCGAGGAGATATAGTCTCCGGCAGCGCATTCATCACCAGAGACAGCGTTCAGTATATCGAACGGCTCGGTGGGCGACCCACCGGTCCGCGCGGTCCGCGTACAGCGGCAGGACAGGTCCGGTCAGGACATCGGGAGGGACCCGCGGTGGCAGCAGAACCCGTCTGGAGCGTCGACCCCCGCACCGGGAGGCAGCGGGCCCAGGTCGCGACCGAGGCCACGGCCCGGGAGGTCGACGAGGCCGTCCGCGCCGCGCACCGCACGCGCGGCGCGCTGGCCGACCGCGCCGTCCGGGCCGCCTTCCTGCGCGCCGCCGCCGACCGGCTGGAGGCGGACCGGGACCGGCTCGTCGAGACCGCCGACGCCGAGAGCGCGCTCGGGCCGCCCCGGCTGACCGGCGAACTGGCCCGGACCTGCTACCAGTTGAGGGCCTTCGCGGACGTCGTCGACGAGGGCGCCTTCCTCGACGTGGTCATCGACCACCCCGACGACAGCGCCGTCCCGCCCGTCCCGGACCTGCGCCGCTACAAGGTCCCGCTCGGCGTCGTCGCCGTCTACTCCGCCTCCAACTTCCCCTTCGCCTTCTCCGTCGCGGGCGGCGACACCGCGAGCGCGCTGGCCGCCGGCTGCCCGGTCGTCGTCAAGGCCCACCCCGACCACCCGGAGCTGTCCGAACGGGTCGCCGGGGCGGTGCGCCGGGCCGCCGCCGACCACGGCGTCCCCGAGGGGGTGCTCGGTCTCGTGCACGGCTTCGCGGCGGGCGTCGAGCTGGTCGAACACCCGCTGGTCGCCGCCGCCGGCTTCACCGGCTCGGTGCGCGGCGGCCGGGCCCTGTTCGACGCGGCGGCGGCCCGCCCGGCGCCGATCCCCTTCCACGGCGAACTGGGCTCGCTGAACCCGGTGGTGGTGACCGAGGAGGCGGCGCGCGAGCGCGGGGAGGCGATCGGCGCCGGCCTGGCCGGGTCCATGACCCTGGGCGCCGGGCAGTTCTGCGTCAAGCCGGGCCTGGTGCTCGTCCCGTCCGGTCCGGCGGGCGACGGCCTGGTCGACGCCCTCGCGGACGCCGTCGGCGCCGCCGCCCCCGGCGTCCTGCTCGACCTCCGGATGCGCGACGCCTTCCTCGCCGGGGCGGCCGAGCGCGCCGCGCTGCCGGACGTGGAGTCGCCGCTGGCCCCCGGCGCGGGCGAGGAGCGCGCGGTGCGCGCGGGCTTCCTGACCGTCCCGGCGAAGCGGCTGACCGGCGAGGGCGCGCACGATCTGCTCCTGGAGGAGTGCTTCGGGCCGGTCACGGTGGTGGCCCGCTACACCGGCGAGGACGAGGTCACGGCGGTGCTGTCCCGGCTGCCGGGCAACCTCACCGCGACCGCGCACCTGTCCGAGGGAGAGGCGGCGGGCGAGGGCGGCGGCGCCGCGCTCCTGGCCGCGCTGACCCCGCTCGCCGGACGCGTGGTCGTCGACGGCTGGCCGACCGGCGTCGCGGTGGCCCCGGCCCAGCACCACGGCGGCCCCTACCCGGCCACCACCTCGACGTCCACCTCGGTGGGCGGCACGGCGATCGAACGGTGGATGCGGCCGGTGGCGTACCAGAACGCCCCCGAGGCCCTGCTGCCGCCCGAACTGCGCGACGACAACCCGCTGGGCCTGCCCCGCCGCTACGACGGCCGCCTCGAACGCTGACCGGCGACGGGGCCCTCGCCCGGCCCCGGAGGCGGCATCCCGGAGCCCGGCTACGACGCACCCGGCCCCAGGGAGTGGCATCCCGGGTTCCGGCCACTACGTACCCTGGCCCTAGAGGCGGCATCCAAGGGCCCGGCTACGGCGCACCCCGCCCCCGCAGGCGGCGTCCCGGTCCCGCCTAGGACCCACCCCGCCCCCGCCGGTCGGTGAAGCACAGCAGCCATGTCACCGCCAGCAGCGCCGCGCCGATCCCCAGGCACCGTCGCATCCCCGCTGCGAAGTCGCCTGCGACCAGCGTCCCGAAGACGGCGATCCCCAGTCCGGCCGCCGTCTGCCGGGCCGCGTTCAGCACCCCGGCCGCCAGTCCCGCCCGCTCGGCGGGCACGGCGTCCATCATCGCGGCGGTCAGCGGCGGCACCGTCAGCGCGCAGCCCAGCGCCAGCGGCACGAGCAGCACGGCCACCACAGGCGGCGGCGTCCCCGCGCCGACGCACAGCAGCAGGCACAGGCCGGCCACCGCCAGCGGCTGGCCCACCAGCATCGGCAGCCGGGGGCCGTAGCGGCCCGCGAGCTTGCCGGCCACCACGTTCGTCACCGCGATCAGCCCCGTCATCGGCAGGAACGCCAGCCCGGCGGCCAGCGCGCCAAGGCCCTGCACCTGCTGGAAGAAGAGCGAGAAGACGAACACCATGCTGTAGAAGGCCACGCTGACCGCCGCGCCGGTCGCCACCGAGGCGACCACCGTCCGGTCGCGGAACAGACCGAGCGGGACCACGGGATGCGCGCTGCGCGCCTCGATCCGGAGGAAGGCGGCGCACGCGACGACGGCCGCCGCGAAGGCGGCCCGGCCCGCCGCGCCGCCCTCGATCACCGCGAACGTCAGGGCGGTCAGGCCGAGCACCGCGGCCGCCTGGCCGGGCAGGTCCAGCGGCGCGGGGCGGCCCTGCGACCGCGGGGCCCGCACCAGCAGCGCCAGGATCACCGCTCCCACCGGCACGTTGACGAAGAAGATCGCGCGCCAGTCCAGGGCCGAGATGAGCAGACCGCCCGCCACCGGCCCGAGCGCCACCGCGGCCGAACCGCCCGCCGCCCAGGCGGCCACCGACCGGGACCGCCGCGCGGGATCCGGATACGCCTGCCGCACCAGGGCCAGCGAGGCGGGCAGCACGACCGCCGCCGCCACGCCCTGCACCGCACGGGCGCAGATCAGCGCGGGCAGTCCGGGCGCCAGGGCGCAGGCCACCGAGGAGAGGGTGAACACCGCGGCGCCGAGCGCGTAGGCGCGGCTCGCCCCGACCCGGTCCGAGAAGGCCCCGGTGGACAGCATCAGCGCGGCGAACGGCAGCGTGTAGGCGTCCACCGCCCATTGCAGGCCGGACATCCCGGCCCCGAGGTCGGCGCCGATCGCGGGCAGCGCCACGTTCACCACGGACGTGTCCAGGGTGATCAACGCGAAGCCGAGGAGGGCGGCGGCGAGCGTGAGCGCGGGCGAGGGGGCGGCGGCCCCGTTCGGTCTCCGCGGTCTCAACCGGGCTCTCAGGGCAGTGGGTTGAGTGCTGCTCAGAGTCTGGTTCGTCGTCATACGGCCATGCTGCGGATCTCCGCCGTCGTACAGTAGTGGCCCGAATGCCATGCGTCCGGAGGTTCTGGCCATGCCCCTGTCCCCGCACCGCGTCGCCGTCATCGCCCCCTCGCCCGTGTCGATGTTCAACCTGGCCATCCCCGAGATGCTGTTCGGAAAGGTCGAGACCGACGGCGGGCCGGGCTACGAGGTGCTGGTCTGCGCGGCCGAACCGGGCCCGGTGCCCACCAGCGGCGGCCTCGACCTCCATGTGCGGCACGGTCTGGAGGCCGTGCGGGAGGCGGACACGGTGATCGTCGCGGGCACCGGCGAGCCCTACGACCCCGAACCCCGGATCGTGGCCGCCGTCCGCGAGGCGGCCGCCGCAGGCAAGCGCATCGCCGCCCTGTGCACCGGCGCCTTCCAACTCGCCGAGGCGGGGCTGCTGCACGGCCGCCGGGCCACCACGTACTGGGCCCACGCCGAGGAGATGCGCAGGCGCTACCCGCAGGTCGACCTCCGGGGCGACGTGCTCTACGTCCAGGACGGCCCGTACGTCACGTCCTCCGGCTACGCGGCCGGCATCGACCTGTGCCTGCACCTCGTGCGCACCGACTACGGCGCCGCCGTCGCCAACGAGGTCGCCCGCCGGGCCCTGGTCGCCCCGGTCCGGCCCGGCGGACAGACCCAGTTCGCGCACACCCCGCTGCCGCCCGAGCGCGGCGCCGTCTGCGCCGACACCCGCGGCTGGGCCATGCGCAACCTCGACAAGCCCCTCACGCTCACCGACCTGGCGCGGCACGCGGGCGTCAGCGTGCGCACCCTCACCCGCCGCTTCCACGCCGAGAGCGGGGTCAGCCCCTTGCAGTGGCTGCTCCACCAGCGCGTGGAACGGGCCAGAGAGCTGCTGGAGACCACCGCCCTGCCCATGGACCAGGTGGCCCGCGCCTGCGGGCTCGGCACCGCCGACTCGCTCCGCGCCCACGTGGTGCGCGGCACCGGGCTGACGCCGAGCGCGTACCGCAGCCAGTTCAGCCGGCTCCCGGCCGCCGTCGCACGGCCCGACTCCCGCGCGGCGTGACCGGGGACGGGTCTGGCCGCGGACCGGTTCGGCCGCCGGTCCGGTCTGGTCCGGCGGCGGTCCGGTCTGGCCGCGGTCCGGCCCGGCCGCGGCCCGGCGGCGGTCCGGTCTGGACGCGGTCTGGCGGCGGTCCGGCCCGGCGGCGGTCCGTCGTACGCGGCGGGCGCATCCGGCCGCGGGGAATGAACCACGCTTATTGAAGGTTCACGTACCCGGCGGAGGGCGCCTGTCCTCCCCGTCCGGTACGAGTGGAAGAGAACCGAGAGCATGCGCGTCGAGATCTGGTCGGACATCGCCTGTCCCTGGTGCTACGTGGGAAAGGCGCGCTTCGAGAAGGCGCTGGCGGGTTTCGCGCACCGTGACGCGGTCGAGGTGGTGCACCGCTCCTTCGAGCTGGACCCGAACCGGGCCGAGGACGACGTCGAGCCCGTGCTCACCCTGCTCACCCGCAGGTACGGGATGAGCCAGGAGCAGGCGGAGGCGGGCGAGGACCGGCTCGGCGCGCAGGCCGCCGCCGAGGGCCTGGACTACCGCGCCCGCGGCCGCGACCACGGCAGCACCTTCGCCATGCACCGGCTGCTGCACTTCGCCAAGGAGCAGGGCCGCCAGAGCGAGCTGCTGGACGCGCTGTACCGGGCGAACTTCGCCGAGGACCGGTCGGTGTACGCCGAGGGCGCCGAGCGCCTGGTGGAACTGGCCGCCGCGGCGGGCCTGGACGCCGGGGCCGCCCGCGCGGTGCTCGCCGACCCGGACGCCTACGCCGACGCGGTGCGCGCCGACGAACGCGAGGCCGCCGAGCTGGGCGCCACCGGCGTGCCGTTCTTCGTCCTCGACCGCGCCTACGGCGTCTCCGGCGCCCAGCCCGTCGAGGTCTTCGCCCAGGCGCTGGAGCAGGCGTGGGGGGAGCGCGCCCCGCTGCTGCGGCCGGTCGGCCAGGACGAGGCCCAGGCCTGCGGCCCGGACGGCTGCGCCGTGCCGCAGAACTGAGCGGCGCGCCGAACGCGCGGCTCAGCGTGAGGGGGCGCGCCTCGGCGCGCACGAGTCGGCCGTCCGCGCCGGGCGCGGACTCAGGACGCGAGCCACCGGGCGCCGGACGACGCGCGCCGCGCGTCCAGGCGTGTGTGATGGACTTCGGTGGCGCCGGGCCGCACAGTGGGCCCCATGGAGACCTTCGAGACTCTCGTCCGCGCCGAGTTCGCTCCGAAGAACACCTACCTGAACACCGCGTCCTTCGGGCTGCTGCCCGCGCGTGCCGTGGCGGCGCTGCGCACCGCGGTCGAGGCGGCCGCGGCAGGGCAGCCCACCGACATGTCCGCCGACGTGGAGGCGGCCCGCGCCTGCTTCGCCCGGCTGCTGCGGGTCCCGGACCGCCGGGTCGCGGCGGGCGGCTCGGTCGCCGTCTACAGCGGCCTGATCGCCGCCTCGCTGCCCGCAGGCGCCGAAGTCGTCACCGCGGAGTGCGACTTCAGCTCCGTGGTGAACCCCTTCCACGTCCGCGGCGACCTGAAGGTGCGCAGCGTGCCGCTGGAGCGGATGGCCGAGGCGGTGCGCCCCGGCACGGCCCTGGTCGCGGTCAGCGCCGCGCAGTCGGCGGACGGCCGCGTCGCCGACCTGGACGCCGTCGGGGCGGCGGCCCGCGCGCACGGGGCGCGCACCTACGTCGACGCCTCGCAGGCGGCCGGCTGGCTGGACCTCGGCGCGGGCGACCACGACTACCTCTCCGCCGTCGCCTTCAAGTGGCTGCTGTGCCCGCGGGGCATGGCCTTCCTCGTCGTCCCGGAGGACCTCGGCGGCCTCACCCCGCTGTTCGCCGGCTGGGTGGCCGGGGAGCGGCCCTGGGAGAGCACGTACGGCCCGGTCGCGGAACTCGCCCGCAGCGCACGCCGGTTCGACGAAAGCCCGGCGCTCTTCTCCTACGCGGGCGGTCGCCGCTCGCTGGAACTCGTCGAGGAACTGGGCGTGGACGCCGTCCGCGCGCACGACGTCGCCCTCGCCGACCGGTTCCGCGCCGGACTGCTCTCGCTGGGCCACGAGCCTCTGCCCGCTCCCGGCTCACCGATCGTGTCCGTGCCCGGACTGGACGACAGGCAGGCCGAGTTGAGCGCCGCGGGCGTCGAGGTGTCCGCCCGCGCGGGCAGTCTGCGGGCCGCCTTCCACCTGTACAACACGGAGGCGGACGCCGACCGGCTGCTGGACGTGCTGGCCGGCTGAGCCCGCCGCCCGGACACCGCACGGCCGGGGCCCCCGCACGCGGACGCGCGCAGGGGCCCCGGCCGTGCGGTCGGCGGGTCACTTCACCGGCGCCTAGAGGTCGGCGACGGCGATCGGGCCGGGCGTGGCCGGTGAGCCCCAGACGACCGGGTCCGGGCGCGGAGCGGTCGCCTCGGCGGCGCCGCGCGTGGGGCAGAGGCCGGTGACGGTGTGCGCGGGGGCGGTCATGGACGCCTCACACCTCCTCGGGCTCGGTGAGCAGCGGGTAGACGCCGTTCTCGTCGTGGTCCTCCCGGCCGGTGACGGGCGGGTTGAACACGCAGAGGCAGCGGAAGTCCTCCTTGACGCGCAGCGTGTGCCGCTCGTGCCCGTTCAGGAGGTACATGGTGCCGGGCGTGATCGTGTACGTCTCGCCGGTCTCGCGGTCGGTCAGCTCGGCCTCGCCCTCGACGCAGACGACGGCCTCGATGTGGTGGGCGTACCACATGGACGTCTCGGTGCCCGCGTAGAGGATCGTCTCGTGCAGGGAGAAGCCGACCTTCTCCTTGGCGAGGACGATGCGCTTGCTCTCCCAGGTGCCGGACGCCGCCTTGACGTGCCGGTCGGTGCCTTCGATCTCCTTGAACGAACGGACGATCACGGTGGTGCGTGCCTCCTCGCGAATCGGTGACGGCGGTGGGGTCGAGGCGCCGGTCAGGCGGTCTCGCGGACCGCGCGGGCCAGGACGCTCATGCCCTCGTCCAGCTCCTCGGGGGTGACGGTCAGGGCCGGCAGCAGCTTAACCACCTCGCTCTCGGGCCCGGAGGTCTCCACGAGCAGACCCAGTTCGAAGGCGCGGCGGGCGATCCGATTGGCGCGGTCCTTGGCGTGGAACTCAAGGCCCCACACCAGGCCCCGGCCCCGGTACTCCCTGACGTCGGCGAGGTTCTCCTCGGTGATGGAGACGAGCCACTGCTCGACCTGCTCGCCGCGGGCGCGGGTCTGCTTCTCCATCGCCGCGCCGTCGGTCCAGTACGCCTCCAGGGCGGCGGTGGCGGTGACGAACGCCGGGTTGTTGCCGCGGAAGGTGCCGTTGTGCTCGCCCGGCTCCCAGACGTCCAGCTCGGGGCGGAACAGGCACAGCGACATCGGCAGTCCGTAGCCGCTGATGGACTTGGACACGGTGACGACGTCCGGCACGATGCCCGCCTCCTCGAAGGAGAAGAAGGCGCCGGTGCGGCCGCAGCCCATCTGGATGTCGTCGACGATGAGCAGCATGTCCTGCCGCTCGCACAGCTCCTTGAGGGCGCGCAGCCACTCGGGCCGTGCGACGTTGACGCCGCCCTCGCCCTGCACCGTCTCCACGATCACGGCGGCCGGCTTGTTCAGGCCGGAGCCCTGGTCCAGCAGCAGCCGCTCGAACCACAGGAAGTCCGGGACCGTGCCGTCGAAGTAGTCGTCGAACGGCATGGGCGTGCCGTGCACCAGCGGGATGCCGGCGCCGGCCCGCTTGAAGGCGTTGCCGGTCACCGCGAGGGAGCCCAGCGACATGCCGTGGAAGGCGTTGGTGAACGACACGACAGCCTCGCGCCCCTTCACCTTCCGCGCCAGCTTCAACGCCGACTCCACGGCGTTGGTGCCGGTCGGGCCCGGGAACATCACCTTGTAGGGCAGATCGCGCGGGCGCAGCAGCAGGTTCTGGAAGGTCTCCAGGAACCGGCGCTTGGCGACCGTGGACATGTCCAGTCCGTGGGTGATGCCGTCGCGTTCCAGATAGTCGATCAGCGCCCTTTTGAGCACGGGGTTGTTGTGGCCGTAGTTGAGCGACCCGGCGCCCGCGAAGAAGTCGAGGTACTCATGGCCGTCCTCGTCGTACAGGCGGCTGCCCTGCGCGCGGTCGAAGACGGTGGGCCAGCCGCGGCAGTAGCTGCGCACCTCGGACTCGACGGTCTCGAAGACGCTCAGGTCGGGCTGGGTGATGGTCACGACGAATCGCTCCTCGGGGTGGGGGAGGGGAGGGAGTGAGGCCGGGGAAAGCCGGAGAGGGCCGGGCGGCGCGGGGGGCGCGGCGCGCTTCGGCATTCGGCTCAGAAGTGGAGGGGGCCGATGCGGTGCAGCACCTCGGGGTCGTGCGGCCCGTCCGGGAAGTGCTCGGTCGCGAACAGCACCTCGCGCTCGACCTCGGCGCCGTGGCGGGCGGCGAAGGAGGCGAACATGCGCTCCGAGGCGGTGTTGCCCGGGGTGACGGTGGTCTCCAGGGCCGTCAGTCCGCTCTCGGCGGCGACGCGGGCGGCCAGCGCGTCCAGCAGCCGGCCGGCCAGGCCGCGGCCGTGCTGGCCGGCGTCCACGGCGACCTGCCACACGAGGAGGGTCTGCGGGCGGTCCGGCCGCACGTATCCGGTCACGAACCCGACGGGCTCGCCGTCGGCGCCGCGCGCCACGACGGAGGTCGCGGCGAAGTCACGGCACCACAGCAGGTAGCTGTAGGAGGAGTTCAGATCCAGCGTTCCCGAGTCCTTGGCCAGCCGCCACAACGCGGCGCCGTCGCCGACTGCGGGACGGTCGATGGTCACGGAATCCAGTTCTTCCGAGAGGTCGGTACGCAGGTCTGCTTGTGCGGCGGTCATGTGGAACGAACTTACCGGGCTGAATTCGAAAATGCATCGCCCGATTCCTTTACGCGAAGGGCGGTCCTGTGTTATCGCGCGAGCGTGCGGTCGCGCGAGTCGGGACGGAATGTACCGTTTTCACAGCGAATCACTGGACAGAAAGAGGAGATCTGTGGAGTGCGCCACAGCGACGTAACCTGTTGGGAACCTCGCGGAATTATGTGACGTAATGCCGTCGGGGCACGGGTTTGCCGCCCGGAAAACAGGGCAGACGCCGTGTGAAAGATATCTGAGCATTAATTCCTGGAATTGTTCTCACTTTCTCGTCCCGGTCATTCGCTCAATATCCGCACCTCGCTTCCCGGCGGCCGCCGGACTGTCCCGGGCCGGGCGGGCTGATCCCGGGGATCGCGCGGGCCGTTCGCCGCCGTCGGTCACCGCACTAGGGTGCGGTACATGAGCGATCAGGCGGTGCTGCACGTGAAGGGGCGGGTGCTCGTCGGCCCGCGGGAGGACCAGGTCCGCGACGAACTGTGGGTGGTCGGGGGCCGGATCGCCTACGAGCGCCCGGCGGGCGCGCGGGACGTGCGGACCGTCGAGGGCTGGGCGCTGCCCGGTCTGGTCGACGCCCACTGCCACGTCGGCCTCGACGCGCACGGCCCGGTCCCCGACGACGTCTCCGAGAAGCAGGCGCTCACCGACCGGGACGCCGGAACCCTGCTCGTCCGCGACGCCGGATCGCCCTCCGACACCCGCTGGATCGACGACCGCGAGGACCTGCCGAAGATCATCCGGGCGGGCCGGCACATCGCCCGCACCCGCCGCTACATCCGCGGCTACGCCCACGAGATCGAGCCCGCGGACCTGGTCGCCTACGTCGCCCGGGAGGCCCGGCGCGGCGACGGATGGGTCAAGCTGGTCGGCGACTGGATCGACCGCGACCTCGGCGACCTGTCGGCCTGCTGGCCGCGCGAGGCCGCCGAGGCGGCCATCGCACAGGCCCACCGGCTGGGCGCCCGCGTCACCGCGCACTGTTTCGCCGAGGACGCGCTGCGCGACCTGGTGGAGGCGGGCATCGACTGCGTCGAGCACGCCACGGGCCTCACCCAGGACCTGATCCCGCTGTTCGCCGAACGCGGCGTCGCGATCGTCCCCACCCTGGTCAACATCGCCACCTTCCCGCGGCTCGCCGCGGGCGGCGAGACCCGTTTCCCGCGCTGGTCGGCGCACATGCGCAGGCTCCACGAGCGTCGCTACGACACCGTGCGCGCCGCCTACGACGCCGGCATCCCCGTCTACGTCGGCACCGACGCCGGAGGCTCGCTCCCGCACGGCCTGGTCGCCGCGGAGGTCGCGGAACTGGTCACGGCCGGCATCCCGCCGCTGGAGGCCCTGTCCGCGACGGCCTGGGCCGCCCGTTCCTGGCTCGGCCGCCCCGGCCTGGACGAGGGCGCCCCGGCCGACCTGGTGGTCTACGAACAGGACCCCCGAGCCGACGTACGCGTCCTCGCGGCCCCACGCCGAGTGATCCTGAACGGCCGGGTCACGAGCTGACGGGACGGGGGGCGTGAAACGGCGTCGCCTGGGCGGGTGAGGGCCGTCGAGACTTAAGGGCACCGCCCCGCGGCCCCTAGTACGTCCCCCAGCGCCTCCAGGAACCCGTCCGTCACCTCGCGGGACCGGACCGCCACTCGCAGCCACTCCTCGTCCAGGCCCGGGAACGTGTCGCCGCGGCGTACCGCGTAGCCCAGCTCCCGCAGTCGGCGCCGCACCCTCGCCGCGCCGGGGATCCGGACCAGGACGAAGGGAGCGGCGGCCGGGCCGGTCGCGTGTACTCCGTGTGCGGCGAGCGCGGCGAGCGCGGCGAGTCCGGCGACCAGGTGGGAGCGGTCCGCCGCGGTCTGCCGGGCGGCCGCCTCGGCCTCCGCCAGCGCCCGCGGTTCCACGCACGCCGCCGCGGCGGCCAGCGCCGGGGCGGACACCGGCCACAGCGGCTGCGCCCGGGACAGCGCGGCGATCGTCGCCCGGTCGGCCAGCGCGTAGCCGATCCGCAGCCCGGCCAGCCCCCAGGTCTTGGTCAGGCTGCGCAGCACCACGAGTCCGGGCACGTCCGTCCGCCCGGCCAGCGCCTGCCGTTCGCCCGGCGCCGCGTCCATGAACGCCTCGTCCACGACCAGCACCCGTCCGGGCCGGGCGAGCGCGGCGAGGGCGCCGGCCGGATGCAGCACGGAGGTCGGATTCGTCGGGTTGCCGACCACCACCAGGTCCGCGTCCTCGGGGACGGCCGCCGGATCGAGCCGGAAGCCGTCCTCCGCCCGCAGCAGCACCCGCCCGACGTCGTGCCCCGCCGCCCGCAGCGCTGCCTCCGGCTCCGTGAACTGCGGATGCACCACGACCGGTCGGCGGACCTCCAGCGCCCGCGCCAGCAGCACGAACGCCTCCGCCGCCCCGGCCGTCAGCAGCACCCGCTCCACCGGCAGCCCGTGCCGCGCGGCCACCGCCGCCCGCGCGGCCCGTCCGTCGGGGTAGGCCGCGAGCGAGCCCAGCGAGTCGGCGATCCGCTCCCGCAGCCAGGCGGGCGGGGCGCCCGCGCGGACGTTCACGGCCAGGTCGACCAGCGCTGAGCCGTCGTCCCGTACCTCCGCGTCGCCGTGGTGGCGCAGATCGTGGCCGTGGCGGCTCAGGTCACGGCCGCCGGGCGCGGGCGCGGCGTCCTCAGTGCGCATGCGCGTGGGCGGGGCCGCCGTGGGAGTGGCCCCCATGCCCATGGGCGCCGTCGTGGGCGCCGTCGTCGTCCGGATGGAAGTGCGGCTGCTGCGGCTGCCCCACCTTGTCCTCAAAGCCGGGCAGCGCGACGCGGTAGACGCAGGTGTCGCAGTTCATGCGCAGATCGCCCTCGACCGCCTCCCGGTACCGCTCCAGCACCAGGTCCAGCAGTTCCGGCGCCGGCCCGATCACGTCCGCCGAGCGCACCTCCGTCTCAGGGTGCGCGGCGGCCCACTCCTCGGTCTGCCGCCGCACCCGGTCCGGCAGCACGCCGGTGAACAGGAAGTACGGCAGCACGACGATCCGCCGCGCGCCGAGCCGCGCGCATCGCTCCAGGCCGCTGGGCACGTCCGGCGCCGCCAGCGACACGAACGCGGTCTCCACGCCCGCGTAGCCGCGCCCCTCCCACAGCAGCCGCGCCGCCCGGAACACCTCGGCGTTGGCGTCCGGGTCCGTCGAGCCGCGCCCGACCAGCAGCACGGTCACCTCCGACCGGTCCCCGTCCGCGCCCTCCAGCGCCTCGTCCAGCCGCCGCTCCAGCACCCGCAGCAGCGCGGGATGCGGGCCGAGCGGACGACCGTAGGCGTATGTCAGACCCGGGCGCCGCTCCTTCTCGCGGGCCAGCGCCGCCGGTATGTCCCCCTTGGCGTGCCCGGCGGAGACCAGCATCAGCGGCACCGCCGCGAACCGGCGCACCCCGCGTTCCACCAACTCGGCCACCGCCTCGCCCAGCGGCGGCGGCGACAGCTCGATGAACCCGCCGGCCACCGTCAGGTCCGGGCGGCGGCGTCCCACCTCCCGGACGAAGGCGCGGAACGCCTCGGCTCCGGCATCGTCCCGGGTGCCGTGGCCGGCGATGAGCAGGGCGGGCGGCGTCGGGCTGGTCACAGGTGCTCCTCGGATGAAGTGGGGTGGTACAGCAGGGCGTTGAGCGCGGCGGCGGCGACAGCCGAGCCGCCCTTCTCGGACACGTTGCTCACGGCGGGCAGCCCGCTCTCCCGCAGCGCCGCCTTGGACTCGGCCGCGCCGACGAACCCGACGGGCAGCCCGATGACGAGCGCGGGGGAGGCGTCCAGGACGAGCAGTTCCTCCAGGGCGGTCGGCGCGCACCCGATCACCCACAGAGCGCCGGGGCCCACCTGCTCGTAGGCGAGCCGGACGGCGTGCGCCGAACGCGTCAGACCCGGACCGGAGCGGGCCTCGCGCAGGCGGCAGACGGTCTCGCGCCGGGTGATCCCGGCGGCCACCATCTCCACGTCCGCGACCACCGGCGCCCCGGCGTGCAGCGCCGCGTGCGCCTGGATCAGCTCCTCCTCGGCCAGGACGAGGTCGTCGGCGTAGCCGAGGTCGGCGCTGGAGTGGATCACGCGCTCCACCACCGCCCGGGTCAGCGGGGCCAGCCGGGAGGTGTCCAGGCGAGCCCGCAGCCGCCGGAAGGACTCCTCCTCGATGGGATGGACCACTCGCCTCATCGCGCGCCCTCCCGCCGCTCGTCCCGCCCGGCGGCCGTGGGCTCGCCCCCTAGGGGGCCCGTGTGCGCGTCCCGTATGGCGGGACGGCGTTCGCCCCCTGCGGCGCCTGTGCGCTCGTCCCGTACGGCGGGAGGGCGTCCCCCTACGGCGCCTGTGCGCTCGCCCCCTACGGCGGCCGTCCGCTCGTCCCCCGCGGCGCCCGTGCGGCCGTCCTGCCAGCGGTAGCCGCGTGGTGTGACCATGCGGCCGGCGACCTCGCGGGTGGCGGTGTTGCCGACGGTCACGACCGTCATCATGTCGACCGTCTCCGGGTCCAGGGCGGCCAGCGTGGTCAGCAGGCTGGACTCGTCGGGCCGCGAGGCGTTGCGCACCACGCCGACCGGCGTCGCGGGCGCCCGGCGCCCGGCGAGGACGCCCAGCGCCTTGGGGAGCTGCCAGTCCCGGCCCCGGGAACGGGGGTTGTAGAACGTCACGACCAGATCGGCGTCGGCCGCCGCCCGCACCCGCCGCTCGATGACCTCCCACGGCGTGTGCAGGTCGGAGAGGCTGATCGACACGTGGTCGTGGCCGAGCGGCGCGCCGAGCAGCGCCCCGGCCGCGAGCGCCGCCGTGACGCCGGGCACGCCGACCACGTCGATGTCGTCCGACGCCTCGGCGAGCGCGGGGGAGGCCATGGCGTACACCCCGGCGTCCCCGCTGCCGATCAGGGCGACCGCGTGTCCCCGCCGGGCCTCGGCGACGGCCGTGCGGGCCCGCTCCTCTTCGGCGCCGAGGCCGGACTCCAGGATCCGGACGCCGGGGCGCAGCAGGTCGCGGATCTGGTCGACGTACTGGTCGAGCCCCACCAGCACGGAGGCGCGGCGCAGTTCGGCGCGGGCGCGCGGGGTCAGCAGGTCCCGGGCGCCCGGCCCGAGTCCGACGAGCGCGAGCCGCCCGCGTGCGGGCCGCCGGACGACCGCGCAGGTGGCCATCGCGGGGCGGCCGTCCGCCCGCCGCGACTTCCGCTTGGGCACGAGCAGGTCGCCGCCTCCGACGAGCGCGGCGGCCTCGGCGACCGACGGGGTGCCCACCGCGTCGAGCGGCGCCTGCGAGGGATGGGGCGTCTCGACGGCCGCCAGCTCCCGGGCGGAATAGGTCACCAGGGGGACGCCCAGCCGCGCCGCCGCCTCGACGACGCCGGGCTCCCCGGCCTTGGCGTCGACGGTGGCGAGCGCGGCGAGACTGCGCGCGGACAGCCCGGCCTCCCGCAGCGCCTCCTCGACCAGCCCCAGCACCTCCGCCGCCGGCGCGCCCCGGGAGGCGCCGACCCCGGCGACCAGCGACGGCGGCCGCAGGATCACCTCCCCCTGGCCCGGCGCCGCAGCCCGATCGGTCACCCGGACCGTGTACGCCGCCGCGGTCCCCGGCGCCGCGACCGGCAGCGCGGGCAGCGGCCACGGCACGTCGGCGGCGAGGGCCACCGGATCGC
The DNA here is from genome assembly GCF_040644415.1 of Streptomyces sp. NPDC046985. NCBI lineage: Bacteria > Bacillati > Actinomycetota > Actinomycetes > Kitasatosporales > Streptomycetaceae > Streptomyces > Streptomyces sp. NPDC046985. The sequence goes on from NZ_JBEYWK010000002.1 coordinate 388,002, forward strand.
CGTCAAGCAGCGCCCGGGACACCCCGGCCACGTCCCCCTCCACCGGCAGCCCGAGCGTGTCGAGGCCGGCCATCCCCACGGCGTCCGTCGCCGTCGTCACCACCGGCTCCGCGCCGAGCAGGGCGCCGACCTCGCGGGCGAGCGCGTTGGCCCCGCCGCCGTGCCCGCCGGCCAGCGCCACCGCGTACCGGCCGCCCTCGTCCACGCACACCACGCCCGGATCGGACGCCTTGTCGTCCAGCAGCGGCGCGATCAGCCGGACCACCGCCCCGGTGGCCAGGAAGCACACCAGCCGCTCGCACTCGGCGAAGGCGGCCCGCACGGCGTCGCCGACGGGCCCGTCGTACACCCGGGTCCGCTCCGGCCACGCGGCCGCCAGCCGGTCCCGCGCCGCCGCGCCCGCCGCGGTGGCGGAGATGAGGCCGATCACTGGTCGACTCCTTCGTATCTGACTTCTCTGGCTTCTCTGGTCGCCGGGGGCCGCACGCCCCACAGCAGGAAAACGGGATTGGCCGCCGCGAGCCGGGTCACGTCCCCGGGCAGCGGGGCGAGCCGGGACGACTGGAGCAGCACGCCGTCGCAGGCGAGACCGGCCGCGCTGAGCGCCCGGCGCACCCGCGGAACCCGGTCCAGCGCCGCGACGGCGACGACCACGGCCCGCCGGGCCCGCCGCGCGCAGGCGTCCACGACGGCGGGCAGGTCGCGGCCGCCGCCGCCGACGAACACCGCGTCCGGGTCGTCGCCGAGGCCGGCCAGCGCGCCGGGCGCCGTGCCCCGCACCACCGTCACGTCGACGCCGTGCGCGGCGGCGTTGGCGCGGACGCGGTCGGCGCCGTCCGGCGTCTTCTCGACCGCGACGACCGCCGCGCCGAGCCGCGCGCACTCCACGGCCACCGACCCGGACCCGGCGCCCACGTCCCACACCAGGTCGCCCAGCCGCGGACCGAGCCGGGCCAGGGCCAGCGCCCGCACCTCGAACTTGGTGATCATCGAGTCGCGGTGCGCGAACGCGTCCTCCGCCAGCGCCCAGCCCGCCGGCCCCGCCGGGGGCCCGGCTGCCGTCCGCATGGCGCCCAGCGCCCGCGCCGGGTCCAGGCACAGCACCACGTTCACCGCCGTGCCCCAGTCGCGGGCGGCGGCCTCGGCGGGCGTGACCCGTTCCACGCGCTCCCCTCCGGGCGCCCCCAGCGCGGAGGCGACGACCAGCACCCGGTCGCCGGAGGCGCCGGCCAGGGCCGCGCCCAGTTCGGCGGGACCGGCGCCGGGGCCGGTCAGCACGGCGACCTTCGGCCGGGCCCGGCAGACGTTGACGGCCGTCCGCAGCGCCCTCCCGTGCGCGCTGACCACCACGGCGTCGTCCCAGGGCAGCCCGACCCGGGCGAAGGCGGCGGCGACGGAGGAGACGCCCGGCCGGACGTCCAGCCGCTGCGGCCCGAACCGCTCGGACAGCGCCCGCACGATCCCGAAGAACCCCGGGTCGCCCGAGGCCAGCACGACGGCCCGCCGCTCCTCGGCCAGGCACCGCGCGAGGGCGTCCAGGGCGGGCGCCAGCGGCCCCAGCACGATCCGCTCGGCGGTCTCGGGCAGCCGGGCCGCCTCCAGGTGACGCCGTCCGCCCACGACCAGCGCGGCGTCCGCCACCGCCGCCGCGTCGTACGCCGCTCCCGTGCCCGTGCCGACCACCGTGATCACGTGCGCGCACCTCGCGCGCGCAGGGCCTTGCGGGCCTCCGGGTCGGCCTTGCGGTAGCCGTGGAAGTGGCCGGGGTGGTAGAGGTGCGAGCGCGTGCCGTGCGCGTCGAGCGCCGGGCCCACCAGGAACAGCGTGTGCTTCCAGAGCTTGTGCTCCTTGACCGTCTCCTCCAGCGTGCCCACCGTGCAGCGCACGATCAGCTCCTCGGGCCAGGTCGCCTGGTAGGCGACGACGACCGGCGTGGACGTCGGGTAGCCGCCCTCCAGCAGCTCGCGCACCACCTGCCCGCTGCGAGCCGCCGACAGGAAGATCGCCATGGTGGCGCCGTGCCGGGCGAACGCGCGCAGCTCCTCGCCCGGCGGCATCGGCGTCTTGCCGCCGCCGAGCCGGGTCAGCACCACCGACTGCGCGACCTCCGGGACGGTCAGCTCGCGCCGCGCGAGCGCGGCGACGGCGGAGAACGCGGACACCCCGGGCACCACCTCCGTCTCGACGCCCAGCGCCGCGCACCGGTCGAGCTGCTCCTGGGTGCCGCCCCACAGGGCCGGGTCGCCGGAGTGGACGCGGGCCACCCGCAGCCCTTGGGCGCGGGCCCGCTCGTAGACGGCGACGACGTCCTCCAGGGACAGGGCGGCCGAGTCCAGGATCTCCGCGTCCGCGCGGGCGTGCTCCAGGATCTCGGCCTGCACCAGGCTGGCCGCCCAGATCACGACGTCGGCCTCGGCGATGGCGCGCGCGGCGCGGAACGTCAGCAGGTCGGCGGCGCCGGGGCCGGCGCCGACGAAGGTCACCTTGCCGGCGGGGGCATCGGCCATGGGGTCGGGTCCTCTCGTACGGAATGTCACGATGTGCGGGGGTGGAACGGTGGCCGGATGTGCGCGAAGAGGGGTTGATCGGATAGCAAGGGCACATGGCGGTCTTTGTCGCGCTCGGCGCGTTCCTGATGACGCTGGCCGGCGGCTGGACGGCGCAGCGGGTGACCGACCGCCGCCATCTGGTCCTCGGACTGGCCGGCGGCCTCATGCTGGGCGTGGTCGGCCTGGACCTGCTGCCCGAGGCGCTGCGCTCGGCGGGCCGCGAGGTGTTCGGCGTGCCGGCGGCCCTGCTGCTGTTCGTGGGCGGCTTCCTCCTCGCCCATCTGGTGGAACGGCTGCTCGCCGCCCGGCAGGCCGCGCACGGCGGCGACGAGCACGACCGGCACCGCGCGCCCGAGGTGGGCCTGACCGCGGCGGCCGCGATGGTCGGCCACAGCGCCATGGACGGCGTGGCCATCGGCGCGGCCTTCCAGGTGGGCGGCGGCATGGGGACGGCGGTCGCGCTCGCCGTCATCGCCCACGACTTCGCGGACGGCTTCAACACCTTCACCCTCACCAGCCTCTACGGCAACGCCCGGCGCAAGGCGGTGGCGATGCTGGTGGCGGACGCGCTGGCGCCGGTCGTGGGCGCGGCCTCGACCGCGTACGTCGCCATCCCGGAATGGTTCCTCGGCGGCTATCTCGGCCTGTTCGGCGGCGTGCTGCTGTACCTCGCCGCGGCCGAGATCCTGCCCGAGGCCCACCACGAGCACCCGGCCCGCTCGACGCTGCTGTTCACGGTCGCCGGTGTGCTGTTCGTCTGGCTGGTGGTGGGGCTGGCGGTCTGAGCCCGCCCAGGCGCCGGGCGCCGTGTGGGCGCCGACCGCTGTCCGGGCGCCGGGCGTCGTGCGGGCGCCGACCGCCGTCCGGGTGCCGACCACCGCCTGGCCGTCGGCCGCCGTCCGGGTGCCAACCGCTGCCCAGCCGTCGGCCGCTGTGCGGCGAGCGCTAGGCGCCGTGCGGCGGCTCACAGCTTGCCGCCCCGGCCGCCCTCGCGCGGCGCGGGCGCGATCAGGGTCGACAGGTACGGCTGCGCCGTCCCGTCCAGCTCGGCGGCGGGCCGGATCGACTCCTCCGCCAGCCCCAGCGCCGACCCCCACACCGCGTCCCGCAGTCGCCCGCTGTCGCGCAGCGCCTCGACCACCTCCCGCGCCTGCCGCCCGAACTTGTAGGCGACGACCGTCCCCGGCCCGTTCAGCGCGTCCTTGAGCACCCCGGCCCCGGCGGTGACCGGGACCAGCACCAGCGGTTCCGTCCCCTCGGCGAGCACCGCCCCCGAGCGCGCCGCCAGGTCCTGCATCGCGGTGATGCCGGGCACGGTCTCCACCACGGTCTCGGGCGCCAGCCCGGCGACGGTCTGCGCGAGGTACGTGAACGTCGAGTAGACGTTGGGGTCGCCGATGGTGGCGAAGGCCACGGCGCGGTGCGCGCTCAGCAGGGCGGCGACCCGGCGGCCCGCGGCGTCCCACGCGGCCTCGCGCCGGGCCCGGTCCGCGCGCTCGTTCAGCGCGAACACCACCCGGACGACCTTCTCGGCGGGCACGTAGTGCAGCACGGTCGCCTCCGCGCGCCCGCGCTCCCCGCCGTCCATCACCGGCACCACGACGACGTCGGCCGCGCGCAGCGCGTCGACGCCCTTGACGGTGACCAGCTCCGGATCGCCCGGACCGACCCCCACCCCGATCAGCCTGCTGCTCATGACGTCTGGCACCTCTCCACGAACCGACCGGCGGCACCGGGCGCGCCGGCCCAGTGGGTGTGCAGGAAACTCGCGTGCACGTTGCCCTGTACGAATCCCTCAAGGCGCCGCTCGGGACCGCGCACGCCCCAGGCGGGCGCGGTCCGAAGCGGCGGCCCCGTTCCCGCGCCCGGCTCGACGGCCGTCCGGTGGAACTCGTGGCCCCGCATCCGCTCCCCGGCGCCCGCGAGCACGCTGTCGCCCACCGCCACGGCGTCCCGGTAGCCCAGCGTCAGCCGCGGCGTCATCCGCGCGGAGGCGTCCAGCACGGCGCACATCGGCCTGCCGTCCAGCTCCCGGCACAGGTACAGCAGCCCGGCGCACTCGGCGGCGACCGGGGCGCCGGCGGCCGCGAGGGCGCCGACGGCCGCGCGCAACGGCTCGTTGGCGGACAGCTCGGCGGCGTAGACCTCGGGGAACCCGCCGCCGACGACCAGCCCGGCCGTGCCCTCGGGCAGCCGCTCGTCCCGCAGCGGATCGAAGGGGACGACCTCGGCGCCGGCGGCGGCCAGCAGCTCGGCGTGCTCCGCGTAGGAGAAGGTGAACGCGGACCCCCCGGCGACGGCGATCCTCGGCGCGCGGGCACGGGCACGGGCGCGTGCACCGGCACCGGCATGGGCATGGGCACCGGCACTGGCGTGAGCGCCCGGCGCCGGGGCGGGCGCGGGCCGCGGCGCCGCGGCGGCCAGCGCCGTCGCCGGGTCCCAGGCCGGGTCCGGCAGCGGTCCGGCGCCGCGCGCCAGGGCTGCCAGCGCCGGGACGTCACAGCCGGCCTCCACGCGCGCCGCCATCTCCGCGACCGCCTCCACGGCCGCCGCCCGCCGCTCGGCGACCGGCACCAGGCCCAGGTGCCGCGACGGCACGCCGATCTGCGGCGCCCGCCGCAGCACGCCCAGCACCGGGATCCCCGTCGACTCCAGCGCCTCGCGCAGCAGCGCCTCGTGCCGGTCGGAGGCCACCTTGTTCAGGATCACGCCCCCGATGCGCACCTGCGGGTCCCAGGTCGCGAACCCGTGCACGAGGGCCGCCGCCGACCGGGACTGCGCCGAGGCGTCCACCACCAGCACCACCGGCGCCCGCAGCAGCTTCGCCGCCTGCGCCGTGGACGCCAGCTCGCCCTCCCCGGCGGCCCCGTCGAACAGCCCCATCACGCCTTCGACGACGGCGATGTCGCACCCGCGCGCCCCGTGCAGGAACAGCGGCGCGATCAGGGCGGGCCCGCACAGGTAGGCGTCCAGGTTGCGTCCCGTGCGGCCGGTGGCCAGCGCGTGGTAGCCGGGGTCGATGTAGTCCGGCCCGACCTTGTGCGGGGACACGGCGAGCCCCCGCCCGGCCAGGGCGGCCATCAGGCCGGTGGCGACGGTGGTCTTGCCGCTGCCCGACGCGGGCGCGGCGACGACCAGCCGGGGGACCGCGGTCACCACTCGACGCCCCTCTGGCCCTTCTGCCCGGCGTCCATCGGATGCTTGACCTTCGTCATGTCGGTGACCAGGTCGGCGGCGGCGATCAGCGGCGCCGGGGCGTTCCGCCCGGTGATCACCACGTGCTGGGTCCCCGGCCGGTCGCGCAGCGTCCGCACGACCTCGTCGGCGTCGATCCAGCCCCAGTGCATCGGGTACGCGAACTCGTCGAGCACGTACAGCCGGTACGTCTCGGCGGCCAGGTCCCGCTTGACCTGCTCCCAGCCCTCGCGGGCCTTGGCCTCGTTGTCCGTCTGCGCGTCCCGCTGCACCCAGGACCAGCCCTCGCCCATCTTGTGCCAGGTCACGGCGCCGCCCTCGCCGGAGTCGCCGAGCACCCGCAGCGCCCGCTCCTCGCCGACCCGCCACTTGGCGGACTTCACGAACTGGAACACCCCGATCGGCCAGCCCTGGTTCCAGGCGCGCAGCGCCAGTCCGAAGGCGGCGGTGGACTTGCCCTTCCCGGCGCCGGTGTGCACCACGACCAGAGGCCGGTTGCGCCGCTGACGGGTCGTCAGACCGTCGTCGGGCACGCTGTCCGGCTGTCCCTGCGGCATCAGGCGGCCCTCCTCGTCGTCCCGCGCACGTCCCTGACCAGCCCGGCGAGCGAGTCGGCCCGCAGCTCGTCCAGCGTGACCGCCGCGCCGCCCAGCTCGTCCGCGAGGCGCCCGGCCAGCCCCAGCCGCACCGGACCCGTCTCGCAGTCCACCACCGCCGAGGCGGTCCCGTCGGCCGCGAACAGCCGCGCCGCCCGCCCCGCCTGCGCCACCGGTTCAGGGCCGCCGGTCGCCCGGCCGTCCGTCACCACCACCAGCAGCGGGCGCCGCGCGGGATCGCGCAGCCGTTCCACCCGCAGCACCTCGTGCGCCCGCAGCAGCCCCGCGGCCAGCGGGGTGCGGCCGCCCGTGGGCAGCGACTCCAGGCGGGCCGCCGCCGCGTCCACCGACGAGGTCGGCGGCAGCGCCACCTCGGCCGCCGAGCCCCGGAAGGTCACCAGCCCCACCTTGTCGCGCCGCTGGTAGGCGTCCAGCAGCAGCGACAGCACGGCGCCCTTCACGGCGCTCATCCGCTGCCGCGCCGCCATCGACCCGGAGGCGTCCACGACGAAGAGGACGAGGTTGGACTCGCGGCCCTCGCGGGTGGCCTGGCGCAGATCGTCGCCCCGTAGCACGAGGCCCGGCCCCGACCGGCCCCGTGCCCGCTGGTGCGGCGCGGCGGCCCGGACGGTCGCCGCCAGGTGCAGCTTCGTCAGCGTCCCCCGGGGGCGGCGCGAGCCGGTGGTGCGGCCGTGCTCGGTGCGGGCGCGCGAGCGCCGCCCGGCCGCGCCGTCCCCGAGTCCGGGCACGCTCAGCACCTTCGTGCGGAACGGCGCCGCGGCCCGTGTCGGCGCCTGCTCGCCCCCTCCGCCGCCGGCGGGACGCGGCTCGCCGTCCTCCCCGGCCTCGGGGCGGGCGGCGGCGTCACCGCCTCCGGGTCCCCCGTCCGGGGCCGGCTGCCCGCCGCCTCCGCTCGGCCCGTCCGGGCCGTCGTCAGGATCGCGGCCGGGATCGCGGTCGGGGCCGGGGTCCTCGTCGTCCTGCCCGGCGGACTGCTCCAGGGTCTCGTCGAGCCTGTCCTCGTCCAGGCCCGGCGCGTCGAAGGGGTTGCGCCGCCTGCGGTGCGGCAGCGCGAGCAGCGCCGCCCGCCGCACGTCCTCGGCCAGCACCTCGGTCCGCCCGGCCCACGCGGCCAGCGCGGTCGCGGTGCGCGCCATCACGATGTCGGCCCGCATGCCGTCCACCTCGAACGCCGCGCAGGTCGCCGCGATCTGCCGCAGCGCCGCGTCCCCGAGCCGCACGGACGGCAGCGACTCCCGGGCCGCCGCGATGCGTCGCCGTACGGCGGCCTCCTCGTCCGCCCAGCGCGCCGTGAAGGCGGCCGGGTCGTCGTCGTAGGCGAGCCTGCGCCGTACGACCTCCACCCGGTGCTCGGGCTCGCGGGAGGCGGCGACCTCGACGGTCAGGCCGAACCGGTCCAGGAGCTGCGGCCGCAGCTCGCCCTCCTCGGGGTTCATGGTGCCGACGAGCAGGAAGCGCGCCGCGTGCCGCACGGAGACGCCCTCGCGCTCGACGTACGAGGCGCCCATCGCGGCGGCGTCCAGCAGCAGATCGACCAGGTGGTCGTGCAGCAGGTTGACCTCGTCGACGTAGAGGACGCCCCGGTGCGCGTCGGCCAGCAGGCCCGGCTCGAACGCCTTGACGCCCTCCGCGAGCGCCCGCTCGATGTCCAGGGCGCCGACCAGCCGGTCCTCGGAGGCGCCGACGGGCAGCTCGACCATGCGGGCCGGGCGGGCGCCGCCCGCGCCCGGCTCGTGCGGCCCGTCCGGGCAGCCGGGGTCGGGCGCCGCCGGGTCGCAGGAGAACCGGCAGCCGGGGACGACGGGCACTTCGGGCAGCAGCGCCGACAGGGCGCGCACGGCGGTGCTCTTCGCGGTGCCCTTCTCGCCGCGGACCAGCACCCCGCCGACGGCGGGCGACACGGCGTTCAGCAGCAGCGCGAGCCGCAGGTCGTCCTGGCCGACCACGGCCGTGAAGGGATAGGGCGCGCTCATGCCTCGATCACTCCTTCGAGTGGCTGTCGCGGGACGGGGCCCGGGGAGCGCCGGACGGCGCCGGAGGGTTCGGGGAGGCCGTTGAAGCTCACGCGTCCCCCTCCAGATCGCCTTCGAGCGCGAGGTAGGTCGCCCGGAGCCTCTCCAGGGTGTCCGCGTCCGGCGCCGCCCACAGCCCCCGGTCCGCGGCCTCCAGCAGGCGCTCGGTGACGCCGCGCAGCGCCCACGGGTTGGACTTCTTCATGAAGTCCCGGTTCTCCGGCGAGAAGACGTACTCGGCGGCGAGCTTCTCGTACATCCAGTCGTCCACCACGCCCGCCGTGGCGTCGTAGCCGAACAGGTAGTCCACGGTCGCGGCCATCTCGAAGGCGCCCTTGTAGCCGTGCCGGCGCATCGCGGCCATCCAGCGCGGGTTGACCACCCGGGCCCGGAAGACGCGGTGCGTCTCCTCGCCCAGCGTGCGCGTGCGCACCTGGTCGGGGACTGCCGAGTCGCCCACGTACGCCTCGGGGTTGGCGCCGGTCAGGTGCCGCACCATGGCGACCATGCCGCCGTGGTACTGGAAGTAGTCGTCCGCGTCGTGGATGTCGTGCTCGCGGGTGTCGACGTTCTTCGCGGCCACCGCGATCCGCCGGAACGCCGTCTCCATGTCGCCGCGCGCGGCGCGCCCGTCCAGGCCGCGCCCGTAGGCGTAGCCGCCCCACACCGCGTACACCTCGGCGAGGTCGGCGTCGGAGCGCCAGTTGCGGGCGTCGATCAGCGGCAGCAGGCCCGCGCCGTAGGCCCCCGGCTTGGAGCCGAAGACGCGGGCGGTGGCCCGCCGCCGGTCGCCGTGCTCGGCGGTGTCCTCGTCGGCGTGGGCGCGCACGAAGTTCCGCTCGGCGGGCTCGTCCAGCTCCGCGACAGCCCGCACCGCGTCGTCGATCAGCCCCACCACGTGCGGGAACGCGTCGCGGAAGAAGCCCGAGATGCGGACGGTCACATCGATGCGCGGCCGGTCCAGCTCCTCCAGCGGGACCACCGCGAAGCCGGTCACCCGGCGCGAGGCGTCGTCCCACACCGGGCGGCAGCCCAGCAGCGCCAGGATCTCGGCGATGTCGTCGCCCTGGGTGCGCATCGCGGAGGTGCCCCACACCGTCAGGCCGACGGACTCCGGGTAGCCGCCGGTGTCCTGGAGGTAGCGGGCCACCAGCGAGTCGGCCAGCGACTGCCCGACCTCCCAACTCAGCCTGGACGGGATGGCCTTGGGGTCGACCGAGTAGAAATTCCGGCCGGTCGGCAGCACGTTGACCAGACCGCGGGTGGGCGAGCCGGACGGTCCGGCGGGCACGTAACCGCCGTTCAGCGCCCGCAGGATATGCCCGATCTCGTCCGTCGTCCGGGCCAGCCGCGGCACGACCTCGGTGCACGCGAACTCCAGCACGGCCACCGCCTCGGGCGGTTCGGCGCCGACCGCCTCGCGGACCAGCGGCGCGCATCCGGCGGCCGCCCAGCCGCGCTCCTCCATCGCCTCGGCGATCCGCCGGCAGAGCCGCTCCAGCAGGTCGATCGCGTCGGCGCCGGTCCGCGCCGGGCCGTCCACCAGGTCCGTCAGCTCCGCCGGAAGCTTCACCGGGGCGCCCGGCTCGGCCAGCAACTCCTTCTCCACCAGCCCGAAATGGGCCGCCAGCGAGGCCCGCAGGCCCGGCAGGGCGTTCGCCTGCCCGCCCCACACCTGCGCCGCCCGGAGCACCGCGAGGACCAGGTTCACGCGCGCTCCGCCGACCGGGCCGCCGCCCAGGATGTGCAGGCCGTCGCGGATCTGCACGTCCTTGATCTCGCACAGATAGCCGTCGACGTGCAGGACGAACTCGTCGAACGCCTCGTCGCCCGGCTGCTCGTCCACGTGCAGGTCGTGGTGCAGCTCGGCCGCCTTGACCAGCGTCCAGATCTGCGCCCGCACCGCCGGCGCCTTCACCGGGTCCAGGTCGGAGACGAGCGCGTACTCGTCGAGGAGCTGCTCCAGCTTGGCCAGGTCGCCGTAGGTGTCCGCGCGGGCCATCGGCGGCACCAGGTGGTCGACGACGGTGGCGTGCCCGCGCCGCTTGGCCTGGGTGCCCTCGCCGGGGTCGTTGACGATGAACGGGTAGACCAGGGGGAGGTCGCCGAGGACCGCGTCCGGGGCGCAGCCGCCGCTCAGGCCCAGGCCCTTGCCCGGCAGCCACTCCATCGTGCCGTGCTTGCCCATGTGCACGATCGCGTCGGCGCCGAAGCCCCCTTCCGCGGCCGCGGTCTCCAGCCACCGGTAGGCCGCCATGTAGTGGTGCGAGGGCGGCATGGCGGGGTCGTGGTAGATCGCGATCGGGTTCTCGCCGAAGCCGCGCGGCGGCTGGATCATCACCACCGCGTTGCCGAACTGGAGGGAGGCGAGCACGATGTCGTCGCCGTCGACGTACAGCGAGCCCGGCGGCTCGCCCCACGCCTCGGTCATCGCCTCCCGCAGCCCCGGGTCCAGCCGCTCGAACCACGCCCGGTAGTCGGCCAGCGGCACCCGGGCGGGCGCGGCGGCGAGCTGATCCTCCGTCAGCCACTCCACGTCGTGCCCGCCGGCCTCGATCAGCCGGTGGATCAGCGCGTCGCCGTCGTCCGGGTAGCCGGTCACCGCGTACCCGGCGCCGCGCAGCGCGTCCAGCACCCGCACCGCGGAGGCGGGAGTGTCCAGGCCGACCGCGTTGCCCACCCGCGCGTGCTTGGTCGGGTACGCGGTGAAGACCAGCGCGACCCTCTTGTCCGCGGCGGCCTTGTGCCTCAACCGCGCGTGCCGTACGGCGATCCCGGCGACCCGCGCGGCCCGCCCGGGGTCGGCGACGTACACCGGCACGTCGTCGGGGCCCTGCTCCTTGAAGGAGAACGGGACGGTGATCAGACGGCCGTCGAACTCGGGGATGGCGACCTGCATCGCCGCGTCCATGGGGGACAGGGCGGCGTCGGAGGCGTCCCAGGCGGCCCGCGAGGAGGTCAGGCACAGCCCCTGGAGGACCGGGACGTCCAGCTCGGCCAGCGCCCCGACGTCCCACGCCTCCTCGTCGCCGCCCGCCGACGCCTGCGAGGCGTGCGTGCCCCCGGCCGCCAGGACGGTGGCCACCAGCGCGTCGGCCCGGCCCAGGATCGCGTACAGCTCCGGATCGGCGCCGCGCAGCGAACCGCAGTACACCGGCAGCGCGTTGGCGCCCCGGGCCTCGATCGCGTCGCACAGGACGTCCACGAAGGCCGTGTTGCCGCTCAGCTCGTGGGCGCGGTAGAAGAGCACGCCGACGGTCGGGCGGCCGTCCGCGAACGCCCGCTCCCCGTGCACGCCGAACTCCGGCATACGGCGCGGCTCCTCGAAGCCCTCGCCGGTCAGCAGCACCGTGTCGGACAGGAACCGGGCGAGTTCGGCGAGGTTGCCGGGGCCGCCCTCGACCAGGTAGCGCAGCGCCTCGGCCACCACGCCGGCCGGCACGGACGACTCGGCCATCAGCTCCGCGTCCGGCACGCTCTCGCCGCCCAGCAGCACCGTCGGCACGCCGGACGCCTTCAGCGCGGCGAGCCCGTCCTCCCAGGCCCGCTTGCCGCCGAGCAGCCGGACGACGGCGACGTCGGCGCCGTCGAGCAGCGCGGGCAGCTCGCCGGCGACGTCCACCCGGGCCGGGTTGCCGATCCGGTAGGCGCCGCCGCAGGCGCGGGCCGCCAGCAGATCGGTGTCGGCGGTCGACAACAACAACACTGTGCTCATGCGGGTGCTCCCGGTGGAAGGAAAGGCAGTCCTCGCGGCGCGCCCGACTCAATGAGCCGCCACAGCGCGTCCGTGTCCGCGTGCTGTTCGATCAGGTCGCCGAGCCGGTCCAACTGCTCCTCGCGCAGCGCGGCGAAGGAGGTGCCCGGCGCGGGCGTGAACCGGCGGCCCGCGGCGGCGGCCACCTCGCGCAGGAAGGCCCGCCGGAAGGCGTCCGACTCCAGCGAGCCGTGCCAGTGCGTGCCCCACACGCCGCCGACCCGGCAGCCGTCCAGGAAGGGCTCCCCGCCGGTCACCTCGGCGACCCCGTGGTGGATCTCGTAGCCCTCGACGCGCTCGCCCAGCGCCTCGCCGACCGGCCTGCCGAGGGTCTTCTCCCGCGCGAAGCGGACGCGCACCGGCAGCAGGCCGAGCCCGTCGACCTGCCCGCGCCGGCTCTCCACGTCGTCCTCGATGCGCTCGCCCAGGAGCTGGAAGCCGCCGCAGACGCCGAGCACCGGCCGCCCCTCGGCGGCCCGCCGCCGCAGCGCCGCCGCGAGCCCCCGCTCGTGCAGCCAGTCCAGCGCCCGGACGGTGCCCCGGGTGCCGGGGACCACGACGAGGTCGGCGTCGGCCAGTTCCTCGGGCCGGTCCGCGAACCGCACGACGACGCCTGGCTCGGCGGCCAGCGCGTCCAGGTCGGTGAAGTTCGACGTCAGCGGGACCGCGCAGACGGCGACCCGCAGCACGTCCTGCCCGTCCGGCGGCGGGACGGACCCCTGGCGGCCCGCGCCGTGCGCGAACGCCCGGCCCGAGGAGAGGCCCATCCCGTCCTCCTCGTCGATGCCCAGGCCGCCCTGGAACGGCAGCACGCCGTAGGACCGCCGGCCGGTGAGTCCGCGCAGCATGTCGAGCCCGGGTTCCAGCAGGGAGACGTCCCCCCGGAACTTGTTCACCAGGAACCCGGCGACCAGCTCCTGGTCCTCGGGCGACAGCAGGGCGACGGTGCCGAAGAAGGAGGCGAAGACGCCGCCGCGGTCGATGTCGCCCACGACGAGCACCGGCAGCCGCGCCCCGCGCGCGACGCTCATGTTGACGATGTCGGTCCGGCGCAGGTTGATCTCCGCCGGGCTCCCCGCCCCCTCGCAGATCACCGCGTCGTGGCTGTCCCGCAGTGCGGCGAGGCAGTCCAGGACGGTGCCGAGCAGCTTCCGCTGCCGCCCGCCGTGGTAGCCGCGCGCGCTCAGCTCGCCCACCGGGCGGCCCAGCAGGACCACCTGGCTGCTCTGCTCGCCGCCCGGCTTGAGCAGCACCGGGTTCATCAGCGCGGTCGGCTCGATCCGGCACGCCTGGGCCTGCATGGCCTGCGCCCGTCCGATCTCGGCGCCCTCGCGCGTGACGAACGAGTTCAGCGACATGTTCTGCGCCTTGAACGGCGCGACCTTGACGCCCTGGCGCACCAGCCACCGGCAGATCCCGGCGGTGACGACGCTCTTCCCGGCGTCGGAGGTCGTGCCCGCGACCAGCAGACCGCCGCTCATGAGCCGCACCCCTTCGCCCGGCCGGTCCGGCCCGCGCGGCGCGTCCGGCCTACGAGTGCCCTGCCCGCGACGCAGACGCCGAGCGCGAGCCAGCTCACCCGCCGGGAGAGCCGCACCGCCCGCTCGACGTCGGCCGCCCGCACCGGCCGCCCGGAGGAGTTGAGCACCGGCCGGTGCTCTACCCGCCCCCCGTACGACAGCGTGCCGCCCAGCCGCACCCCGAGCGCTCCGGCGAACGAGGCTTCGACCGGGCCGGCGTTGGGGCTCGGGTGCGCGGCGGCGTCGGCCCGCCAGGCGCGCAGCGCGCCGCGCGGATCGGGGCCGGCCGCGGCGGCCAGCACGGCGGTGAGCCGCGCCCCGGGCCAGCCGGCCAGGTCGTCCAGACGCGCCGAGGCCCAGCCGTAGCGCCGGTAGCGGGCGGAGCGGTGCCCGACCATGGCGTCCAGGGTGTTGACGGCCCGGAACCCCGCGAGTCCCGGCACACCGGCGGCGGCGCCCCAGACCAGGGCGCCCACCACCGCGTCGGAGGTGTTCTCGGCGACCGACTCCACGACCGCGCGGGCGATCCTGTCGGCGTCCAGAGCCTGCGGGTCGCGCCCGCACAGGTGCGGCAGCCGCGCCCTGGCCCCCGCCACGTCCCCGGCCTCCAGCGCTCGGGCGACGGCACGCGCCTCGCGGGCGAGGGAGGTCCCGCCGACCGCGGACCAGGTGACTGCGGCGGTCAGGGCGGCGCGGGCGGCGGGGGAGCGGCGGACGGCGCGCGCGGCGGCGGCGCCCAGCGCGGCGGCGCCTCCGGCGCAGACGGCCGCGTGGAGCGCGCCCCAGCCGCGGTGGTCCCGCCACAGCACGTGTTCCACGGCGCCCGCGGCCCGCCCGAACGCGGCGACCGGATGCCCGCGGCGAGGGTCGCCGAGGAACAGGTCGCTCAGGAGGCCGGCGGCGGCGCCGTACGCGAAGTCGCGATCGGCACCCACGGGGTCAGCCGGTGTGACGGTCAGTCAGAGCGTCGTGGGTGCACCTGGGTCGGCAGCCGCGCATGGCGATAGGTCCTCACTCAGGGTGTCCACGCCCTGGGTCGACGAGACCGGCGGCGAGAGTTCCTGGCTCCCGGGGGTTTCCTCCCCGGTGACAGTGGCGGGACCGCGCCGGATTCGCACCGGCTTCCTCTCCATGCCGCCGTACTTGGCCTGGGCAGTCCACCACGGTCCGCGAACACCCGTCAACTAGCCGTTGACCTGCGGAGGGAGACTGAGATGAGGCCCACACCGCCCGCGACGGGCGTGGGGCCTGTCCGTCGCCTTCCCGTCGTCGCCCGAAGGGCAGAGGGAAAGTCGACGGACAGGCCCCAGGGCGCCGACGGTGTGAGAGGTCGTCAGCTCTTGACGACGATCAGGAAGATGCCGTACGCGACGGCGGCCGCGCAGGCGGCGAAGCAGACGCAGGCGCCGGTGAGGGCGACGCCTCCGCCGCCGCCCTGGGCGAGGGCCCGCTCGCGCCGGGACAGACCGGCGGTGCCGAGGGTGAACAGGGCGACCAGGCCCACGGTGACCGCGAGGCTGACGCCGAAGACGGAGCCGAGCGCCGCCCAGTCGATCTTCATGGTGGATGCTTCCTTGAGAGGCGGGGTGCCGGGTGGGGGGCTCAGACGGTGGCGTTCGGGGAGGTCGCCGAGGAGGAGGCGGCCGCCTCGTCGCGGGCGGGCTCGGCCGACTGCGCCGGGAACGCCGGCGGCAGGTCCCCGGCCGGCGGGACGGGCGCCGCCGGGGGCGGGGCCACGGCGGCGATGGCCTGGGTCACCACGCCCGGAGGCTCCTCGGCCTGCGCCGGGGCCACGTGGGTGTGGTCGACGACCTGGCGGCGGGAGATCTTCCAGATCGCGGCGCTGGAGGCCACCAGGAACACGGCGACCAGCGCGGTGCCCCAGTCGCCCAGCTCCGTCACCGCTTCCGCGCCCGCGCCGACCAGGGCCGCGGCCGGCAGCGTGAGCACCCAGGCGAGGGCCATCCGGCGCGCGGTGGACCAGCGCACGACGCCGCCCTTGCGGCCCAGCCCCGCGCCCATCACGGAGCCGGAGACGACGTGCGTGGTGGAGAGCGAGAAGCCGAGGTGCGAGGAGGCCAGGATGGCCGTGGCCGCGCTGGTCTGGGCGGCGAAGCCCTGCTGCGGACGGAGGTCGGTCAGGCCCGTGCCCATGGTGCGGATGATGCGCCAGCCGCCGATGTAGGTGCCGAGCGCGATGGCCAGGCCCGCGCAGAGGATGACCCACACGGGAGGGTTGGCGCCGGGCGCGAGGGCGCCGCCGGCGATCAGGGCGAGGGTGATGACGCCCATCGTCTTCTGGGCGTCGTTGGTGCCATGGGCCAGCGAGACCAGGCCCGCGGAGGCGATCTGCCCGGCGCGGTGGCCCTTCGCGGCGGCCCGGCCGCCGTCCGTGCCGCCCGGCGCGCCCTCGGCGGCGGACCCCTCGATCGCGAACGACAGCCGGGTGGCGAGCAGCGCGGCGGCACCCGCCACGAGCGGCGCGGCCACCGCCGGGATCACGACCTTGGTGACCAGCGCGTCCACGTGCACCGCGCCGACGCCGGCCGAGGCGACCGCGGCGCCCACCAGACCGCCCATCAGGGCGTGCGAGGAACTGGACGGCAGGCCGACCAGCCAGGTCAGCAGATTCCAGAGGATCGCGCCGACCAGGGCGGCGAAGATGACCTCGGGGCGGATGCCCGTCTCGTCGACGAGCCCCTTGGAGATCGTGTTGGCGACCTCCACGGAGAGGAAAGCGCCCACCAGGTTCAGCGCGGCGGACAGGGCCACCGCGACCTTGGGCTTGAGCGCGCCGGTGGAGATGGTGGTGGCCATCGCGTTGGCGGTGTCGTGGAAACCGTTCGTGAAATCGAACGCGAGTGCGGTTATTACCACGATCGCGAGGATCAGCGAGAAGCTTTCCATTTACCCAGGCATTCGTTCGAGCGTCATTGGCTGGATGAACGTACGTAACGTGGGTGAACGGAAGATGAACTGAGACGGTCGGTGGAGTGTCCGAGTCCGCCTTTCACCGGTCAGGTCTGGTGCCCGGGACCGGCGAGCTGGCACGATCGCCCGCATGGCTGAGCTGCGTCGTGACGAAGGACACCTGAAGCACGCCCCAGGGGCACGCGGGTGACGGGGGGCGCGGAAGGCGCAGAGGGCCCAGGGGGCGTAGGGGGCGTAGGGGGCTCTCGGGAGGCGGAGGGCGCGGCGGGCTCGCGGGAGGCGGGTGACGCGGCGGCGGCGGGCGCGAGGGGTCCACGGGAGGCGGGGGAGCGGGAGCGGCGCGCCTGGGCGGACCTGGTGGCGGCGGCCCGCCGCACCGTGGCCGACGGGCTGGTCGTGGGCACCTCCGGCAACGTGTCCGTGCGGGTGGGCGACACCGTCCTGGTCACCCCGACCGGCGTGCCCTACGACCGGCTCACCCCGGACGACGTCACCGGCGTGGACCTTGACGGCCGGCAGGTGCTCGGCACGCTGCTCCCCACCAGCGAGCTGCCCATGCACCTCGCGCTCTACCGCACTGCCGGCGCAGGCGCCGTCGTCCACACCCACGCCGTGCACGCGACGGCCGTCTCCACCCTCGTCTCCGAGCTGCCGCCGATCCACTACATGGCCGCCGCGCTCGGCGGCACGGTGCGCGTCGCCCCGTACGCCGCCTACGGCACCGAGGAACTGGCCGAGAACATGCTGCGCGCCCTCGCCGACCGCTCGGGCTGCCTGCTGCGCAACCACGGGACCATGACCTACGGCGCCACCCTCGATCAGGCGTACGACCGCACGGCCCAGTTGGAGTGGATGTGCCGGCTGTGGCTGACCGCGTCCTCGGTGCCCGGCCTGACGCCGTCCCTCCTCTCCCCGGAGCAGATGGCACAGGCGCGGCAGCGGCTGCGCGGCTACGGACAGACCGGTCCGGGGCGGGGGGAGGGATGAAGCGGCCCGATCCTGGAACTCGGCCGGACGTGTCTTCCCGACTTCTTCCCCCGCTGGCCGGGGACCGGCTACCCACGGACACTGGATCCGTGCGCACAGTCAAAGCGGCGGCAGCGGCCGCCACCGCGGCCCTGGCGGCCGGCGCGGCGAGCGTCGCCGCCGGACGGCTCGCCAGCGACGCCGCGCTCAAGGCGCCCTCGGGCCGGCCCCTGCCCACCGACCCCCGGCTCACCGTGCACGGCACGGCCGCCGGCCAGATCACCCTCACCCGGCGCCTGGCCTCGCTGCGCCCCGGCGTGTACGGCCTGGCGGGCGACGGCTCCCACGCGGTCGTCGGCCAGGTCCTGAGCGAGGCCCCGCACCGGCCCGACGCCGCCGTGCGCCGCCTGGACCGCGTCACCCACGGCGCCGTGCGGCCCGGCGACAAGGTGTGGCTCACCCCGAACCTGTACGTCGGCGACCCCCGCTCCGCCCTCGGCCTCGACTGCGCCGACGTCGACGTGCCGGGCGAACTCGGCCCGCTGCCCGCCTGGCTCGTGCCCGGCGTCCGCGACACCTGGGTGATCACCGTGCACGGCCTGGGGACCACCCGGGAACTCCCCCTGAACATCATGCGGTTCTTGCACAGCAGGCACTTCCCGGTGCTGGACCTCGCCTACCGCGGCGACCCCGGCGCGCCCCGCTCCCCGGACGGCCTCAACCACCTCGGCCGCAGCGAGTGGCGCGACCTGGACGCGGCGATCCGCTACGCCGTCCGCAACGGCGCCGAGCGGGTCGTGCTCTACGGCTGGTCCACCGGGGCCACGATGGCGCTGCTCGCCGCTCTGCGCTCAGGACTGCGCGACCGCGTCTCCGGGCTGATCCTGGACTCGCCCGTGCTCGACTGGGAGGCCACGCTGCGCGCCCTGGCCCGCGCCCGGCACACTCCCGGCGTCCTGCTGCCGCTCGCGG
Organism: Streptomyces sp. NPDC046985; assembly: GCF_040644415.1. Lineage (NCBI taxonomy): Bacteria > Bacillati > Actinomycetota > Actinomycetes > Kitasatosporales > Streptomycetaceae > Streptomyces > Streptomyces sp. NPDC046985. The sequence continues at coordinate 406,518 of NZ_JBEYWK010000002.1, forward strand.
TGCGCGCCGCCCAGGGGCGCGCGGGGCTGTCCGGCGGCCCGCTCGACGAGCCGGGCGACGCCGACGCGCTCCTGGCGCCCACCCTGATCTTCCACGGTCCGGGCGACCGGGTGGCCCCTTGGCGCTTCTCCCGCCGCCTGGCCGAACTGCGCCCCAACCTCATCGCCCTGCACACGGTCCCCGACGCCTCGCACAGCGCGATGTGGAACGCCGACCCCCAGCCGTACGAAGAGGCCCTGCGCCGCTTCCTCACCCCGCTGATGTGAGGCGGCGGGCGGGTGGCGCGAGGGGGTGAGTCGGTGCCTGGTGCCTGGCGCCTTGTACCGGGTGCCTGCCGCCTTGTACCGGGTGCCTGTCGCCTGATGCCTTGCGAGCCGGTGACCCGGGGTTGCGGTGCGGTGCTGGTGCGTCTGCTCGTCCACGACTACCCCGGACCGCGGTTTCGTGCGGGTACGGGCGCGTCTGCCGTTCACGCCGACGCGGGTCTCGGTCCGGTGCCGGTGCCAGGCGGGTGCGGGTGCGGGTGCGTGGGAGCTGGCCCGCAGGACACGACCGCGGTCCGCCTGGGCGACAGCGTGCGGCCGCGGGCCGGGCGGCGCCCGCAGCCGGGGCCCCGGGCCGCGGTCGCCTGCGGGTGCGGTCCGGGGCGACGGGACGCGACCGTGGTCCGCCTCGGCGACGGCGTGCACCCGCGAGCCAGGTACCCGCACCCGGCCAGACGCGGCGGTTCCGTTTCCCCGGCGTGCGCGGGGTGCGGCGCGGCGCGCGGGCCTGGGACGACGCGCCCCTGTCCGGGGCGCATCGCGCGCCCCCGCACCCGTTGCATTGGCCTTCTCCGTCGCCGCCCGTGACGTTCCGTTTGGGTTTTCGGTCCGTCAAACGCGAGACTGCACCTGTGACGTCCCGTATCCCGCGCGACTCCAGGCTTCGACTCGTCCGCCCGCGACCCCTGGCCGCCGCCCCCCGAGCCGTGAACCAGCGGCCCCCGCGCCGCCCCGCACCGCGCCCCCCGGAGGGCACCCCGGCGCCCGCGGAGCTGGCCGGAATGGCGCGCTCCGGACTTGCGGGGGCGGCCCGCGTCGCCCGCTGGGCCGACGCCACCCTCGGACCCGGCCGCGGCAGGGCGACCGCCGACGGCCTGGCCACCCTCTCCCGCGCCACCGCCGAACGGGCGGCCCGCGAACTCGGCCTGACCCCCGCCCGGGTCCGCGCGGACTGGGACACCGCCCGCCTGGCCGGGCTCGTCGAGGTGCACGGCGACCGCGCCCGGCCGGGCTGGCGGCTGCGCGCCTGGGACCGCGACGACAGCGCCGTGCTGCGCGGCTGGGTGGCCCTCTTCGACGCCTGGTCGCTGGCCTCGCCGGAGCCCCGGGGCCACGACGCCGCCGCCGTGGCCGAGGTGGTCTCGGCCATGCCCCAGGTGCTCTCCTTCCTCCAGCTCTCCGCCGGGCCCGTGCCCGTCGAGCAGCTTCTGGACCTCCTCCAGCAGCGCGTCACCGAGCTGCGCACCGAGCGCTGCGAGGTCGCCTACGCCCCCGACCCCGAGCACGGCGGGCGCCCCGCCGCCAGCCCCGCCTCCGCCGCCCCGGTCCAGCCCGCCGCGCCGGCCGAGGACGCCGCGCCGGCGCCCCTGCTCGACTGGGCCCTGCGGGCGCTCGCCAAGGTCGGCGCGCTGACCTACGGCGACGAGCAGGCCACGCTCACCCCGCTGGGCAACTGGGCGGTCTGGGTCAAGCTGGAGCAGATCTGCGTCGCCGCCCAGAGCCCGGCCGGGAACATCGAGCAGGCGGCCGAGGACATGCTGCGCGGCTGCGCCCAGTTGCGCCCGAACGCGGCCCGCGCCGAGTACCGGGCCTGGCTTGCCGCCCGCCCGGTCGGCAGCGCCGTCGCCCAGCTCCTCGGCGCCGCCCGCGGCGAGGACGCCCTGCTGCGCGGGCTCGCCTTCGAGGCCCTGCGGGTCGTCGGCGCCCCCGCCGAACCCGACGTGCGGGCCGTGCGGGAGGAGGCCGCGCTGCGCCCGTACGCGCTGCTGTGGCTCGCCGAGCACGACGGAGTGGACCCGGAGGACGCGCACGAGGTGCTCACCCGCGAGGAGGCCACCTGGCTGTGGGTGGACACCGCCGCCGCCGTCGCCGACCACGGCGAGGCGCCGATGCTCGTCCGGCACCTGGAGGCGGCCGTGCAGCCCACCGTGCCCGCCCTGCTCGACGAGGTGCGGGCGGTGGGCCACCCGCGCACCGTGCAGGTCCTGGTCGCGCTCGCCGCCGCACACCCCGACCCCGCCCTGGCCAAGGCCGTCCGCCGGGCCGCCTTCCAGGTCCACACCGGGGGCAGCTAGGTCGTTGGGCCCCGGCTGCCCGGCTGCCCGGCTGCCCGGCTGCCCGGCTGCCCGGCTGCCCGGCTGCCCGGCTGCCCGGCTGCCCGGCTCCCGGCCGTCCGGCTGCCCGGCTCCCGGCCGTCCGGGCCGCCCAGCCGCCGTCGCGGCGCTCAGCCCTCCAGGCGCGGGGCGTAGACGCCGAAGCTCCAGACGTTGCCTTCGAGGTCCCGGGCCATGTAGTCCCGGGACCCGTAGTCCTGGTCGGTCGGGGGCATCAGGATCTCCACCCCGTGCTCCACGGCGCGCTGGTAGTGGCCGTCCACGTCGTCCACCACTACGTACACGCCCGCCGGACCCGCGCCGCGCATCGCGTCGTCGAAGCGTCCGCCGCTCCCCTTCGAGCCGAGCATCACCACGCCCCCGCCCTGCGTCAGCTCGGCGTGGTGCACGAGACCGTCCTCGCCCTCGTACACCACCAGCTCGGCGAAGCCCAGGGCTCCGGTGAGCTGCTCGATGGCCGCCTTCGCGTCCGCGTACAGCAGGCTGGGGCAGACGCTGGGACGCCCGCCGGCCGGATCCGCCATGCCGATCACACCCTCACGCTCCGGACTGAGCCGGGACGCCCCGGCGCACCGCCCAGTCTGGCGCCGCACCCCCGAAGCCCCCCGGCGAGCGGGGCGCGCACGCGGGAAACGCGCGGGAAAAGTGCTTGCACGCCCCCGTTAGACTGTCTCCCATGGCCATTCTCCTCGCGCATTAGACGGGTACGCCGGTACCTCCCCAGCCGTCCCTCCCGCCCCTCACCCGCCCTGGAGTCTGTCCGTGATCTCCGCTTCCGGCATCGAGCTGCGCGCCGGCGCCCGCGTCCTGATCGAGAACGCCACCTTCCGCATCGCCAAGGGCGACCGCATCGGCCTGGTCGGCCGCAACGGCGCCGGCAAGACCACCCTGACCAAGGTCCTGGCCGGCGAGGGCATCCCCGCCGCCGGCGCCGTCGCCCGCTCCGGCGAGGTCGGCTACCTCCCGCAGGACCCGCGCACCGGCGACCTCGACGTGCTGGCCCGCGACCGCATCCTCTCCGCGCGCGGTCTGGACGTGCTGATCCGCAAGATGCGCGACAACGAACAGCGCATCGCCGTCGGCCAGGGCGCCACCCGCGACAAGGCGCTCAGGCAGTACGAGCGTCAGGAGACCGAGTTCCTCACCAAGGGCGGATACGCCGCAGAGGCCGAGGCCGCCACCATCGCCGCCGCGCTCAACCTGCCCGACCGGGTGCTCGGCCAGCCCCTGCACACGCTCTCCGGCGGTCAGCGCCGACGGATCGAGCTGGCGCGGATCCTGTTCTCCGACGCGGACACCCTGCTGCTCGACGAGCCGACCAACCACCTGGACGCCGACTCGATCACCTGGCTGCGCGACTACCTGAAGACCTACCGCGGCGGCTTCATCGTCATCTCCCACGACGTCGACCTGGTCGAGACGGTCGTCAACAAGGTCTTCTACCTGGACGCCAACCGCGCCCAGATCGACGTCTACAACATGGGCTGGAAGCTCTACCAGCAGCAGCGCGAGGCGGACGAGAAGCGGCGCAGGCGCGAGCGGCAGAACGCGGAGAAGAAGGCCGCCGCGCTCAACGCGCAGGCGGACAAGATGCGCGCCAAGGCCACCAAGACGGTCGCCGCGCAGAACATGGCCAAGCGCGCCGACAGGCTGCTGGCGGGCCTGGAGGCGGTCCGCGCCTCCGACAAGGTCGCCAAGCTCCGCTTCCCCCAGCCCTCGCCCTGCGGCAAGACGCCGCTGATGGCCGAGGGCCTGTCGAAGTCCTACGGCTCCCTGGAGATCTTCACCGACGTCGACCTGGCCATCGACAAGGGCTCCCGGGTCGTCATCCTCGGTCTCAACGGCGCGGGCAAGACCACCCTGCTGCGGCTGCTCGGCGGCGTGGAGCAGCCCGACACCGGCGCCGTCGTCCCCGGCCACGGCCTCAAGCTCGGCTACTACGCGCAGGAGCACGAGACCCTGGACCCCGACCGCACGGTGCTGGAGAACATGCGCTCGGCCGCCCCCGACATGGACCTCGTCGAGGTCCGCAAGGTGCTGGGCTCCTTCCTGTTCTCCGGCGACGACGTCGACAAGCCGGCCGGGGTCCTCTCCGGCGGTGAGAAGACCCGCCTGGCGCTCGCGACCCTGGTCGTCTCCTCCGCCAACGTCCTGCTGCTCGACGAGCCCACCAACAACCTCGACCCGGCCAGCCGCGAGGAGATCCTCGGCGCGCTGCGCACGTACCAGGGCGCCGTCGTCCTGGTCACGCACGACGAGGGCGCGGTCGAGGCGCTCCAGCCCGAGCGGATCATCCTGCTGCCCGACGGCGTCGAGGACCTGTGGGGCGCCGGCTACGCGGACCTGGTGAGCCTGGCCTGACCGGCGCCGCGTCCGGGGTCGGCCGTTTCGCACCGCAGGGCCGGTGCGGGGCCGGTCCCAGGCCCGCACCGACGCGGCGTATAGATCATTCGGCCTATCGGTGATCCACCATTCGTGTGAGATCTCCTCGTATCGCGGTGTGTCCTACACGGATTTCACCGCGAAGCCCTTACGCGCCAAGGGGCGGCGGCGACTCGCCGCTGACCTGCGGCTTCGTGAGACAACCCGTTCGGCGGTACGAACGGCGCCCCCCGGAACAGCGAATTCCTCTTGTGCGGACGCGCTCCTGTCGTCATATCCCTGTCCCACGGACCTTGCCGAATGGGTGGCCATCGGGCTCCGGAGGGGTGATCATGAGGAGACAGAGCGCACTTCCCATGAGGAGGCACGGGTGGCCGAGACTCTGAAGAAGGGCAGCCGGGTGACCGGCGCCGCGCGCGACAAGCTCGCGGCAGACCTGAAGAAGAAGTACGACTCCGGTGCGAGCATCCGGGCGTTGGCCGAGGAGACCGGCCGCTCGTATGGCTTCGTGCACCGGATGCTCAGCGAGTCGGGCGTCACGCTCCGTGGGCGTGGCGGGGCGACCCGGGGAAAGAAGGCCACGTCGGCCTGATCCCGGGTGCCTCATCGCCTTCGACGGTGACCACCCGGTCGGCCGCTTGACCGACCGTGTGGTTACTGTGCAGTCACTTACGCTGCCCGTGCGGGCAGTGCGGACGACCGCACTTTTCGGAGGCGCCCCATGGCCACGCCCGAGCACGACCTCAAGCCGGTACGTGACTCAGTATCCGACGTATTCGACAAAGACGGCGTGCGACTCACCGTAGACGACGAGATCGCCACGGTGACCTTGACCCATCCGGCCAAGCGCAACGCGCAGAGCCCCGCCCTGTGGCGGGCGCTCGCCGAGGCCGGGCGGTCGCTGCCGGGCTCCGTGCGCGTCGTGCTGCTGCGCGCCGAGGGCAAGTCCTTCTCCGCCGGCCTGGACCGGCAGGCGTTCACGCCCGAGGGCTTCGACGGCGAGCCGTCGTTCCTCGACATGGCGCGGGGCGACGACGCGGAGCTGGACGCGACCATCGCCGAGTACCAGGAGGCGTTCACCTGGTGGCGGCGCAGCGACATCGTGTCCATCGCCGCGGTGCAGGGACACGCCATCGGGGCCGGCTTCCAGCTCGCCCTCGCCTGTGACCTGCGCGTCGTCGCCGACGACGTGCAGTTCGCGATGCGCGAGACCAGCCTCGGCCTGGTCCCGGACCTCACCGGCACGCATCCGCTGACCGGCCTCGTCGGCTACGGCCGCGCGCTGGAGATCTGCCTCACCGGGCGGTTCGTGACCGCCGAGGAGGCCGTCGGCAGCGGGCTGGCCAACGTCGCCGTGCCCCGCGACCAGCTCGACGCGACGACCCGCGACCTGGCGTCCGCGATCCTCGCCGCGCCGCGCAGCGCGGTGATCGAGACCAAGGCGCTGCTGCGGAGCGCCGGAACGCACTCCTATGAGGAGCAGCGCGCCGCCGAACGCCAGGCCCAGGGCCGTCGGCTGCGCGACCTCGCCGGTCTCGGCGAGTAGCTCCCGCCCGTCCCGGCCGCGCATCGCTCGAACCGGCGCCGTCCGCTCGGGGGCGCGATCCGTCCGATCCGCCTACCGTGGGTCCTGGAGCGCGACAGAAGGGACGCAGGCGATGAGCGACATGACGGAACCGGGTCCCGTCCGGACCCCGGTGAGCGAGCGGGAGGCGCCGGAGTCTCCCGCGACGCGCAAGACACAGGCGACCCGGCGCGGTCTGGGCGATCCCGCGACCCGGGGGCGCACCACGATCGCCGACGGCGTCGTGGAGAAGATCGCCGGACTCGCCGCGCGCGAGGTACCGGGCGTCTACGCGCTGGGCAGCGGCCTGTCCCGGACGTTCGGGGCCGTGCGGGACCGGGTCCCCGGCGGCTCGAAGGCCGTCACCCGCGGGGTGAAGGCCGAGGTCGGCGAGGTGCAGACCGCGCTCGACCTGGAGATCGTCGTCGAGTACGGCGTGTCCATCACCGAGGTGGCCGGCTCCGTGCGGGAGAACGTGATCGCGGCCGTCGAGCGGATGGCCGGACTGGAGGTCGTCGAGGTCAACATCGCGGTCAGCGACGTGAACCTGCCCGAGGACGAGGAAGAGGAGCCGCAGTCGCGGCTCCAGTAGGGATGAGCCCGGACGCCGGTCCGGCGACCCGGGCAGGAGGAGTGCACGATGAGCATGGCCGTGGTCGGCGTGATCGCAGGCATGGCGCTCGGCTTCGCCGGGTATTTCGGCGGATTCGGCGCGTTCTTGGTGGTGGCGGCCCTCGGCGTCGCCGGTTTCTTCGCGGGCCGGTTCCTGGACGGAGACTACGGGCCCCGTGAGCGCGGCGAGCGCGGCGACTTCTTCCGCTCCCGTGACGACCGCGGGCGGTGACCCGCGGTGAGCGGCGGGGCTTACGGACTGCGCGGAGCGGCGTCCGGCGTCCCGCCGGCCGAGCGCGGGGCGACGGAGGTCGCCGACCGGGTGGTGGCGAAGATCGCCGCGCGGGCGGCCCGGGAGGCGGTCGGCCTGCTGCCGCCCGGCGCCGCGGCGCCGGACGCGGCGGTCGTCGTCCGAGCCGGTTCCGCGGTCGTCGAGGTCCGCCTCGACCTCCCCTTTCCCGGCGACGTCGGCGCCTGGTGCGCCCGGGTGCGTCGCCATGTGGTCGAGCGGGTAGGCGCGTTGGTGGGCATGCGGGTGCCGGAGGTGGTCATCCGGGTGGAACGACTGCTTCCGCTCCCGGCGCACGGCGCGCCGCCCACGGCACAGGGGAGGGTCCTATGAGCGAGCCCCCGTATTCGGAGCACAGCACGCAGCCGCTCCCGGTCCTCCGGGTCGGCGACCCGTCCCATCCGGCGGACGGCGACATGTTCCACAAGCCGGGCGCCGGCATGCCCGGTGAACCGGCCGACGGGCCGCCGGAGCACTTCGACGGTCCGCCCGAACAGGCCGACGGTCCGCCGGAACACCCGGCCGCCCGCGGCCGGCGCGGCCATCGCTTCTGGTCGGCGCGCAGAGCGCCCGCCGTCGTCGTCGCCCTGCTCGTCCTCGTCGTCGCGGGCGCGTTCCTCTACGACATCGCCTCCGTCCGGACCGGCCGGACCGGACTGCGCTGGCGCCGCGAGCTGGCCCGGCAACTGGCCACCCGGCCCCTGGACGACTCCTGGGTGCTGGTCGGCGCCGTCATCGCCGCGCTCCTCGGCCTGTGGCTGGTCGTGCTCGCCCTCACCCCCGGCCAGCGCGGTCTGCTGCCGATGCGGCGCCCCCACCCGGGCGTCCGGGCGGCGCTGCGCCGGGACGCCGCCGCTCTCCTGCTGCGCGACCGGGCCATGGAGATCTCCGGGGTCCGCTCGGTCCGCGTCCGGCTGCGCCGCGCCAGGGCGCACGTGCGCGCGGTCGCGCACTTCCGGGAGGTCGACGCGGTGCGCGCCGATCTCGACCTCGCGCTCTCCGACGCCGTACGAGGACTCGGGCTGACCCGGCCGCCCGCTCTCTCGGTCCGGGTCCAGCGGCCGCGGAACAAGGGGTGACGCCGATGCTGACGATCGTGAACCGCCTGCTGACGGGTCTGGTGGGGCTGGTGCTGCTCGGTCTGGGCGGCTCGGTGCTCGCCGTCGGCTTCGGCGCGCCGCCGCCCTCCTGGTGGATCCACTCCGGACGGCATGACGTGCTGCTGAGCACCGCCGAGCGGACTCACTGGCGGGACGCCGGGTGGTGGTGGCCCGCGGTCCTGGGCGCGCTGGCCCTGCTCATGCTGTTCGCCCTGTGCTGGCTGTTCGCCCTGCTGCGCCGCAAGCGGCTCGGCGAGGTGCTGGTCGACACCGGCGACGGCGAGGGCGCGCTGCTGCGCGGCCGGGCCCTGGAGGACGTCCTGGCCTCCGACGCGGAGCAGTTGGACGGCGTGCAGCGGGCCCAGGTCCGGCTGACCGGCCGCCGCGCCGCCCCCGCGGCCCGGGTACGGCTGCTGCTGCGGCCGCAGGCGGAACCGGGGACCGCCCTGGACGAACTCGCCACCGGATCCTTGGCCAGGGCCCGCGACTCGGCCGCCCTGCACCGCCTCCCGGCAGAGGTCCGTCTCGGCGTGGCCCGGCACCGCGCGGAACGACTGAGCTGACTCAGGCCGCCCGCACCCGCCCCGCCGCCCGGTCTTTCCGCGGCGCGCCCCTCCTACGGCGCGGCGCGCCCCGCGGCACCGCACGCCGGCGCGCTCGGGCAGGTGAGGCGGGCGGGGCGGGGCGGCCGGTCGGGGCGGACCGGGGCGGTCTGGGTGAGCCGGGCGCGGCCCGGAGGCCCGCCGGGGGGGGCGGGGCGGGCGGGTCCGGGGGAGGGCACGGAGTCGGAGAATCTGCCGCGCGCCGCCAACGGACGCGCGCCCCTCCCCGTAGCCGCCTCGGGCGCCGCCGGTCCGAAGCGCGCACCTGGTCAGCGACCGTGCCGCGCGCCGTCCAGCGGATGCGCCTCCTCGAACGGTGGCCGCGCCGTGTGCCGCCGGTCCGAAACGCGTCCCCGGTCTGTGACCGTGTCGCGCGCCGCCAACGGACGTGCGCCCCTCCCCGTAGCCGCCTCGCGCGCCGCCGGTCTGAAGCGCGCCTCTGGTCAGTGACCGTGCTGTGCGCCGCCCAGCGGACGCGCCTCCCCGAACGGTGGCCGGGCCACGCGCCGCCGGTCCGAAGCGCGCACCTGGTCAGCGACCGTGCCGCGCGCCGCCCAGTGGACGCGTGCTCCCGGTCAGAAGCCGTGCCGTGCGCCGCCGTCGACCGGCAGCATGATGCCGGTGAGGTAGGAGGCGGCCGGGGAGAGCAGGAACGCCGCCGCGCGCCCGAACTCCTGCGGCGTGCCGTACCGGCGCAGCGGGATGCGGGACTCGTTGGCCGCCCGGGTCGCCTCCGGGTCCGCCGACAGCCCGTCCAGCTCGCGCACGCGGTCGGTGTCGACCCGCGCCGGGAGCAGGCCGACGACCCGGATGCCGCGAGGCCCCAGCTCGTCCGCGAGGGACTTGGCGAACCCGGCGAGACCGGGCCGCAGGCCGTTGGAGATCGTCAGCCCCGGGATCGGCTCGTGCACCGAGCCGGACAGCACGAAACCGATGACGCCGCCCGCGTCCAGCTCCGCGGCCGCCGCACGGGCCAGCCGCACGGCGCCCAGGAACACCGACTCGAACGCCGACTGCCACTGCTCGTCGGTGGTGTCCGCGGCGAACCCGGGCGGCGGCCCGCCGACGCTGATGAGGATGCCGTCGAAGCCGCCGAAGCGCTCCCGAGCGGCCTCGATGAGCCGCTGTGGGGCGTCGGCGTCGGCGTTGTCCACGGCCACGCCGACCGCGTTCGGGCCCAGCGCGGCCGCCGCGTCGGCGACCGCCTGCTCGTCCCGTCCGCTGATGAGCACCTTCGCCCCGTCGGCGACCAGTTCCCGCGCGGCGGCGTTGCCGAGCCCGCGGCTGGCCCCGGTGACGACGTACATCCGGTCCTTCAGTCCAAGATCCATGGACCCATCCTGCCCGGTCGCCGCCGCGCGAGGCGAGGCCGATCCCAGCCTCGCGGCGGTCCACCCGCTGAGGCCGGTCCGCCGCCCCCGCCCCGGCGTCCGCCTATGCCGAGGCGCCGCCTACGCGGGGACACCGCCTACGCCGGGGCGGGCTCCGTCTCCTGCGCGGCGGGCTCCCGCGTCGCCGCGGAGCGCTCGCGCAGCTCGCGGCGGACCAGGACCAGCCAGCCCACGGGGACGCCCGCGGCGAACAGCCACCACTGGACCGCGTACGGCAGGTTGATGTCGCCCACGCCGATCCAGCTCGTGTCCTCCTGGGGCGTCGGGAGGAGCTGGGGGCTGCCGCCCTGGGGCGCGGGCGAGGTCATCTCGATGTAGCCGCCGAGCACCGCGCGCGCGGAGGCGTCGCCGGAGCCCCGCAGCAGTGCGCCGACCTGTTCACTGTTGATCAACATGACCTGGCGGTCCGGCAGACCCTTGAGGTTCTTGATGCCGCTCGCGGCCGTCGTCTCGTCCTGCATCAGCCGGCCGGTGACGGTGACGTCGCCCGAGGCGGGCGCGGGGATCTTCGGAAACGCGGTCTGGGACACCGGCGCGGGGATCCAGCCGCGGTTGACCAGCAGCGTGGCGCCGTCGTCCAGGGTGAACGGGGTCAGCACGTGGTAGCCGACCTGCTCGTCCGTGTTCGTCCGCCGGCGCACCACCAGCTCGTGCGCCGTGTCGAAGCGGCCCTTGGCGGTCACCCGCCGGTAGACGTCGTGGTGTGCGACCGAGCCGCCGACCGCGGTGAGCGACCGCACGGGCACGGGCCGGGCCGCCAGGGAGGTGCTCATGAGCTGGTTCAGCCGCTGCCGGTGGTCATGGCGGTGAAGCTGCCAGAAACCCAGCCAGATCATCGTCGGGATGAGCAGCAGAGCCACGAGGGTGATGATCGCCCACTGGCGGGTCAACAGGAAGCGGTACACCCCACGACGGTACCTCCCGCCCTGCGCGATCTTCCCCGCAGGGGGGTATGCCGGTGTCCGCAGAAATGTTCGGGATCCGGGATCGTCGCAGGACGACGGGGCCGCTGTGCCGACCGGGTCGCACGCAGGTCAGGCCGTACGCCGGGCGGGCGGCACACCGTCGGCTTGCGGAGGTCCGTTTCGCCCCTCACGATGCGGTATATGACACGTTGCGAAGTGTGCGGAAACGACTACGAACTGGCGTTCACCGTGGAGACCAAGGACGGCGCGCGCCACGTCTTCGACTCGTTCGCCTGCGCGATCCACCGCATGGCCCCCATCTGCGAGCACTGCCGGGTGCAGATCATCGGCCAGGGCGTCGAGGCCGACGGCCACTTCTACTGCGGGGCCCACTGCGCCCGCGCGGAGGGCAAGACGGGGATCGTCGACAAGGTGGTCTCTCACGCGTAGAGGGTGGGCTCCGACGCGTAGAGCGGTGTGACGCGGCCGCCCCGGGGCTGGTCGGCTTCTCCAGCCTCGGTCGGTTTTTCAGGCGCCGGTCGCCTTACGCGGCGCCGGTCGGCCTCCCCGGCCCGGCTAGGCGGACGGCGGCCGTCGCCCGGGGGGCCCGCTCGTCGTCCACGGCACCCCGGTGCGCTTTCCGGCCGCCGCGTCGCGTGCCCGGACCCCACGCGTAATGCCCGGCGGCCCGCCCCGGTGCGCTTCCGGGCTCCGCGTCGCGGGCCGGATCAGGCGCCGTCCGCGGGATCCACGTCCCGCAGCAACTGCCCGAACGCCGCTTCGTCCACCACCGGCGTGCCGTACTGGCGCGCCTTGGCCGTCTTCGCCGTGCCCGACTCCGGATCGTTGGTGACGAGCAGGCTGGTCAGCCGGGAGAGGCTGGTGGCGACGTGCAGCCCGGCCTCGATCGCGCGGTCCTCCAGCAGGTCGCGGTCGGTCGAGGTGTCGCCGGAGAAGGCGATCCGCATGCCTTGTTTGAGGCGCTTGCCGTCCTCATAGCGCCCCGGGTTCGGGTAGGGGCAGGCCGGCCTCTTGCGCGCCGGGCGCCAACTGCTTGCCCCCGCGCCGCCGTAGCCCCCGCCTGACGCCTGCCGCGGCACCTGCCGGTCCGACCACTCCGTCAGCGGGCGGCACTCCAGCAGCGGCAGCCGGACCCCGCCCGCCGCGGCCGCGCGCAGGCTCGGCCGGAACGTCTCCGCCAGCACCCGCGCGTCGTCCAGCGCGTGGTGCGCGCGCCGCTGCACGACGCCGAAATGCGCCGCCAGCGACTCCAGCTTGTGGTTGGGCAGCGGCAGATCCAGCTCCTTGGAGAGCGCGATGGTGCACAGCCGCTGCCGCACCGGCGCCTCGCGCCGCGCACGGGCGTACTCCCGGGCGATCATCTGCCAGTCGAACACCGCGTTGTGCGCGACCAGCACCCGTCCCGCCAGCCGGGCCGAGAACTCCTCGGCGACGTCCGCGAAGAGCGGAGCGCCCTCCAGCGCCTCACTCGTCAACCCGTGGATCCACACTGGACCCGGGTCCCGCTCGGGATTGACCAGTGTGTACCAGTAGTCCTCCACCTCGCCGCGCCCGTCCAGCCGGTAGACCGCCGCGGAGATGATGCGGTCGTCCCGGGCCAGGCCGGTGGTCTCCACGTCGACGACCGCGTATCCCTCCGGATAGGCGGCCGGCCACGGGCTGGGGGAGGCCCCTGCGAGCGTACGGTCTTCGAGCATGGTCATTGAGGATACGGGCCCCGACCGACAGTCCGGCCCCGCAGGCGCCCGCCGAGCCGCCCGCGCACTCGCCCCGCCTGCACGCCAGTTCGGCCCCCGACCCGGTGCGCGTCCTCGCGAAACGGGCGAAAAGCTCCAGAGTTCGCGCCCGGACCGCCGAATGGTCCAGGCGCGCCGGGACGCAGTGGGCACGGGCCCGGCAATGGAGGCTCTGCGTTGGTGCTGCCGACAAGTTCGGGTGTGCGGCGCGGTGTTGGTGCAGTGCGTGCCCCTACGGCGTGTCCGGCGACCGGCGGCGCCTCGTGCGGTGCGTCAGTGCGGCGGCTTCCGCGGCTGACGATGCGTTCGGACGGTGGTCCTGCGGCGCGTCCGCGTAGCCGGTTCGCTCAACGCGAAGGGGGCGTGCCCGAGCGGGCGCCCAGGGCGGGAAGGCGGGGGATCGGACGCCGAGGCTCGGGCGGGCGCGCCCCAGCGGACGCCCAGGGCGGCCCTGCGGACGGCTACGGCCGGGGCTGGCTGCCTGACCCCGCCTCAACTCGGCTCTATCGCCCCGGGCCTGTCGTCCGGGCCTCGTCGTTCCGGCCTCGTCGTTCCGATCCCGTCGCCCCGGCCCCGTACGGCCGCGTGGCGGGTGGCGGGTGGCGCGGCGGCCCGCGCCCGTGCGGCCGACGGGAGGCCGCGTTCCCCGCCGCATCGCGCGGGCGCATCCGGCGGCCACCGGCGTCGGCGTCGGTCACGCGGGCTGTGCGCCGCATCGCGCGGCCGCGCCCGGCGGGAGCGTCCGCGGCTCGCCGCTCAGCTCCAGCGGGCCGGGTCCGTCCCCCAGGGACCCGGCGGGCGCGTCCAGTCGGTGGGGCCGCCGGTGAAGGCGACGGGCGGCAAGGCGTACCGCAGCCGTCCGACGCGGCTGTCCGCCTCGGAGAGCCACGGCGCCGGCCCGTCATACGGCGCACCCGTCTCACGCACCCCCACGACACCCGGCGGCCCTCCGCCCGCTGGCGCGGCGGCGCCCGTGAGCCAGGCCGCCGTCCGGGCCAGCGCCAGTCGCACGACGCGGCTGCCGCCCTCATACGACTGCTCCGTCAGCGTCCGCAGCACGGCCGCCGCCAGCAGGTAGCCCGTGCCGTGGTCCAGCGCCTGCGCGGGCAGCGCGCCGGGCGCCTGCGCCGACCCCTCGGCCGCGGCGATGCCCGTGGCGGCCTGGACCAGGCTGTCGAACCCGCGCCGCCCGCCCCACGGCCCGTAACCGCCCCACGCCGACAACTGCGCCACGACCACTCCGGGTCGCCGCTCGGCCAGCGCTTCGGGGCTGAGACCGAACCGGTCCAGGGCGCCCGGTCGGTACCCCGTGATCACCACGTCCGCCGAGGCGAGCAACTCCTCGAACGCGCCCGTGTCGGCGGCGAGATCCAGGGTCGTCGACCGCTTCCCGAACCCCGTGTCCGTGTGCTGGTCGGCGAGTTCGGGCCGCCGGGGCGCGTCCACGCGCAGCACGTCCGCGCCCAGCAGGGCCAGCGTGCGGGTGGCGACGGGCCCCGCGATGACTCGGGTCAGGTCCAGGACGCGCAGCCCGGCGGCGGGCAGCAGCGGGGCGCCCGAGGCGTCCGGGCCGCCCAGCGGCGGCAGCACGCGCGCGGGCGCCTCGTCCAGCCGTCCGCGCTCCACCAGCGGCCGGGCGGCCGCCGCCGAGCCCTGCGGATGCGCGGCCCACTCCTCGGCGGTGCGCAGCGCGACGGCGAGGCCGCCTGCGGCGCAGACCGCCTCCTCCGTCTCCAGGGCGCCGCGCGCGCTGAGCCGCCGGGCCACGTCGTCCTCGGTCGCGTCCTCCGGCGCGCCCAGGGCGGCCAGCAGACGTGCCCGGTGATGGGGGTAGTTGGCGTGGGTGCGCACCCAGCCGTCCGCCGTCCGCCAGAAGCGGGACAGCGGGGCGAAGGAAGCGGCCGCGCGCCCGTCGACGCGCAGATGCCGTTCGCTGGCGAAGGCCGCGGCCACGGCGCCGTCGTCCACGCGCACCCCGGGCGCCGCGGACAGCCCGGCCCGCCGCGCCGCCAGTTCGGCGGCGGCCAGCGCGCAGGCGCCCGTACACGCGCGGGCCAGCGACCGTACGGGAAGACGCGCGGCGAGCGCGCCCTCCCGCTCCACGACGGCGACGTGCGACAAGAGGGCGGGATCGCCGCCCAGGGCGGACCACGCGAACGCGACGTTGATCGGGTCTACGCGGTCCGCACTGCCTGCACTGACCGTCCGGACTGCACTGCCCTCACGATTCATGGCAGAACTATGCAGTGTCGTGCAGTATTGATTCAATGTTGATTAGATCAATATCTACATGCCGATCGCGAAAGAACCCAGTGCATGTGAACCGGTTTCCCCCTGCGGCCGTGGACCTCGGGGGTGCTCCAGTACGACCCGGGGGCCCCGAGGCAGTCCTGATCCCCAACGCCCTGTCCGCACCCAGCCACCCAGCCGTCAACGCGAGGAGACCGACGTGGCCGCCGAGACAACGCCACCCTCGAAGACGCAGGCGCCCCTCCCCACCGCCGAGGAGTTCGCCGCCGTGCAGGCGGGCGCCGAATTCGGCGAACTGCGCCGCACCCACCGCTCCTTCGCCTTCCCGCTGACCGTCGCCTTCATCGCCTGGTACCTGTTCTACGTGCTGCTGTCCAACTACGCGGGCGGCTTCATGGGCGCCAAGCTCATCGGCAACGTCAACGTCGCCCTCGTGATGGGCCTCGCCCAGTTCCTCACCACGTTCCTCATCGCCTGGTGGTACGCGCGGCACGCCGCCGCCCGGCTCGACCCCAAGGCGCAGGCCGTCAAGTCCCGGATGGAGGGCGGCGCATGAACCGCGCGCACACGCTGCTGGCGGCCGGACCGGCCGGCGAGCACCGGACGCTGATCGTCATCCTGTTCGCGGTCCTCGTCGCCGCGACCCTCGTCATCACGGTCTGGGCCGGCCGGCAGACCAAGGACGCCGCCGACTTCTACGCCGGGGGACGGCAGTTCACCGGCTTCCAGAACGGCCTCGCCGTCTCCGGCGACTACATGTCCGCCGCGTCCTTCCTCGGCATCGCCGGCGCCATCGCCCTGTTCGGCTACGACGGCTTCCTGTACTCCATCGGCTTCCTGGTCGCCTGGCTGGTCGCCCTGCTCCTGGTCGCCGAGCCGCTGCGCAACGCCGGCCGCTACACCATGGGCGACGTCCTCGCCTACCGCATGCGCCAGCGCCCCGTCCGCACCGCCGCCGGCGTCTCCACCATCGTCGTGTCGATCTTCTACCTGCTGGCCCAGATGGCGGGCGCGGGCGTGCTGGTCTCCCTGCTGCTCGGCATCACCAGCGACGGCGGCAAGATCGGCATCGTCGCGCTGGTCGGCGTGCTGATGATCGTGTACGTCACCGTCGGCGGGATGAAGGGCACCACCTGGGTGCAGATGGTCAAGGCCGTGCTGCTGATAGCGGGCGCCCTGCTGCTGACCTTCCTGGTGCTGCTGAAGTTCGACTTCAACGTGTCCGACCTGCTCGGCAGGGCCGCCGAGACCAGCGGCAAGGGCTCGGCCTTCCTCAAGCCGGGACTGAAGTACGGCGCCACCGGCACGACCAAGCTGGACTTCCTCTCGCTCGGCCTCGCCCTGGTGCTCGGCACCGCCGGCCTGCCGCACATCCTGATCCGCTTCTACACGGTGCCGACCGCCAAGGCCGCCCGCACCTCGGTGATCTGGGCGATCGGCCTGATCGGCGCCTTCTACCTGATGACCCTCGCCCTCGGCTTCGGCGCCGCCGCCCTGATCAAGCCGACGGAGATCACCGCCTCCAACAAGGCGGGCAACACGGCCGCGCCCCTGCTCGCCCTGCATCTCGGCGGCGTGCACTCCGACTGGGGCGCCCTGCTGCTCGCGGGCGTCTCGGCGGTCGCCTTCGCCACCATCCTGGCCGTGGTGGCGGGCCTGACCCTCGCCTCATCCTCCTCCTTCGCCCACGACATCTACGCCAACGTCATCAAGAAAGGCGCCGCCACCGAGAGACAGGAACTGGGGGCCGCCCGCTGGGCCACCGTCGGCATCGGCGCCGTCTCCATCCTGCTGGGCGCCCTCGCCCGGGACCTGAACGTGGCCGGCCTGGTCGCCCTCGCCTTCGCGGTCGCCGCCTCCGCCAACCTGCCCACCCTCCTCTACAGCCTGTTCTGGAAGCGGTTCACCACCTCGGGCGCCCTGTGGTCGATCTACGGGGGCCTGGTCACCGCCGTCGGCCTGGTGCTGTTCTCGCCGGTGGTGTCGGGCACGCCCGCGTCGATGTTCCCGGACGTCGACTTCCACTGGTTCCCGCTGGAGAACCCCGGCCTGATCTCCATCCCGGTCGGCTTCCTCCTGGGCGTCGCGGGCACCCTCCTGTCCAAGGAGACCCCGGACGCCGGGAAGTACGCGGAACTGGAGGTGCGGTCCCTGACCGGCACCGGCGCGCACTGACCGACACTGCCGCACTGACCGGCACTGCCGCACTGACCAGCACTTCCGCGCACTGACCGGCGCCGGAGCGCACCGACCCGCCCCAGGCCCCCGCGACCGGCCCCGCCCAGGGCCCAAGCGGGGGCCTGACGTGTGCGCCGGGGGCGGCCGCAGCACGGCGAGCGGGGCCTACGCGACGCAGCCGCCCCCGCCTCGTGGGATCGGGCCGCTGGCGCTGTCGGCGCCGTCGCGTAGGCTCACAAGTGACGGCAGACGACGGAGCATCCACGAGGGAGGGGGCCCACGTGCTCATCGACACCTACGGCCGGGTGGCCACCGACCTGCGGGTCTCGGTCACCGACCGGTGCAATCTGCGCTGTGCTTACTGCATGCCCGAGGAGGGCCTGCAATGGCTGTCCAAGCCCGACTTGCTCACCGACGACGAGATCGTCCGTCTGATCGGCGTCGCGGTCGCCTCGCTGGGCATCACCGAGGTGCGCTTCACCGGCGGTGAGCCGCTGCTGCGCCCCGGGCTGGTCGGCATCGTGGAGCGCGTCGCGGCCATGACGCCCCGCCCCGAGACCTCCCTCACCACCAACGGCATCGGCCTGAAGCGCACCGCGAGCGCGCTGAAGGCGGCCGGCCTGGACCGGGTCAACGTCTCGCTCGACACCCTGCGCCCGGACGTCTTCAAGACCCTGGCCCGCCGGGACCGCCACAAGGACGTCATGGAGGGCCTGCGCGCCGCCCACGACGCCGGACTGACCCCGGTGAAGGTCAACTCGGTGCTGATGCCGGGCCTGAACGCCGACGAGGCCCCCGACCTGCTGGCCTGGGCCGTGGAGCACGACTACGAACTGCGCTTCATCGAGCAGATGCCCCTGGACGCCCAGCACGGCTGGAAGCGCGAGGGCATGGTCGCCGCCGCCGACATCCTGGCCTCCCTGCGCACCCGCTTCGAGCTGACCGCCGAGGGCGCCGAGGAGCGCGGCTCCGCCCCGGCCGAACGCTGGATCGTCGACGGCGGCCCGCACCGCGTCGGCGTCATCGCCTCCGTCACCCGCCCGTTCTGCGCGGCCTGCGACCGCACCCGCCTCACCGCCGACGGCCAGATCCGCACCTGCCTGTTCGCCACAGAGGAGACCGACCTGCGGGCCGCCCTGCGCTCGGGCGCGTCCGACGAGGACATAGCCGACATGTGGCGGCGGGCGATGTGGGGCAAGAAGGCGGGCTCGGGCCTGGACGACCCGTCGTTCCTCCAGCCGCAGCGGCCGATGTCGGCGATCGGCGGCTGAACCGGGCGGACCGCCGGGCACGGGACCGCTGGGTGCGCCGTCCAGCCGAACAGTCGTAGAACCGGGCGGCCGTCAGGCCCCGTCAGGCGCCTGCCACTGCGCGAACGGGACCACGTCCTTGAGCAACCCCCGCACCCCCAGGAACTGCGACAGATGCTCGCGGTGCTCCTCGCACGCCAGCCACGTCTTGCGCCGCTCCGGTGTGTGGATCTTGGGGTTGTTCCAGGCCAGCACCCAGACGGCGGCGGCGCGGCAGCCCTTGGCGGAGCAGATCGGGGCGGTCTCGTCAGTCACGGGTCTTCCGTCTCACAGCCACGGCACGCTATGTCACCGCACGCCTTTCGCGCGCACCGGCGGCGCGGCGCACAAGGCGACGCCGAGCAGCCACGGGGGGAGCTGCCCGGCGTCGGTCTGTCGCTCCGACGGGGGATGCGGAGCGCGTAGGCAGTATGTCACGGGACACCCGCCGCCCGGCACTGGAACTTCATGATTGATCTGAGCATTATCTGAGGTTCCGCCCAGCCGCCGCATGGGGTACGCGACCGGAACCTCGCACCAGCGGTCAGACGCCCTCGCGCGGCTCGCGCGCCCCACCAGCCGCGCCCGCGGCGCCCTGCGCCGGACCGCCCGTCGCGTCCTGCGGCGCGGCGCCGGCGAAACCGTCCTCCGCGGCCTGCGGCCCGCTGATCATCGGCTTGGTCGGCACGGTGACGAACGTCGAGGGCAGCTTCGGCGCGTTCTCCCGGCCCGCGTTGGCGATCACCACCGCGATGTACGGGAGTGCCGCGCCGAGCACCAGCGCGACGATCGCCACGTACCGTTCGACGTTCCACAGCAGCACCGCGAGCAGCACCGACACCGTGCGGATCGCCATCGAGATCACGTAACGGCGCTGCCGCGTGCGGACGTCGTCCTGGAGACCGGTCCGGGCGCCGGTGATATGGAACACCTGGACGTTTTTGCCGCCATGCTGCTTCCGCATCGCACTTCCACCGTTCGCCCTCGGGAGAGAAGTCTCCGTACCGCCGCCGCCTCACCCGGCCCGCATCACCACGGTACGCCGCGCCCCCCGCGCCGACGAGACCGGGGCACCGCCCGCCCGCGGGCCCGGAGCGCCCCCGCCTGCGCGGACGAATCGCCCGCTGCCGGGGCGCGGCGGCATCCGCCGGTCGTCCGACGTGCGGCGCCCGCCCGCCCGGCCGAGACTGTCTGATAATGCTCACGTCGTCGGACGAGGAGGCCGCCATGGGCTGGTTGTGGGCGATCATCGTGGGTCTCGTCCTCGGCCTGATCGCCAAGGCCGTCGTTCCCGGCAAACAGCACAGCCCCTTGTGGCTGACCACGGTCTTCGGCATCCTCGGCGCCCTCGTCGGCAACGCGGCCGCGCGGGCGGCGGGCGTCGCGGAGACGCGCGGCATCGACTGGACCCGGCACGCCTTCCAGCTCGTGGCCGCGCTCATCATCGTGTTCCTCGGCGACATGACCTACACGGCGCTGCGAGGCGACA
This sequence comes from Streptomyces sp. NPDC046985, assembly GCF_040644415.1. Taxonomy (NCBI): domain Bacteria; kingdom Bacillati; phylum Actinomycetota; class Actinomycetes; order Kitasatosporales; family Streptomycetaceae; genus Streptomyces; species Streptomyces sp. NPDC046985. Next base: position 426,703 of record NZ_JBEYWK010000002.1, read on the forward strand.
AGCGGAGACTCCGGGAACGCGCCTGACGGATGCGACGGACGCGGGGGATACACCCTCAGCACACCCTCCGAACGAACAGCGGGGCCTCCCCGGAATATCCCGGGAAGGCCCCGCGGCACGTGCTGCTACGGCGGCTCAGCCGCAGGCGCCCGGCTGGCACGCGGGCGCCCGGCCGGTCGGCACCCGGCAGGCAGGCGCGCGGCCGGTCGGCCCCCGGCAGGCAGGCGCCCGGCCACACGGTGCCCTGCCGGACAGGACCCGGTCACACAGCGCCCAGCCGGTTCAGCCCCCGGTGACCTCGACGGCGGCCAGGTTCTTCTTGCCCCGGCGCAGCACCAGCCAGCGGCCGTGCAGCAGCTCCTCCGCGGCGGGGACGGCGTCCTCGGCGGTGACCTTGACGTTGTTCACGTAGGCGCCGCCCTCCTTGACCGTGCGGCGGGCCGCCGACTTGCTGGGCGCCAGGCCGACCTCGGCGAACAGGTCGACCACCGAGGCGGCCGCGTCGACCGTGACGTGCGGGACCTCGGCCAGGGCCGCGGCCAGAGTCCGCTCGTCCAGCGCGGCCAGGTCGCCCTGGCCGAACAGCGCCCGGGACGCCTCGACCACCGCGTCGGTCTGGCCGGCGCCGTGCACCAGGGTCGTCAGCTCCTCCGCCAGTGCGCGCTGCGCGGCCCTGGCCTGCGGCCGCTGGAGGGTCTGCTCCTCCAGCTCCTCCAGCTCCTCGCGGGACTTGAAGGACAGGATCCGCAGGTAGCGCGAGATGTCCCGGTCGTCCACGTTCAGCCAGAACTGGTAGAACGCGTACGGCGTCGTCATCTCCGGGTCGAGCCAGACGGCGCCGCCCTCGGTCTTGCCGAACTTGGTGCCGTCCGCCTTGGTCATCAGCGGCGTCGCCAGCGCGTGCACGCCCGCGTCCGGCTCCAGGCGGTGGATCAGGTCGAGCCCGGCCGTGAGGTTGCCCCACTGGTCGCTGCCGCCCTGCTGGAGCGTGCAGCCGTGGCGCCGGTAGAGCTGGAGGAAGTCCATGCCCTGGAGGATCTGGTAGCTGAACTCGGTGTAGCTGATGCCCTGGTCGGACTCCAGACGGCGGGCCACCGAGTCCTTGGTGAGCATCTTGTTGACGCGGAAGTGCTTGCCGATGTCGCGCAGGAACTCGATCGCGGAGAGGTTCTGCGTCCAGTCCAGGTTGTTCACCATGACCGCGGCGTTCTCGCCCTCGAAGGACAGGAACGGCTCGATCTGCGCCCGCAGCCGGTCCACCCAGCCCGCCACCGTCTCCGGGGCGTTCAGCGTGCGCTCGGCGGTCGGGCGGGGGTCGCCGATCAGCCCCGTCGCGCCGCCGACCAGCGCCAGCGGCCGGTGGCCGGCCTGCTGGAGGCGGCGCACCGTGAGCACCTGCACCAGGTGTCCGACGTGCAGGGACGGCGCCGTCGGGTCGAAGCCGCAATAGAACGTGACGGGACCGTCCGCGAGCGCCTTGCGCAAAGCGTCCTCGTCAGTGGACAGGGCGAACAGCCCCCGCCACTTCAGCTCGTCGACGATGTCCGTCACGGTTCTCGCGTCTCCTAGATGATCTCGTCTGATCCGACCTGACCGCACCGCCTCCGACGCGGCCCGGTCCGGTCCGCGGTCCCGTCGGCGCCGCCGGCGGTTCCGGGCCAGTCGGGTGACAGCCGCCTACGAGGTTATACGCCCTGGCTGACAGAGCTCATATTGAAATCCGGGACCCGCAGCGGGGGCATCGCGGCCCGGGTGAACCAGTCGCTCCACTCCCTGGGCAGCGTCCTCTCGGTCCGTCCGGCCTCGGCGGCCCGGCCCAGCAGGCCCACGGGCGACTCGTTGAACCGGAAGTTGTTGACCTCGCCCGTCACCTCGCCGTTCTCCACCAGGTACACCCCGTCCCGGGTCAGCCCGGTCAGCAGCAGCGTCGCCGGGTCCACCTCGCGGATGTACCACAGGCAGGTCAGCAGCAGCCCGCGTTCGGTGGCGGACACCATGTCGGCCAGCGACCGGTCGCCGCCGCCGTCCAGGACGAGGTTCCCCGCCGAGGGGGCGAGCGGCAGCCCGGTCAGGGCCGCGGTGTGCCGGGTGGTCTGAAGACGGCGCAGCTCGCCGCCGCCGATCCACTCCGTGGCCCGCACCGGCAGCCCGTTGTCGAACACCGACTCGTCGCCGCCGGAGGAGTGCGCGACCACGAACGGGGCGCACTCCAGGCCCGGCTCGTCCGGGTCGCTGCGCAGGGTCAGCGGCAGCCCGCTCAGCCGTTCGCCGACGCGCGTGCCGCCGCCCGGCCGGGAGAAGACCGTCCGCCCCTCGGCCGCGTCCCGCGCCGAGGCGTTCCACGTCTGGTAGATCAGCAGGTCCGCGACCGCGGAGGGCGGCAGCAGCGTCTCGTACCGGCCCGCGGGCAGCTCCACCCGCCGCCGCGCCCAGCCGAGCCGCACGGCCAGCTCCTCGTCCAGGGCCGCCGGGTCGACGTCCTTGAAGTCCCGGGTCGCCCGCCCCGCCCACGCCGAGCGGGCGCGGTCGGCGGACTTGGCGTTCAGCTCCAGCGTGCCGTCCGGCTGGTCGTGGCGCAGCCGCAGACCCGTCGACGTGCCGACATAGGTCGACACCATCTCGTGGTGGGCGAAGCCATACAGTTCGCGCCCGCCCGCTCGGGCGCGGGCGAACGACTCGCCGAGGGCCGGGGCGAAGTCCGCGAACACCGCCGAGGAGGTCTCGGCCGGCGCGTCGGCGAAGTCCGGGGACTCCGGCACGCCCGTGACCAGCGGCTGCGCGTCCTCGGCCGGTCCCGCGCCGCGCGCGGCGGCCTCGGCGGCCCGCACCAGCGGCTCCACCTCGTCGGCGGTCACCGCCGAGCGCGACACCACGCCGGACGCGGCGCCCTCGCGGCCGTCCACGGTGGCGATCACCGTCAGGGTCCGCCCGCGCGTGACCCCGTTCGTGGTCAGCGCGTTGCCCGCCCAGCGCAGGTTCGCGGTGGACCGCTCGTCGGCGATCACCACGCAGCCGTCGGCGCGGGACAGTGCGAGGGCGCGCTCGACGATCTCGTGCGGCTTGTTCGTACGCGCGGTCATCGACCCGCCTCCTGCGTGGTGTTGAGGATGTTCACGCCCCGGAAGAGGGCCGACGGGCAGCCGTGCGAGACCGCCGCGATCTGGCCCGGCTGGGCCTTGCCGCAGTTGAACGCGCCGCCCAGGACGTACGTCTGCGGGCCGCCGACGGCCGCCATCGAACCCCAGAAGTCGGTCGTGGTCGCCTGGTAGGCGACGTCCCGGAGCTGCCCGGCCAGCCGGCCGTTCTCGATCCGGAAGAACCGCTGCCCGGTGAACTGGAAGTTGTAGCGCTGCATGTCGATGGACCAGGAGCGGTCCCCGACGACGTAGATCCCCCGCTCCACGCCCCCGATGAGATCCTCGGTGGACATCCCGGCCGGGTCCGGGCGCAGCGACACGTTCGCCATGCGCTGCACCGGGACATGGCCGGGGGAGTCCGCGAAGGCGCACCCGTTGGACCGCTCGAAACCGGTCAGCCGGGCGATCCTGCGGTCGAGCTGGTAGCCGACCAGCGTGCCGTCCTTGACCAGGTCCCAGGACTGCGCGGCCACGCCCTCGTCGTCGTAGCCCACGGTGGCCAGGCCGTGCTCGGCGGTACGGTCGCCGGTGACGTTCATCAGCTCCGAGCCGTACTTCAGCGAGCCGAGCCCGTCGAACGTGGCGAACGAGGTGCCCGCGTAGGCGGCCTCGTAGCCCAGCGCCCGGTCCAGCTCGGTGGCGTGCCCGACGGACTCGTGGATGGTCAGCCACAGGTTGGACGGGTCGATCACCAGGTCGTAGACGCCCGCCTCGACGCTGGGCGCCCGCATCTTCTCCGCCAGCAGGCCGGGGATCCGCTCCAGCTCGCCGTCCCAGTCCCAGCCGGTCCCGGTCAGGTACTCCCAGCCGCGCCCGGCCGGCGGCGCGAGGGTGCGCATGGAGTCGAACTCCCCGCTCGACTCGTCCACCGACACGGCGGTGAGCTGCGGGTGCAGCCGCACCCGCTGCTGCGTCGTCACGGTCCCGGCGGTGTCGGCGTAGAACTTGTTCTCGTGCACGGTGAGCAGGGAGGCGTCGACGTGGCTGACGCCGTCGGCCGCCAGCAGCCGCGCGCTCCAGTCCGCGAGCAGCGCCGACTTCTCCTCGTCCGGCACGGAGAACGGGTCGGTCTCGTACGACGACACCCAGGTCTTCTCGTCGTGCACCGGCTCGTCGGCCAGCTCCACCCGCTCGTCGGACCCGGCCGCCGCGATCACCTTCGCGGACAGCTTGGCCATCGCCACGGCCTGCGAGGCCACCCGGGCCGCCGCGTCCATGGTCATGTCCACTCCGGAGGCGAAGCCCCACGTCCCCCCGTGCACGACCCGCACGGCGTACCCGAGGTCGGTGGTGTCCGACGACCCGGCCGGGCGGGCGTCCCGCAGCCGCCAGGAGGCGCTGCGCACCCGCTCGAACCGGAAGTCCGCGTGCGCGGCGCCGAGCGCCCGCGCGCGGGCGAGAGCGGCGTCGGCGAGCGCGCGCAGGGGGAGCGCCTGGAACGATGGATCGATCTCTTGGGGCACGGGCGGAATCCCTTCGGCAGTTGACCACGCAGCGGACGGGCACGAGATCGACACCCGCACCCGCCCGTGAGTATCAGTTCAACGCCCCTTCCGTCACCCGAGTTCCGCGCCGCGACACCGGTGAACGCGGCCCGGACGCCGAGGGAGGCCGGGGGCTGCTCCTCGTCGCGGCCACGGCCGACCGCTCGGGCGTCCAGGAGCGCACCGGTCCGGGTGAAACGGTCTGGGCCGAATGCGCCGCACGACAGTCCCCGGCGGACGAGCGGTCGCGCGGGCAAGCCACCTGTTCTGTAGGAACTCGACAGCGCGCGCGGGGAGCCACTGTCGGTGCCCGATTCTCCGCCGTCGCGGCCGGACCGATAGGTTTTCGGGGAAAGCCGCCTGTTCACCGGCCGTCGCCGAGGCGTCCGGGCGTGCTGTGGAACGCTTGATACCGCTACGAAAGGGTGATCCGTTGAGCCGCTCGGTTCTCGTCACCGGAGGCAACCGGGGCATCGGCCTCGCCATCGCCCGCGCGTTCGCCGACGCCGGCGACCAGGTCGCGATCACGTACAGGTCGGGTGAGCCGCCGGCCGGTTTCCTCGCCGTCAAGTGCGACATCACCGACCTCGAGCAGGTGGAGCAGGCCTACAAGGAGATCGAGGCCGAGCACGGCCCGGTCGAGATCCTGGTCGCCAACGCCGGCGTCACCCGGGACCAGCTCCTGATGCGCATGTCGGAGGAGGACTTCACCGCCGTCCTCGACACCAACCTCACGGGTACCTTCCGTGTCGTCAAGCGCGCAAACCGCGGGATGCTCCGCGCCAAGAAGGGCCGCGTCGTCCTGATCTCCTCGGTCGTCGGCCTGCTCGGCTCGGCGGGGCAGGCGAACTACGCCGCCTCCAAGGCCGGCCTCGTCGGCTTCGCGCGCTCCCTCGCCCGTGAGCTGGGCTCGCGCAACATCACCTTCAACGTCGTCGCCCCGGGCTTCGTCGACACCGACATGACCCGGGCGCTCAACGACGAGCAGCGCGAGGCGATCATGGCGCAGGTGCCGCTCGGCCGGTACGCGCAGGCGGAGGAGGTCGCCGCCGCGGTGCGCTTCCTCGCCTCGGACGACGCCGCGTACATCACTGGAGCCGTCATCCCCGTTGACGGCGGACTGGGAATGGGTCACTGATCACCATGAGTGGAATCCTCGAGGGCAAGCGCGTCCTGATCACCGGTGTGCTGACGGAGGCGTCCATCGCCTTCCACACCGCCAAGCTGGCCCAGGAGCAGGGCGCCGAGGTCATCCTCACCGCGTTCCCGCGGCCCACGCTGACCGAGCGCATCGCCAAGAAGCTCCCCAAGCCCGTCAAGGTCGTCGAACTCGACGTGACCGACGACGAGCACCTGGGACGCCTGGCCGACATCGTCGGCGAGGAGCTGGGCGGCCTCGACGGCGTCGTGCACTCCATCGGCTTCGCCCCGCAGGACGCGCTCGGCGGCAACTTCCTGAACACGCCGTTCGAATCGGTCGCCACCGCCATGCACGTCTCGGCGTACTCCCTGAAGTCGCTGACCATGGCCTGCCTGCCGCTGATGCAGAACGGCGGCTCGGTCGTCGGCCTCACCTTCGACGCGTCCTTCGCCTGGCCGCAGTACGACTGGATGGGCCCGGCCAAGGCCGCCCTGGAGGCCACCAGCCGCTACATCGCCCGCGACCTGGGCAAGCAGAACATCCGGTGCAACCTCGTCTCGGCGGGCCCGCTCGGCTCCATGGCCGCCAAGTCCATCCCGGGCTTCAGCGAGCTGGCCTCCGTGTGGGACACCCGCTCCCCGCTGGAGTGGGATGTGAAGGACCCCGAGCCGGCCGGGCGCGGCGTCGTCGCCCTGCTGAGCGACTGGTTCCCGAAGACCACCGGTGAGATCGTCCACGTGGACGGCGGCCTGCACGCCATCGGCGCCTGAGCGCGGCGGCCGCCCCGCGGCCGCTCTGCGAGGCCCGCGTCCCGCCGCGCCGGGGTGCGGGCCTTTCGCGTGCGCATGGGCGTCGCCCGGCCCGTGTGCGGGCCCCACGTGTGCGGGCTCCACGTGTGCGGGCCCCACACACGTCCGGCGAGAGGGCTTGTAGGGGCGGATGCCATACGACCGTCTCGCTCGGCGCTCGCCCCCCCCGTCGAGCGCGGCCGCCGCCGGGACGGGGGCCGCGCTCGGCCGGGCGGGTCAGTCCCGCGCGGGCGGGCCGAACCCCGACCGGGCCGCACGGCACAGGAACGGGTAGCTCGCGGCCTCGGCGCCGGCCGCCTCCGCGTCGCCCGCCCGGATGGCGTCGACCAGGCGCGTGTGGTCCATGTGCGTGTCCGGGGTCAGCCCCGCGCTGACGTCGGCGCGCAGCCAGTCCCGCAGCACCTCGCCCAGGTCCGCGTGCATCGCGGTCATCACGTCGTTGTGCGAGGCGGCCACCACCGCCAGGTGGAGGGTCGCGTCCGCGGTCACGAACGCCTCCGCGTCCCCGGTCTCCCACGCGTCCTCGCGCCGCGCCAGAAGCGCGTCGAGCTGCTTGAGGTCCTTCTCCGTGCGCCGCTCGGCGGCCAGTCGCGCCGCCGCCGACTCCAGCGTGGAGCGCAGCTCGGCGATGTGCCGCGGGTCCGCCCCGGCGAACCGGCGGTGCATCACGCCCGCCAGCTCGCTGGTCGCCCTGACGTAGGTGCCGGAGCCCTGGCGGATGTCCAGCAGGCCGTTGTGGGCGAGCGCGCGGACCGCCTCGCGGACGGTGTTGCGGGCGACGCCGAGCTGCTCCACCAGCTCGGTCTCCGTCGGGATACGGGCGCCGACCGGCCACTCACCCGACGTGATCTGGTTCCGCAGCGCCGCGATGACCTGCTCGGACAACGCCGACCGGCGGGTTCGACTCAAGGGCATGGCACACCTTCGCACGCGTGACCCGGGAGCCGCCTTCCGGGCCGTAGGCCGTCAATCATCCCATCATTCTATGATGGGTCTCATGGCACGCGAGGAAACCACCCGGACGACGACGCCCCCGATCCAGCAGCGCCCCCCGGTCGCGACCGCCACCCCTGGGGACCGGCAGGAGGCGCGGACGCCCGGCGAGACCGCCCCGCGCGCGTGGGTCACGCGCCTGGTCGTGGTCGGCATCGTGCTGGCCGCCCTGAACCTGCGGCCCGCCATCGCCAGCCTCGGCGCCCTCCTGGAGGAGGTCCGGGACGGGCTGGGGATGAGCGGCGGCGTGGCCGGACTGCTGACCTCGGTGCCCCCGCTGTGCTTCGCGGTCTTCGGCGTCGCGGCGCCCCGGCTGGCCCGCCGCTTCGGCCCCGGCGCGGTGGTGTGCGCGGGCATGGTCGCCATCGCCGCCGGCCTCCTCGTGCGTCCGTACGTCGGGAACACGGCGGGCTTCCTGGCGGCCAGCGCGCTCGCCCTCATGGGCATCGCCGTCAGCAACGTCCTGATGCCGGTGATCGTCAAGCGCTGGTTCCCCGACCGGGTCGGCCCCGTGACCGGCCTGTACTCGATGGCCCTCGCCCTCGGCACCTCCGTCGCCGCCGCGGTGACCGTGCCGCTGACCGACGCGCTCGGCGGCTGGCGGCCGGGCCTGGCCGTGTGGGCGGCGCCGGCGGTCGTGGCCGTCCTGCCGTGGCTGCCGCTGATACGCGAGCGCGGCACGTCCGCCGCGCCCGCCGACCGGGCGCCGGACGGCCCGCGCGGCCCGCGGCCTGCGGAACCGCAGGCGCAGGCGTCGGCGCCCGCGCTGCGGATCACCCGGAGCCGTACCGCGTGGGCGCTGGCCGTCTTCTTCGGGCTCCAGGCCACCGCCGCCTACATCACCATGGGCTGGATGCCGCAGATCTTCCGGGACGCGGGCGTCTCCGCCGGGACCGCCGGGGTGCTGCTCGCCGTCACCATGGCGATGGGCGTGCCGCTGGCGTTCGTCATCCCGCGCGTGGCCAGTCGGCTGCCCCACCAGGGGCCCATCGTGCTCGCGCTCGGCCTGTGCGGCCTCGCCGGATACGCCGGCCTGGCCTTCGCCCCGGCCGCCGGCGCCTGGGCCTGGGCGCTGCTCCTCGGCGTGTCGAACTGCGCGTTCCCGCTGTCGCTGACCATGGTCGGCATGCGGGCCCGCACCAGCGCGGGCGTCGCCCAGCTCTCGGCGTTCGCCCAGAGCACCGGCTACCTGATCTCCATCCCGGGACCGCTGCTGGTCGGTGTGCTGTACCAGAGCAGCGGGGGCTGGGACCTGCCCATCGGGCTCATGGCCTGCCTGATGATCCCGCAGATGGCGGTGGGCTGCCTGGCGGGCCGCGACCGCACCGTGGAGGACGAGGCGGCCCGCTGAGCGCGGTCGGCCGTGTTCGGCCGCGTGCGGGCGGCAGGGGCGGCGGGGGCCGTGTGCGCGACGGCGGTCACGTGGGCGGCGGGGCGCGGCGCGCGGCGGGGAGCCCCCTGGCGTCCGCCGCCCTCGGAGGGTGCGAGACTTGACCCATGCAGCCTGTGCTCGATCCGAACCCGCCGAACGGCCAGAAGAAGATGCTGATCGTCTTCGGCGCGTTCCTCGCCATCTTCGTGGTCATCGCCATCGTCGCGACGATCATCTCGCCCTGATCGCTCCGCGGACCTGAGCGCTCCGTCGGCCTGGGCGTTCCGCTGGCCGGGGCGTCCTGCCGACCTGAGCGTACGGGGGCCCGAGCCTACGGGGACCGGAGCGTACGGGGACCTGGACGTACCCGGGTCGCTCGACCTTCGCCGGGCTCTGGCGTTCTGGGCCTGTGCTCCGTGTTCTGGGGTGCGCTGGGGTGCTCCGGGGTAGGGACATCCCCCCATCCCCTAGGGGGCGAGGGTCAGGGTTCAGTGGGTGGATCACCGGATGGGCGGGAGGCCGCCGGTTCCGTAATTTCGAGGTGTGACCGCGAGCGGCGGTCGCAGGACCTGTCCAGGATCCTCGAAGACCCACGGAGGCGAGCATGTCGGTCCCCGCGCACCCCCGGTCCTGCCCGGCGACCCCGGGCGGCCTCGACTTCCGGCTGCCCTGGTGGGCGCTGACCCTCCCGGCCCTCGCCTTCGCCGCACTGCTCGCGCTGATACTGAACCCGTCGGGCGCCCATACGGCGGCCGGCGACCCCGCGCTCACACAGGTTCTCCAGCACGTCCGGGATCTGGTCGCACGCGCCTGACCACGCCTGACCTCCCCGGAACACCCCTGTCAACTCCCTGCGCCTCGTGGCCTGTTTCGTGCGAAGCTGGGAGCCATGAGCGTCGCAGAACCCCGCAGGATTGTCCTCTTCCGGCATGCGAAGGCCGACTGGCCCCAGGTGACCGATCACGAGCGACCGCTCGCCGAGCGTGGCCGCTCGGACGCGGCGGTCGCCGGCCGCAGACTGGCCGACGCCGGCGTCCCCTTCGACCTCGCCCTGTGCTCGACGGCGGTCCGCACGCGGGAGACCTGGAAGCTCGCCGTCCACGAGCTGCCGCACCGGCCGAAAACCGTCTACGAGGAGCGGATCTACGAGGCGTCGCCCGGCGAGCTGATCGCGCTGCTCAACGAGACGCCGGACGATGTGCACACCCTCGTCCTGATCGGCCACAACCCGGGCGTGCAGGGGCTCGTCGAAGTGCTGTCCGGGGCGGCTGAGGGCGACGTGCGCGAGCGGTTGGACCGCCGCGGCTTCCCGGCCGCCGCGTTCGCCGTCCTGACGTTCGACGGCTCCTGGAAGACCCTGGAGCCGGGCGCGGCCACCCTGAGCGACTACTGGGCGCCGTCGGAGTGACCCCGCCGTCCGAGCGGCGAGACCCTGCGCCCGCCCAGACGCGGGGCCTCGCCGCGGACCCCCCGGCACAGCACCAGTGCTAGGGACGGCGCCTGGCTGGTGGCCCGGTCAGTCCTCCACGTGCGCGTCGGCGGCCTCTACCTCTTCACGGGTGACCCCGAGCAGATACAGCACCGTGTCGAGGAAGGGGACGTTCACCGCGGCGTGCGCGGCCTCGCGGACCATGGGCTTGGCGTTGAAGGCGACTCCGAGACCGGCCGCGTTCAGCATGTCCAGGTCGTTCGCGCCGTCCCCGACGGCCACCGTCTGCGCCAGCGGGACGCCCGCCTCGGCGGCGAACCGGCGCAGCAGCCGCGCCTTGCCCGCCCGGTCGACGATCTCACCGGTGACCCGCCCGGTCAGCTTGCCGTCCTCTATCTCCAACGTGTTGGCCTGGGCGAAGTCCAGCCCGAGCCGTTCCTTCAGGTCGTCGGTGACCTGGGTGAAGCCGCCCGAGACGACGCCGACCTGGTAGCCGAGCCGCTTCAGCGTGCGAATCAGGGTGCGCGCCCCCGGGGTCAGCCGGACCTCGCTGCGTACCTTGTCCACCACCGAGGCGTCCAGACCGGCCAGCAACGCCACGCGCGCGTGCAGCGACTGCTCGAAGTCCAGCTCCCCGCGCATCGCCGCCGCGGTCACCTCGGCGACCTCGTCCTCGCACCCGGCGTGCGCGGCGAACAGCTCGATCACCTCGTCCTGGATGAGCGTGGAGTCCACGTCCATCACGACCAGGCGCTGCGCCCGCCGGTGCAGACCCGCCGAGACGACCGCGATGTCGACGCCCAGTGCGGCGGCCTTCGTCGCCAGCGCGGTGCGCAGCGGCTCCGTCTCCACTCCGGACACCGCGAACTCCACCGCCGTGACCGGGTACTTGGCCAGCCGGAAGATACGGTCGATGTTGCCGCCCGCTGCGGTGATGCGGGCGGCGATCTGGGCGGTGGCCGCCGCGGTGAGCGGCTGGCCGAGCACGGTGACCAGGGAGCGCCCGAGGCCCCGCGGCCGGTTGTCGCCCCGGCCGGAGATGATCTCCGCCTGCATCTTCATCGACTCGGCCCAGCTATGCACCGTGGCCCGCAGGTCGCCCTCCAGGTCGGCGGCCGGCTGGGTGACGAGCGCGCACAGCACCATCCGGCCGCGGGTGACGACCTGCTCGATGTCGACCACGTCGACGGAGAAGGCGGCGAGGGTGTCGAAGAATCCGGCTGTGACGCCCGGCCTGTCCTTCCCGAAGATCTTGACGAGGACGGTGAGGTCATCAGAACTCTGCGAAGCGCTCATGGTGTGCCCACCGTATCCGGCACCCCGCGCGGACCGCCCCTCACGTCCGCCTGACGGACGGCGAATCCCACCCGCGCGCGGGGCCGTGAACGGCGGCGCTCCGGGCGCCGCGGGAGCCACGGCGCCCGCGCCGCCCCGGCGGCTCCGGAGAGGCGACGGCCTTGGGGAGACCGCGGCGGGTGGCCTCGGCGGCTTCGAGGCATCGGGGGAGCACGGTGGCCTCGGGGACCCGGCAACCCTGGGGAGGCGGCGGCCTCACGTGTCCTTGACGGCTTCGGGACCTGGGGGGAGCGCCATCGCTCCGGCGGCCTCAGCGGCCTCGCGGGCCTCGGGGGAGGCGGCACCACCCCGACGACCCTCGGCGGCCTGGCGACATCGGGGCGCCCCGGCGGCCCCGGCGGCCCCGGCGGCCCCGGCGAATCTCGGGAGCCTCCGGACTCCGGGAAGGCGTGCTCGCACGGAAATACCCCCCTCCGCCCAGGTTTCCACCACCGTCAACACACCCTGTAACAGCATGCGTTACGCACTCATGACAAGGCCCGGCTTTCGGTCGTGCTGCGGGGCCTGGAATAGTTCCCCACGATGTTCGCCATCCCTAGACTCCCTGCGACAGGGGCTATTCGGGGGACAACTCAGTGGGGCATGGAGTGCCGGAACTCGTACTGGAAACCAACGGACGGACCTGGACGCTCGATCCGTCCCGGACGTACACCCTGGGGCGCGATCCCCAGGGGGACATCGTGTTCGACGACGCCAGGGTCTCCTGGCGGCACGCGACGGTCAGCTTCGACGGCCGCGGTTGGGTCATCGAGGACCACGGCAGCACCAACGGCACGTATGTGCAGGGCCTCAAGGTCCAGCAGACGGACCTCGGCGCCGGCACGGCGGTCTTCCTCGGCAACGCCGTCGACGGCCCGCGGCTGAACGTCTCGGCAGGCGCGTCGGAGGCGGCCCCGGCGCAGGCCGGGAGCCAGCCCCAGCCTCAGCAGCAGCCGTACGCGGCGCAAGGCGCCAGTCCCGGCTGGGGCCACCAGACGCCGCAGCCCTCCGCCGCCCGGCAGCAGCCCGCCGCCCAGGCGCAGTCCGCGCAGTCCGCGCAGTCCGGCTGGGCGGAGCAGCAGGCCCCGGCCCCGCAGTCCGCGCCGTCGATCCCGCAGCAGGGCCAGGGCCAGGGTCAGGGCCGAGACCAGGGCCAGGGCCCCGGTGAGGGCGCGGGGGCGCCACCGGCGCACGGCGACCGCAGCCCCACCACGTTCCACCAGTTCTCCCTGGGCCGCGTGATGCGCATCGGCCGCGCCCTGGAGAACGACCTGGTGGTCTCCGACCTCCAGGTCTCCCGCCAGCACGCGGAGTTCCACGTCACGCCCGAGGGCTTCGAGATCCGGGATCTCGGCTCGCACAACGGCACCTATGTCAACGGTCAGCCGATCGCCAAGGGCGGTTCGGCGGTGCTCGGCCCGACGGACATCGTCGGCGTCGGCCACTCGACGTTCCGGATCGTCGGCGACCGGCTGGAGGAGTTCGTCGACACCGGCGAGGTGTCCTTCTCCGCCCGCCATCTGACCGTCACGGTCGACGGCGGCAAGCAGATCCTGAAGGACGTCTCCTTCGGCGTGCCGGAGAAGTCGCTGATCGCGGTCATCGGGCCGTCCGGCTCCGGAAAGTCCACCCTGCTCAAGGCGCTCACCGGCTACCGGCCCGCCGACCAGGGCGAAGTCCTCTACGACAACAGGAACCTCTACAAGCAGTTCGCCGAGCTGCGTCAGCGCATCGGACTGGTCCCGCAGGACGACATCCTGCACAAGGAGCTGACGGTCAAGAAGGCCCTGAAGTACGCGGCCAAGCTGCGCTTCCCGGCCGACACCACGGCCGCCGAGCGCGACGCCCGGATCGAGGAGGTGCTGCGCGAGCTGAAGCTGGACGTCCACAAGGACAAGAAGGTCACGTCCCTCTCCGGCGGCCAGCGCAAGCGCGTCTCGGTGGCCCTGGAACTGCTCACCAAGCCGTCGCTGATCTTCCTGGACGAGCCGACCTCCGGCCTCGACCCGGGCATGGACCGCGATGTGATGCAACTGCTGCGCGGTCTCGCCGACGACGGCCGCACGGTGCTGGTCGTCACCCACTCCGTGGCCGAGCTGGCGCTGTGCGACAAGCTGCTCGTGATGGCGCCGGGCGGCGCCGTCGCCTACTTCGGCCCGCCGGAGGAGGCGCTGAACTTCTTCGGCTACACGACCTGGGCCGACGTCTTCTCCGCCTTCGAGAACTACCGCGACTACGACTGGGCGGGCCGCTGGAAGGGCTCGCAGCACTACGAGATGTACGCCGCGGACTTCGACGCCGTCGCGCCGCAGTCCGCGCACATGCCGCCGCCACAGGCGGTCAAGCCGCCCAAGCCGCAGGGCTGGGGCTCGCAGTTGCTGACCCTGGTCCGACGGTATGTGTCGGTGATCGTCTCCGACCGCGGCTTCCTGGCGCTGACGGTGATCCTGCCGGCGGTGCTCGGCGCGGTCAGCCTGCTCATCGACCATGACCGGGGCCTGCTGGTCAACCAGCAGATCAACCCGAGGACGGGACTGCACGTCCCGAACGGCACGGCCACCACGGTGCTGCTGATCCTGGCGGTCGGCGCGTGCTTCGCGGGCGCCGCGAACTCCGTCCGCGAGCTGATCAAGGAACGGGTCATCTACGAACGGGAGCGGGCGACCGGCCTGTCCCGCTCGGCGTACCTGATGTCCAAGGTGGTGGTGCTGGGCCTGGTGACCGTGGCCCAGGGCCTGCTGGTCGGCTTGATCGGCTTCTCCAGCCGCAGGATCCCGGCCAAGGGGCTGATCCTGGGCGGCGCGACGCTGTTCGAGCTGTGCCTGCCGATCATGGCGCTCGGCTTCACGGCGATGATGGTCGGCCTGGTCATCTCCTCGCTGGTGAAGACGGCGGAGAAGACCATGCCGCTGCTGGTGATGTTCGCGATCGTCCAGGTGGTGTTCACCGGCTGCCTGTTCACGCTGCACGGCGCCGTCGGCGTCAACGAGTTCTCGTATTTGATGCCGTCGCGCTGGGCGGTGGCCGCCGCCGGCGCCACGTTGAACTTCAACGACATCGCGCCCAACACGGACGATCCGGGCAGCACCGACCCGCTGTGGAACCACGCGGCCTCGGCCTGGGGCCTGGACATGGCCGCGCTGATCGTCCTGGGCGTCCTCTGCGGCTTCCTGGTGGCGCGCTTCCTGCGCCGCCACGAGCCGGAGGTCATGCGCAAGTGACGTCCCCGCGCCCGACGGCGACGTCCTGCGCGCGGCGCGGACGGTGACGCGGCGGCTGAGCGGAGAGAAGAAGGGCGGTACCCCGTTGCGGGGTACCGCCCTTCCGCGTCCGTCAGAGGTCCGCGCTGGCCTCGAGGGCGATCAGTAGGCGCTGTTCACGTTGTCGATCGTGCCGTACCGGTGCGCCGCGTAGTTGGCGGCGGCGGTGATGTTGGCGACCGGGTCGTAGATGTTCCTCGACGTGCCCGACACGTGGTACGTGTTGAACGTCGGCTGGATGACCTGGAGCAGCCCCTTGGACGGGATGCCGTTGATGGCGTTGATGTCCCAGTTGTTGATGGCCATCGGGTTGCCCGAGGACTCCCGCATGATGTTGCGGTGCAGACCGCTGTAGGAGCCGGGGATGTGGTGCTGCCGCATGATGGCCAGCGACTGGCGGATCCAGCCGTCCAGGTTGTGGCCCACGCTGGTGGTGGCGGCGACCGTCTGCATCTGCGGACGCTGCGCGGACCGGCTCGCGGCCTCCTTGGCGTGGTGGGCGGCCTCGTGCCTTGCGGCGGCCTGCTGCCGGGCCTCTATGGCCTGGATCTTGACGCTGTCGCCGGCGAACTGGTTGGTGACGCTGGCCTTGACGTCCTTCAGGTCCTTGGCGTCCTTGGCGGGCTGCGCGCCGACCTTGACCGGAGCGTGGACGGGCGTGACGGACGAGACGTTCGTGTGACCGTCGCCGGGGACGGCGGCGAAGGCCACCGCGGCGGCGCCGAGCGTGGCGACGCCGGCGACGGCGATCTTGTGGGTCTTCGTCAGGGAACGACTATGGCGAAGGAAGCTGATGTGAGCGGGCATGCTGAATGGACCTCTTCGGGTAGCGCGGAGGTCGCTCTCCGGACTGCGGGAGGGGGTCCTTCCCGTACAAACGCCGCGAGCGGAGAACTCGCGGCGCTGAGCGACGAGAGCAATTCTTAGCGACCGCAAAATCTGCTGGCAATGGTGTGACGTACGAAGGACCATAGTGGATCAGGAACTAACAAAACGGGACAGACCGGTATGTCCGGGCCGTTCGTTACGGGCGAAGTGTCTCCTATGCCCGGTCGTACGTGACGTGCGCCCTATGCGCGTCCTCACATCGCGAAAGCCCCGAACTCACTGGAAGTTGCCCTCGCAACGCTCTGTGTGAGCGTCTCGGCACGGCAGAAGCAGGTGCACGTCGCCGAACTCGCGCCAGAGGCACGCCGCCACGGCAGGAACGCGCCCGGCCCCGCCGCCTCGGGCGCGGTCCCCGGACCCAGCCGGCGCGTCACCATGGGGCGACCGGCGGGGGACGGCGACCCGGGCCTGCGGGCCCGACGGCCTAGGTCCATCGCCCCAGGCGCCTCCGTCGCCAGGGCCGATCCGGGTGTCACACCCCGCCGGTACCGTGAGGACATGAGTCAAGGTCCCCGGTCCGGCCTCGCCGCCGTGAGCGCCGCCCTGCTGGCCATGAGCCGGCACTTGGAGGTGCGCGACGTCCTGAAGACGATCGTCGCCTCGGCCCGGGAGCTGCTCGGCGCGCGGTACGCCGCCCTCGGGGTCCCAGACGACCACGGCGGCTTCGCGCAGTTCGTGGTGGACGGGGTCAGCGACGAGCAGTGGCGCGCCATAGGCCCCCTCCCGCGCCAGCACGGCATCCTCGCCGCGATGCTCCACCAGGCCGAGACCGAGCGTCTGGCGGACGTGCGCGAGGACCCCCGCTTCGGGGGCTGGCCGGCCGCCCACCCCGAGATGTCCGACTTCCTCGGCCTGCCCATCCGCGACGGCGACGAGGTGATCGGCGCCCTGTTCCTGGCCGACAAGCGCTGCCCCGAGTCGCAGGGCGGCTGCGCCTTCACCGAGGAGGACGAGGAACTGCTGTCGATCCTCGCCCAGCACGCCGCCATCGCCCTCGCCAACGCCCGCCTCCACGAGCGCAGCCGCGAACTCACCATCGCCGAGGAGCGCTCCCGCCTCGCCCACGAGCTGCACGACGCCGTCAGCCAGAAGCTGTTCTCGCTGCGCCTGACCGCCCAGGCCGCCGCCGCCCTGATCGACCGCGACCCGGGGCGCGCCAAGGGCGAACTCCAGCAGGCCGCCGCGCTCGCGGCCGAGGCCGCCGACGAACTGCGCGCCGCCGTGGTGGAGCTGCGCCCCGCCGCCCTCGATGAAGACGGACTGGTCGCCACCCTCCGCACCCACACACAGGTCCTCGACCGCGCCCACACCGCGCGCGTCACCTTCACCGCGCACGGCTGCCGCGCCCTGCCCGCCGCCCAGGAGGAGGCCCTGCTCCGGGTCGCCCAGGAGGCCCTGCACAACGCGCTGCGGCACTCCGGCGCCGAGCACGTCGACGTCACCCTGGAGCGCCGGGGCCGCGGCGCCGTCCTGCGCGTCGCGGACGACGGCGCGGGCTTCGACCCGGGGACTGTCCGCCGCGCGGGCCGCCACCTGGGGCTGGTCTCCATGCGCGACCGGGCCTCCGGCGCCGGCGGCACGCTGACCGTGGAATCGGCGCCCGGCAAGGGCACCGTGATCGAGATGGAGGCCCCCGGTGGCTGACGCAATCAAGGTGCTGGTCGTCGACGACCACCAGGTGGTCCGCCGGGGCCTGCGCACCTTCCTGGAAGTCCAGGAGGACATCGAGGTCGTCGGCGAGGCGGCGGACGGCGCCGAAGGGGTCGCCCACGCCGAGGAACTGCGGCCCGACGTCGTCCTGATGGACGTCAAGATGCCGGTCATGGACGGCGTCGACGCGCTGCGCCGCCTGCGCGAACTCGGCAACCCCGCGCGGGTGCTGATCGTGACCAGCTTCACCGAGCAGCGCACCGTGGTCCCCGCCCTGCGCGCGGGCGCCGCAGGCTACGTGTACAAGGACGTGGACCCCGACGCGCTCGCCGGCGCCATCCGCTCCGTGCACGCTGGGCACATCCTGCTCCAGCCCGAGGTCGCCGGCGCCCTGCTGGCCCAGGACGAGGGCGCCTTCGGCCAGGGCCGCGGGACCTCGCTGACCGAGCGCGAGCGGGAGGTGCTCGGCCTCATAGCCGACGGCCGCTCCAACCGGGAGATCGCCCGCGCCCTGGTGCTGTCAGAGAAGACCGTCAAGACGCACGTGTCCAACATCCTGATGAAGCTCGACCTGGCCGACCGCACCCAGGCCGCGCTGTGGGCCGTACGCCACGGGATGACCGACTGACTCGCCGCCCTGATCCGCTGAGCTGATCCATCCACCGACCGTGCGGCGCCCGGCGTCAGCGACGGCTCCGGACCGCCCGCCCCGCACGCCGGACTCAAGCCCCCCGCCTCGCACGCCGGACCCGAGCCGCCCCGCCCCGCGCGCTGGACCCGAGCCGACCTCCCCGCACGCCGGACCCGAGCCCCCCGCGCGACCGGGCAAGTCCCCGCGCCCCGCACACCTGCTCCGACCAGCGCCCAGGACACCTGGTACGGCCCCCACGCGCCCGGCCCTCAGCGCGTCCCCTTCTCCCGCTCCTCCACCACGGAGTTGTACGCCGCCACCTGCGCCCGCCGGGCCGTCCGCTCCACCGGGCGCAGCGCCTCCTGACGCGCCGCCATCTCCGACGCGCTCACCGCGCCGCCGTGACCGTTCTCATACGCCAGCGAGACCAGCAGGCCCACGCGCTGCGCCAGCTCCAGCACCCGCGCCGCCCGCGCCGGATACCCCGGCGCCAGCACCTCCCGGCCGTGCTCGGCCCGCGCCCGGTACGCGGCGACCGCCGCCTCCGCCACCGGCCCGGACCCGGCGACGTCCAGCCGGGACAGCACCCCCGTCGCCTCCCGCAACGCCTCCGCCAGCTCCCGCTCGGCCTCGCCCAGCGAGGGCACGTCGGCCGGCGGCGCCTCCCGCACGGCGAGCACCCGCCACACCACCTCGGCGTGCACGTCCCCCACGGGGCCGGCCTCGTGCACCTCCGGCACCAGTCCGAACGCGGCGCCGTGGCAGACCACCGCCTCCCCGGCCTCCAGCGCTCGCGCGTTGAAGTCCGGCGGGCCGCTCAGCCCCAGTGGATGCCCCGGCGCGGGCAGCGCCACCCGCAGCGCGCCCGCGCCCAGCGAGCGCAGCCGCCCCAGCGCGAGGGTGAGCCCGACGGGGACGCCCTCGCCGGGCAGCCCCTCCACCCGGTGCACGGCGTCCTCGCCCACGATGGCGAGCACGGCGTCGTCCGGTGAGACGAATCCGGCCAGAAGGGCGTTTCCCCAAGCGGCGAGGCGTCCAGCGCGTGGTTCCGAGAGCATGCCCCCACCCTAGGACCGGACCGATGGAACGCCCCGCCCGGCCGGTGGCGTAGATTCGGTGAGGGCTGCGCCCACCGGCGCGGCGGACCGAGCCACACGCGTACGCGACAGCCGAGACCGGCGGCACACTGCAAGGGGAGACAACGCGCTCATGAGCGATGTTCTGGAGCTTCAGGACGTATCCGTGGTCCGTGAGAGCCGGGCTCTGGTGGACCAGGTCTCCTGGTCGGTCAAAGAAGGCGAGCGCTGGGTCATCCTCGGCCCGAACGGCGCCGGCAAGACCACCCTTCTGAACGTCGCCTCCAGCTACCTCTACCCCAGCACCGGCACCGCCTCCATCCTCGGCGAGACCCTCGGCAAGCCCGGCGCCGACGTCTTCGAGCTGCGCCCGCGCATCGGCGTGGCCGGCATCGCCCTGGCCGAGAAGCTCCCCCAGCGCCAGACCGTCCTCCAGACCGTGCTCACCGCCGCCTACGGCATGACCGCCGGCTGGCAGGAGGAATACGAGGACGTCGACGAGCGGCGCGCCCGCGCCTTCCTCGACCGCCTCGGCATGACCGACTACCTCGACCGCCGCTTCGGCACCCTGTCCGAGGGCGAGCGCAAGCGCACCCTGATCGCCCGCGCCCTGATGACCGACCCCGAGCTGCTGCTCCTGGACGAGCCCGCCGCGGGCCTCGACCTCGGCGGACGCGAGGACCTGGTGCGCCGCCTCGGCCGGCTGGCCCGCGACCCGATCGCGCCCTCCATGATCATGGTCACCCACCACGTCGAGGAGATCGCCCCCGGCTTCACCCACGTCCTGATGATCCGTCAGGGCAAAGTGCTCACCGCGGGACCCCTGGAGCTGGAGCTGACCTCCCGCAACCTCTCCCGCTGCTTCGGCCTCCCGCTCGTCGTCGAGCAGGTCGGCGACCGCTGGACCGCCCAGGGCCTCCCGCTGTCCTGAACCCCGGCCGCACAACGCGCGGCAGCCGCATCGCGGCAGACGCCGGACAGCGGCGGTCAGCGGCAGACGCCGGACAGCGGCGGACCCCGGACCCCGGACCGCGGCTAGACGCCGAACCGAGGGCGCGGACCGCACCGTACGCCTCGCACACCCCGGCCCCCTCCAACGCCCCGGCTCTCCTCCGACGCCCCAGCCGCATCGGGCCGCTGAACGCCGCCGGCCGGACGTCACGCCCCGCGCCGAACTCCCGCACGCGCCCTCTCCCTTCGCGCCCTGTCCGGCCGCCGACCCCGGCCCTACCATGACCACGTGAACGACATCGACGCATGGGTGTGGTGGCTCGTCGGCGCGGCGGCGCTCGGAATCCCGCTCGTGGTGACCGCCATGCCGGAGTTCGGCATGTTCGCGGTCGGCGCCGTCGCGGCAGCGATCGTCGCCGCAGTCGGCTTCGGCGCCGTGCTCCAGGTGATCGCCTTCGTCGCCGTCTCGGTCGCCCTCATCGCCGTGGTCCGGCCCATCGCGGCCCGGCACAGCCGGCAGAGCCCCCGACTGGCCACCGGCATCGACGCGTTGAAGGGCGGGCAGGCCGTCGTGGTCGAACGCGTCGACGGCGGCGGAGGCGGTCGCATCAAGCTCGCCGGGGAGATCTGGTCGGCCCGCGCGCTCGACCCCGGCCACGCCTACGACGTGGGCGCCGAGGTCGACGTCGTGGACATCGAGGGGGCCACCGCACTCGTCATGTGACCTGGGGCGAACACCCCACGGAGCGACCGGCGTTCTGACAGACTCGACCAGCAAGATCTTCAACAGTCATAAGATCGTCCGTAGTCACGAGATCTTCCGTAAGCGCCGAGGCGGAGAAAGGTACGGGGAGCAGCGATGGCACCGGTCATCATCGTTCTGATCGTTCTGGTGGTGTTGGTCTTCATCGCCCTGATCAAGACGATCCAGGTCATCCCACAGGCCAGCGCCGCCATCGTGGAGCGCTTCGGCCGCTACACGCGGACGCTCAACGCGGGACTCAACATCGTCGTCCCGTTCATCGACACCATCCGCAACCGCATCGACCTGCGCGAACAGGTCGTGCCCTTCCCGCCGCAGCCGGTGATCACGCAGGACAACCTGGTCGTCAACATCGATACCGTCATCTACTACCAGGTGACCGACGCCCGAGCCGCCACCTACGAGGTCGCCAGCTACATCCAGGCCATCGAGCAGCTCACCGTCACCACCCTGCGCAACATCATCGGCGGCATGGACCTGGAGCGCACCCTCACCTCCCGCGAGGAGATCAACGCGGCCCTGCGCGGCGTCCTCGACGAGGCCACCGGCAAGTGGGGCATCCGCGTCAACCGCGTCGAACTCAAGGCGATCGAGCCGCCGACCTCCATCCAGGACTCGATGGAGAAGCAGATGCGCGCCGACCGCGACAAGCGCGCGGCGATCCTCACCGCGGAGGGCACCCGCCAGGCCGCCATCCTCACCGCCGAGGGCGAGAAGCAGTCCCAGATCCTGCGCGCGGAGGGCGAGGCCAAGGCCGCCGCCCTGCGCGCGGAAGGCGAGGCCCAAGCCGTCCGCACGGTCTTCGAGGCCATCCACGCCGGCGACCCGGACCAGAAGCTCCTGTCCTACCAGTACCTCCAGATGCTCCCGAAGATCGCCGAGGGCGACGCCAACAAGCTCTGGATCGTCCCCAGCGAGATCGGCGACGCCCTCAAGGGCCTGTCCGGCGCCGTGGGCAACCTCGGCGCGTTCGGCGGCGGCTCGAACCGCGGCGGCGCGCCGGCCGACGCGGAGCGCCGCGAGAAGCCGCCCATCGACTGAGCCGTCGGCTGAGTCCACCGACTGACCACCGTGCCGAGCCTCCGTCGCCGTAGGGGCTCGGCACGCGTCAGGCCGCCGAGTCCGCCAGCCACGTCGGCAGCGCCTCGAAGTCGTCCTGCCCGAGAGCCAGCAGCATCGCGTCCGCGGGCGTCGGCTCGAACGGCTGCCGCAGCAGCGGCATCCCCGCCTGCTCCGGCGTCCGGTCCGCCTTGCGGTGGTTGTCCTCCGCGCACGACGCCACAGTGTTCAGCCAGGTGTCCTGCCCGCCCCGCGACCGCGGTACCACATGGTCCACGGTCGTGGCCCGGCGCCCGCAGTACGCGCACCGGTGCCGGTCCCGCACCAGCACACCCCGTCTCGACCACGGCGCCTGTCTTCGGAACGGCACTCTCACGTATCTGCACAGGCGGATCACCCGGGGCGCCGGTATGTCCACCTCGGCTCCCCGCATCCGCAGCTCGGGGTGGGCCTGCTCCACGACCGCCTTGGCCTGGAGCACCAGGACGACGGCCCGGTTGAGCGTGACCGTCGACAGCGGCTCGAAACTCGCGTTCAGCACCAGCGTGTCCCGCATCGGGCCCACCTCCCGTGTGCACCGGCCCACCGCCCGGCGGGCTCGGATCAACTCTGTACGGGCACGCCGGGATGGACAACGCAATAAAAATGCCCGCCCCCGATCACTTCCAAGTCCGGGGGCGGGCAAACGTTCGGTGAACGCGGACTTCGCAGGCGAACGCGGACTTCGTGACCGAAAGGCCGCGACGGCCAGGTCAGTTTCCGGCGGGAATCTCGCACTCGCCGATGAGCTGGGCGCGCGCCAGCGTGTGGAACCGCAGATTGAAGCCCACCACGGCGGGCGAGGCGTCCGCGTCCGGGCCGAGCTTCTCCTGGTCGACGGCGTACACGGTGAAGACGTACCGGTGCGGGCCGTCCCCGGGCGGCGGCGCGGCGCCTCCGAAGTCCTTCGTGCCGTAGTCGTTGCGCGCGTGCACCGCGCCCTCGGGCAGCCCCTCGAACCGGCCGCCGCCGGCGCCCGCCGGCAGCTCCGTCACCGAGGCCGGGACGTCGAACAGCACCCAGTGCCAGAACCCGCTGCCCGTCGGCGCGTCCGGGTCGTAGCAGGTCACCGCGAAGCTCTTGGTCTCCGCCGGGAACCCCTCCCAGCGCAACTGCGGCGACTCGTTCCCGGCCGAATGAACCTGCGCGTCCTTGAGTTCCGCCCCCTCGCGCACGTCGTCGCTCGTCACCGTGAAAGACGGCACGGGCGGATGGAAGTCGTGGGGGAGCGGTCGCCTCTTCAGCTCGGACACCTGGGCACCTTCCTGATCGTTCCTGTCGTCGGCGCCGACCCTAGGTCCGTCGCCTAGAACCAGCTCCGCCGGCTGCCGACCTCGGCGATCCACTGGTGCAGATACGCCGACCAGTCGGTCTCCTGGTATCCGTGCAGCCCCACCTGAAACGACCGAAAGGTGTCACTGCCCTCGCTGAACAGGCCCGGCTTCTTGTCCATCTCCAGCACCACGTCCATCGCGTGCTCGTCCGCGACGAAACTCAGCTCGACCTGGTTCAGGCCCCGATACTGCGACGGCGGGCAGAACTCGATCTCCTGGTAGAAGGGGAGCCGCTGCCGGGTGCCGCGGATCTGCCCGCGCTCCATGTCCGCGCTCTTGAACCGGAAGCCCAACGAGACGAACGCGTCCAGGATCGCCTGCTGGGCCGGCAGCGGGTGCACGTTGACCGGGTCGAGGTCGCCGGAGTCCACGGCCCGCGCGATGGCCAGCTCGGTGCTCACCCCGATGTGCATGCCCCGCAGCGCCTGCCCGTCGATCATCGTCACCGGCGTCTCCCACGGGATCTCCAGGCCGAACGGCACCGCGTGCACCGCGCCCGCCCGCAGCCCGAAGGCGCCGCCGAGCCGCACCCTGGTGAACTCGACGTCCTGCTTGTACTCCTGGTCGCCGCTCTCCACCTCGACCTTCGCCTGAAGACCGACCGACAGCCCCTCGACGTCCTGGTCCACCGACCCGCCCTGGATCCGGACCTCGCCCTGGACGACCCCGCCAGGCACCACGTTCACCTCGCCCAGCACCGTCTCCACCGACGCTCCACCGGCCCCGAGGCTCGCGAGCAGCTTCTTGAACGCCATGACTCTCCCTCTTACGCGTGGACGCCTGGTCCCTACCTACGCGATCCGGCCGCGACCGGTTCCCCGCCCCCGCCCTGGCAACGGCCGACGACCTTGACCACCCCCGGTCGCCCACCCGACCGGACTACGCTCGGACGCCATGGCCATGATCGCGCTCTCGGACGCTACGCCCCTGCCCCGGACCTTCTTCGACCGCCCGGTCCTGGAGGTCGCCCCCGACCTCCTGGGCCGCACCCTGCTCCGCACGACCCCGGAGGGACAGATCGCAGTGCGCCTGACCGAGGTCGAGGCCTACGACGGCCCCGCCGACCCCGGCTCCCACGCCTACCGCGGCCGCACCGCCCGCAACAGCGTGATGTTCGGTCCCCCCGGACACGTGTACGTCTACTTCACCTACGGCATGTGGCACTGCATGAACCTGGTGTGCGGGCCGGAGGGGCGGGCGAGCGCGGTGTTGCTGCGGGCCGGGGAGATCGTCGAGGGCGCCGAGCTGGCGCGCACCCGTCGGCTCTCGGCCCGGGGTGACAAGGAACTGGCCAAAGGACCGGCCCGGCTCGCCACCGCCCTGAACGTCGACCGTTCACTCGACGGCGCCGACGTCTGCGCCTCCGGCGATATCCCGATGCGCATGCTGAACGGCGCCCCGACCCCCGCCGACCAGGTACGCAACGGCCCGCGCACCGGTGTCGCGGGGGAGGGCGGCGACGGCGACGTCCACCCGTGGCGGTTCTGGATCGCCGACGACCCCACGGTGAGCCCCTACCGGTCGCACACGCCGAGGCGGCGCCGGGGTTGACACCGCCCAGCGGCATGCGTAATGTCTTCCGAGCCGCTGAACCGGGTACGGTGATCACCTGCAGCCGGGGCGGCCACTCCACTACTCAGCAGAATCCCTTCGCGAGGGTGTTCGACGCGTGCTCGCACGCTCGAATGCGCACCTGCGGAAGCCCGATTAGGAATCGGGACGGGAATCCGCTAACGTAGTGAATGTCGAAAGGCCGACAGGGCAAAAGCCCGAAAGCCCGAGACAAAACCCGAGGAAATCGGATCGGAAACGGTCTGATAGAGTCGGAGACACCGAAGGGAAGCGCCCGGAGGAAAGCCCGAGAGGGTGAGTACGAAGGAAGCGTCCGTTCCTTGAGAACTCAACAGCGTGCCAAAAGTCAACGCCAGATATGTTGATACCCCGTCTCCGGTCGTCATGACCGGGACGAGGTTCCTTTGAAGTAAACACAGCGAGGACGCTGTGGACCGGGGGGACTATTCCTCTCTCCGGTTCCGCTCTCGTGTGTGCGCACCGGATCACCGGTAAACATTCACGGAGAGTTTGATCCTGGCTCAGGACGAACGCTGGCGGCGTGCTTAAC